>JBBQFZ010000006.1:0-68284 GCA_038322455.1 Gemmatimonadales bacterium | reverse complement strand
GGGCACCATGACCGACAGCATCGACATGGACTTTCTCAAGCGCCGTGAGTTTGGCGGCGTGGTGATCGACTGGGAGCCGGGACGGCGATCGATGTCCTACACGCTCCGGGCATCGAGGGACGGCTTGGCGTGGACCGATCTTTACAGCGTGAAGAGGTCGTTCGTGGCGCCGGTTCCGCAGCCCCGCGACTACATCCAGATTCCGAACGGCGGGGACGCGCGCTCACTCAGGATCGTGCTTACCAACCCCGAAGGGTCGGACGGCTTCGGCATCCGCGAGATAGGTGTCAAGCCGATCGACTGGGCGACGACCGAGAACGATCTCTTTTTCGCGATGGCGAAGGACGCGCCGCGAGGCAGCTACCCGCGCTATCTCTCCAGCGAACAGTCCTACTGGACCGTACTTGGCGTCGACCGCGACAGCGCCGAGGCGTTGGTTAATGAAGAGGGGATGCTCGAGGTGGGGCGCGGAAAGTTCTCGATCGAGCCCTTTTTGTACGCGGACGGAAAGCTGCTTACCTGGAACGACGTGAAGACTTCCGTCGCCGCGAATCCGGAGGCGCTGCCGCTGCCACAGGTGATGTGGAGCGCGAAGGATCTCGATCTCAGCATCACGCCGTTCGTCGCGGGCCCGGTCGATTCATCGGTGTTGTACGCGCGCTACCGCATTATCAACAACTCGACTCGATCGAGGAAGCTGACGCTGTATCTCGCCATCCGGCCCCTGCAGGTGAATCCTCCCTGGCAGTTCCTCAATCGTCCCGGCGGTGCTGCAGACATCGCGGCGATCTCAGTACAAGGATCTACCGCAAAGGTCGCGGACATGTACGTCCGCTCGTTGGCATCGCCGAGCGGGTTCGGGGCGGTGGGATTCTTCGATGGAAGCGTGGTGGACTGGTTGCGGGCAGGGAAGCTTCCGACGTCGGTCGTGGTGCAGGATCCGGCGGCGCACGCATCGGCTGCGTTTTCCTATCAGCTACAGGTCGCGGCGCGGTCGACGTCGTCGCCAATCGACATCGCGGTTCCTCTGCATGGTGGGGATCTGAATCCGGGCCAGTCGGTGGACGCGCAGCTCGAGAGGGTTCGGGGGGAATGGCGCGAAAAGCTCGGACGGGTGACGATCACTCTTCCGCCATCGGCATCGCGGTACACGCAAACGATGCGCACGCAGCTGGCCGACATCCTGATCAACCGTGATGGTGCCGCGATCCAGCCCGGCTCGCGGAGCTATTCGCGATCGTGGATCCGCGACGGATCCCTTACTTCAACCGCGCTGCTCAGGCTCGGTCATGCCGCCGACGTCAAGGAATTCATCGACTGGTACGCGCCCTTCCAGTACGACAACGGCAAGGTGCCGTGCTGCGTCGACGAGCACGGGGCGACGCCGGTTCCGGAGAACGACAGCCACGGCGAGTTTATTTATCTGGTGGCCGAGTACTACCGGCATACGGGAGACAAGGCGGAGCTGGAGAAGATGTGGCCGCACGTCCTGAGTGCGGCGATGTACATGGATTCGCTGCGCCACGAAAGGATGACTGATCAGTACACAGTTGGCGCCAACAAGGTGTTTTACGGATTGCTGCCGCAGTCCATATCTCACGAGGGCTACAGCGCGAAGCCAGTGCATTCCTACTGGGATGATTTCTTTGCGTTGCGTGGGTTCAAGGACGCCGCGTTTATCGCTCAGACGCTCGACAAGCCGGAGGCGGGAAAGCTCGCGGGCATTCGGAATAGCTTCCGGACTAATCTGTTCGAGTCGATCAAAGCGGTTTTAATATCACGGCACATCGATTACATCCCGGGCTCGGTGGAGCTGGCGGATTTCGATCCGACGTCGACGACGATCGCGGTATCGCCGGTGGGCGAGGCCGGAAGACTACCCGGTCCACTGCTGATGCGTACGTTCGAGCGGTACTACCAGGAAGCACGCCAGCGAGCGGCGGGCATCAGGTCGTGGGATGCATACACGCCGTACGAGCTGCGCACGGTAGGGACTATGGTCCAGTTGGGCCAACGCGCCAGAGCGCACGAGCTGCTCGATTTCTTTTTCACGGGGCAGCGGCCGGCCGAGTGGCATCAGTGGGCGGAGGTGGTGTACCGCGATCCAAAGACGCCGAAGTTCATAGGGGACATGCCGCACACCTGGGTGGGCAGCGACTATATCAGGAGCTTTCTCGACATGCTCGCGTACGAGCGCGAGAGCGACAGCTCGCTCGTTATCGGCGCGGGGGTGAAGGACGATTGGGTGAAGCAGGATCCTGGTGTGCGCGTCGCGAATCTCAGCACGATGTACGGTCCGCTGAATTACGATATGCGCGCGTTTGGGAATGCCGTGACCGTGAATCTGCGCTCTGGCATCAAGATGCCGCCTGGCGGCGTGGTGATCTTCAGCCCGCTCTCTTTGCCGATTCTATCGGCCGCGATCGATGGCGTACCAGCGGCGGTCAGCGGATCGGAGGTTCGGGTGAGGAAATTGCCCGCGATCGTGACCATCCGGTACGGGCGATGAGCGCCGCACCCGCTTCGGACAGGTCTCCGTTCCTGGTCGGCGAGGGGGCGGGCCTATTTCGACAGCGCTCCGCCCCGGGTCCGGATCACATCGGCGTAGTAGCGGCCGCTCGACTTGATCGTGCGCTGCTGGGTCGCGTAGTCAACGTGCACGAGGCCGAAGCGTTTCGAGTAGCCGTGCGACCACTCGTAGTTGTCGAGAAGGGACCAGGCAAAGTAGCCACGCAGGTCGACGCCTTTCTTCATTGCATCGTGGGCGGCGCGCAGGTGTTGACGGTAGTAATCGATGCGGAGTGGATCTTCGATCTTCCCATCGAGCGTGTGCGGCGGATCGTAGAACGCGGCACCGTTTTCCGTGATGTAAGTGGGGAGTTTTCCGTAACGCTCCCTGGCCCACAGAAGAATTTTGGTGAGCGCCTCCGGGTAGACCTCCCAGCTCGTCTGCGTTTCGGTCGCGTCCAATTGTGGGACGGCTTTCGCTCTGAGCGGCAAAATTTCGGCGTCGTAGCGCTCGACCTTTCTCGTGTAGTAGTTGATCCCCAGAAAATCGATCGGCTGCTTGATGAGACGCATGTCGTCGGCGGGCCAGTCGGGCCACGCTTCGCCGAAGATGTCGCGCATCTCGTCCGGATACTTGCCGAGAAAGACCGGATCGAGGTATTGGCGATTCATGTACGCGTCGGTGCGTCGCACCGTCTCCAGATCCTCCCGCGACTGCGTCGCCGGATATTTGGGCTCCAGGTTCACCACGAGTCCGACTTTGCCCTTCTTTCCCGCGCTGCTGGCGCGGAATCTTTCGACGGCGGCTCCGTGGGAGCGAAGCAGGTTGTGCGTGACGACCGGCGCCTCGAAGAGATTGGAGTGTCCGGGCGCGAGCAGGCCGAACAGGTATCCGCCATCCATCACCACCCACGGCTCGTTGAGGGTCGACCACATCTCGACTCTGTCGCCCAGCGCGTCGAACATCGTCGTCGCATAGTCGCCGAACCAGTCGGCGATATCGCGGTTGAGCCAGCCGCCGCGGTCGTCGAGTGCTTCGGGCAGATCCCAGTGGTAAAGCGTCGCGCTTGGCTTGATTCCTTTTTTCAGCAGCTCGTCGACGAGTCTCGAGTAGAAGTCGATTCCCTTCTTGTTGATGCGGCCGGTTCCTTCGGGATAGATGCGACCCCACGCGATGCTGAACCGGTACGCGTTCAATCCCAGCTCACTCATCAGCGCGACGTCGCCCTTGAAGCGTCGGTAGTGGTCGCAGGCGATGTCGCCCGTCTGGTCCAGGTGGGTGTTCCCGGGCGTGTGCGAGAAGCGGTGCCAGAAGCTGCGTCCGGCGCCGTCGGCGGTCGGGGAGCCTTCTATCTGGTAGGCAGACGTTGCTGCGCCCCACAAAAAGGCGTCGGGGAATTTATAGGTCATCGTGGAGCTCGGCAGCTTTCATACGGGCGTAAAGGGGCAAAGGCTACCTATGGAGAGACGCAATGGCGGGAGTAACGCTTAGTGGGGTCAGAAAAATTTACCATGAGGGGGTTGAGCAGGTTGCCGTCCACGACGTCAATCTCGAGGTAAAAGATGGCGAATTCGTCGTACTTGTTGGGCCATCGGGTTGCGGCAAGAGCACGACGCTTCGGATGATCGCGGGACTCGAGTCGATCAGCGCGGGCACCATCAGGATAGGCGATCGCGTCGTGAACGACGTTCCGCCCAAAGAACGCGACATCGCGATGGTTTTCCAGAACTACGCACTCTACCCGCACATGACCGTCGGGGAAAACCTCGGCTTCGCGCTCAAGCTCAGGAACATGCCGGCCGCGGAAATCACAAAACGGGTGCAGGACGCCGCGACCACCCTCGGGCTGGAGGAATATCTCGGCAGGAAGCCCCGTCAGCTGTCCGGCGGGCAGCGCCAGCGTGTCGCGCTGGGCCGAGCGATCGTGAGGCAGCCGCAGGTTTTTCTGTTCGACGAGCCGCTGTCGAATCTCGACGCGCAGATGCGTGTGTCGATGCGCCGCGAGATCGCGCGCCTGCACCAGGAGCTCAAGGTCACGATGATCTACGTCACGCACGATCAGGTGGAGGCGATGACGCTCGGCGACAGGATCGTGGTGATGAACAAGGGGCACGTGATGCAGATCGACACGCCGATCAACCTGTACGAGAAGCCGAAGAACAGGTTCGTCGCGGGATTCATCGGGAATCCGGCGATGAACTTCGCGAACGGAACCGTCGAGGGGAGCGGGCCGGAGAGATTCGTCGCGGAGGGCGGCGAATGGCAGATCGATTTGCCCCAGTCGGTCGCGGCGCGGTTGGTAGGGGCGAGAGGGAGGGCGATCACGATGGGGATCAGGCCCGAGGACGTGACTGTGGTTGCGGGACCGACGTCAGCGGCAGCGACCGCATCGGCGCGGCTCGATCTCGTCGAGTCTCTGGGGAACGAGACGTTCATATACGCGAGCGCGGGCCGGCACGATGTGACCGCGCGAGTGGCGCCGCAGGCGCTGCCGGCGATTGGGTCGAAGATTTTTCTGGCGTTCGAGTTGGAGAAGGCGCACTTCTTTGATGCTGTGAGTGGGGAGAGAATAGGCGTGCCGCTTCTTTAACTGCAAGGCACGCGATCCGAGATGTCAGAGGCATAGATCTCAGATCTCGGACAACTGCTCTGGGACCGTTCTCTTCGGGGAATTGGGGTATGGTTGGTAGTGCATCGATGTTGCCTATGGTGGCGGGACCTTGCTCACTTAGACATGAGCGACTTCAAGAAGCTCGAGGTCTGGCGGAAGGCGCACGCTCTTGTGCTCAACGTGCACCGGGTTGCCATAGCGATTCGAGGGCCGAATTACGCGGGGCTTCGAAGCCAGCTGATCCGCGCATCGATGTCTATCCCGACGAACATCGTCGAAGGGAATGGCCAGCGGACCACACTGGAATTCGGGAGGTTCATCCGCATAGCTCTCAATTCCGCATCTGAGCTGGAATACCACCTGATCATCACCCGTGACCTTCAACTGATCAGTGTCAGCGATTTCGCCACTCTTTCTGCCCAGACCATCGAAGTGCGAAAGATGATGCACGGCCTCCTGCGCCATTTAAGCCGCAAATCGTCCAAGAGCGGCGGGACAGAAGGTCCGGACGTAGTTGTCTGAGATCTGTCATCTATGCCTCTGACATCTCGGATCGCGTGCTTTGCAGTCACGCTCCGCCAGTTGAGGGCTAGTTGGCCGTGCCGCGCTGAACCCCCAAAGCCACGTCATTCGCCCGTCAAAAAACATCCTTCGCCTTTTGGTGCGTGCCTGGGGCTGTGAGATGGGTGTCTTTGATACGAGGCCGGGTGAAGAGTGCACCGAGTATCTCTTGCTCCCGGCGATGTATTGACCCCTGCCCAGCGACGATTAACGTCGGCTGCGACACGACAACGGAGGAAAAATGACAGTACACCATCTCAAGCCCCTGGCGAGCTTCATACTGGCAAGCGCGATTGCAGCGTGCTCGAGCGACGTTACCGGTGCCAATCTGCACCCGGTAAAGCTCTCGTTTACCAGCAACGTCTCCTCAACGCCAGCATCCTCGAGCTCGGTGCTGAAATCCGATCTCGCGGTTGGACCGGCGGGAGATCTCGTGCTCACAAAGGTCCAGCTGGTGCTGGACAAGATCGAGCTCAATGAGTCGGAAACCAGCAGCTGTGTCGCGGAGATCGAAGCCACCGACGACGGCTCCGGCGATCACGGCGAAGCCGGTACGGAGTGCGAGGACGTGTCGCGCAATCCGGTGCTGGTCGACATCCCGCTCGACGCGACGCTCGCGACGGCGATCAACGTTCCGCTCTCGGCTGGCACATACTCGAAGCTGGAAGCAAAGCTGGAGCCCGCCCGCGACGGTGCCAGCGCGTTCAGCACCGCTAACCCAACGCTGCTTGGAAAGAGCGTCAGGGTCGAAGGCACGTTCAAGGGAACGGCTTTCGTCTTCACGTCCGCAGTGCGCAGCGGTCTGGAGATGATGTTTGATCCCCCGCTCGTCATAGATGCGACGACCACCAATGCGACGGTCAGCATCGATGTGGCGACGTGGTTCCTGGACAGCGCGGGCGCCGCTATCGATCCGCGCACTGCGACGGCAGGGAGTAGCGCGCTCTCCAGAATCGAGGACAACATCCGCCGCTCGTTCCATGCTTTCGAAGACGACCACGAGTCGGGCGTCGACGACCATGGTGGGCACGACGGCAACGACTAAGCGCGGGCCGCAAGACTGAAACGAAACGGGGGTCGTCCTGGGACGGCCCCCGTTTTGTTCGGATTCAGAAGCCGCAAAGAACCGTCATCAGCAACTGCAAAGAACGCGAGGCGAGAGCTCAGAGGCCAGCTAGTGGGTGCCGGACAACTGCGCTAAGAACGTCGGTGTGACGATGTTCTGACGCTGCCGGTTATGGTGCATCCCAGTCCGAGCGCCTGGATTTTATGCACTCCGGCGCCACACCATCTCGGGGGAGTAAGATGAACAACACCGCTCGCAACGTTTCGATCGCGCTTTTGATCACCCTTCTCGCTGCGGATGGCTGCAGCCGAGCCGGTGTGACAAAGGCCCACGCCAGGGCAATGAAGCCGGCGCCCTCAGCTCTGAGGCCTGACTCCATGCCCTCTCCCACCTCGGACACAGTTAGCGTCGCTCCCAGAGTGTGGGAGCTGACGGCCCTTGCCTCTCACAAGGGCCGGTTGTCCGCTAGTTGATCTGGATGTAGTCCGCGTAGTAGGCGTTGTTGCCGTTGTTCTGGATACGCGCGGTCACGTTATCGCCCTGACGAATCGAGGTGGGCGGATACGACTGATTCCGGTAGACCACCTGTGTGCGATTGTCGTACTGCACCCAGTAGCTCTGGCCGCTGTTGTTATCCTGGACGTTGATCTGCTGGTTGCGCGCGTCGACTCCACGCACGACTCCCTGCAGCTGTCCGGACTGTTGCTGCTGCTGCGAACCTCCCCCCAGCACGCCGCCGAGGATGTTGCCAAGGCCGCCGTTGCACGCGCCTACCGTGAGGAGCGCGCCGCTCACGGTGAGAATTCGTAGTGTCCGTTGAAGGGTTCCCATCTGAGGCTCCGTCATGAATGTGTGGGACCCTATTAAGCAATGAGGGTGCCCAAAACCCGTGAACGCCTTCGTTAGATTGGAAGCTCAGGAGGTGAAATGAGAATTAGCCCGCTTGCCGGCAAGCCCGCGCCCGAATCAATACTGGCGAACATTCCGCGCCTGGTGACTGCGTACTACGCGCTCGAGCCCAACCCGGGCGTCGCCGCCCAGGAGGTCACCTTCGGCACGTCGGGCCACCGCGGCACTTCCCTTGACTGCTCATTCAACGAAGAGCATATCCTCGCCATCACCCAGGCGATCTGTCTTTACCGCCAACAGAAGGGAATCGACGGCCCGCTCTTCATCGGCATCGACACCCACGCCCTCTCCGAGCCTGCGTTCGCATCCGCGCTCGAGGTGCTCGCGGCCAACGGCGTCGACGTGATGATCGACGAGCAGGACGGATTCACGCCGACGCCGGTTGTGTCGCACGCCATTCTCGCATACAACCGCGACCGAAAGACCGGGCTCGCCGACGGAATCGTCGTCACGCCGTCGCACAACCCGCCCGAAGACGGCGGGTTCAAGTACAACCCGCCCAACGGCGGTCCAGCCGATTCAGAGATCACCACCTGGATCCAGAACAAGGCGAACGACTTCCTCGCGGAAGGTCTGAAATCGGTGCGGCGGATTCCGTTCGCCAAGGCCAGGAGCGCTCCGACCACGCACCGCCACAGCTACATGGCCGAATACATCGACGATCTTGGCGCCGTAATCGATTTCGACGCCATTCGTTCCGCCCGGCTCACAATCGGCGTCGACCCGCTGGGTGGTGCGGGTGTGTATTACTGGGGGAGGATCGCCGACAGGTACAAGATCCCTCTGACGGTGGTGAGTGAAGTCGTCGATGCGACCTTCCGGTTCATGACGGTCGACTGGGATGGGAAAATTCGCATGGACTGCTCGTCGCCGTATGCGATGCAACGGTTGATCGCGCTCAAGGATCGATTCGACGTCGCGTGGGCGTGCGACACCGATCACGACCGGCACGGCATCGTCGCTAAGAGCAGCGGACTTCTCAACCCCAATCACTACCTCGCCGTCTCGATAGACTATCTGTTCACGCACCGGCCGGATTGGCCGAGTGCGGCGGGAGTGGGCAAGACAGTGGTGAGCAGCAGCATGATCGACCGCGTCACCGCGCGACTCAAGCGTCCACTCAACGAAGTGCCCGTGGGTTTCAAATGGTTCGTCGATGGGCTCCTCACCAGCTCCATCGGATTCGGCGGTGAGGAGAGCGCGGGCGCGTCGTTCCTGCGGCGCGATGGCAAGGTATGGACGACGGACAAAGATGGAATCATCATGGGACTGCTGTCGGCCGAGATGACGGCGGTCACCGGTAAGGATCCCGGGGAGCTCTACAAGGGTCTCACCCGCGAATTCGGAGATCCCGTGTATGAGCGTATCGACGCGCCCGCCACTGCCGAGCAGAAAAAAGTACTGGCGAAATTATCGCCGAAGGATGTCGACGTATCCGAGCTTGCAGGCGAGAAAATCGTCAGCATGCTGACGACGGCGCCGGGTACGACGGATCCTATCGGTGGATTGAAGGTCGTTGCCGAGAACGGGTGGTTCGCCGCGAGGCCGTCGGGAACTGAGGACATCTACAAGCTTTACGCGGAAAGCTTCAGGGGCGCGGACCACCTGAAGAGAATCCAGGCTGAAGCGCAGGAGACTATTGCGCGGGCCTTTAAATCGGCAGCGCCATCACTCTGAGCCAGGGTCGGGTGCCGCACCGCGACGCGTTTCCGGCGCGTCGGGCTCTCTATGCAGCGGAAGCGAAATCGCGAATACCGATCCTCCCTGCTCGGGATACTCGGCCCACGCGCGTCCCCCCTGAGATTCGGCGGTTTCACGCACGATGCTGAGACCCAGGCCGGTTCCCTCGGCTTTCGACGTGCTTTCATGCGCGCGAAAGAACCGCTCGAAGAGGTGCTCGCGTTTCTCCAGCGGAACGCCGATGCCGTTGTCGCGAACCCGCACGACGATCTCTCGCCCTCCGGACTCCGCGGTTTCGATCGATCCGGTGATCTCGACCGTTCGCTTGCTCTTCGCCGGATCGGCGTACTTGATGGCGTTCGACAGATAATTCTTGACGCATAGCTCGATGACCGCCGCGCTTACCTCGATCTCCGGCATCTCGGGTTTAATGCGGATGTCGATGTTCGCGGATTGGGCGGCTTCGCGCACCTGACGGGCGGCCTCCCTCACGGCCTCTCCCAGCATGACGTGCCGGTGATGGCGGACATCGTCTGCTTCCGTTCGCGAGAGCGCCAGCACGTTGTCCACGGTGTTGCGCATTTCCCGCGCGTTTCTGCCGATGATCTCAACCAGCTCCAGGCGCTTCGGCGTGGCGATGTCGGGAACTTCCTGCAGAACACTGCTTGCGCCAAGCACAGCGCCGATTCGGTTCTTGATCTCGTGGGAGATCACGCGGTTGACGCCGCGAAGCCTTTCCTCACGTTCGCTCACGTTCTTGTCGGCCAGCAGAAGAAAATGTCCCATCGTCGACTGCTGGATGATCGTGACCGCGCGATAGAGCCGGAATCCGCACGCCATCAGCTCCCCCTTCTCGCACGGCTCCTCGATTTCTTCGACGATGCGCGCGAAGAAGGTGAAGAGAATCCCGCCGAGGAACTCGTATTCCTTGAGGATCTCGTAGGCATCGAAGCCCTGCTGGTGGCGCAGCGTGCCGAGCTCCATCGCTTTGGCGACGACGGGCATGTCAACGCCAATTTCCGCCGCGGGGTTCTCTACGTAGTCCGCGACACCTTCGATGAGGAGCGGCACGTGATTCAGCAGCTCTTCGGTCGGGAAGATCTGATTCTTGTCCAGCGTGATTCGATTGGCGATCCGCCCAAGCCACTGGGTGGTCAGCTCGCGCTTCGATTCCCGCAGGCGGGTAGCGAGAACGCCCGCCATCGGGCACTCGTCGTCCAATCCTGGTGTCATCGCAATCTCATCCCTTTCACTGTTTATTTTTTCGTCTTCTGGTAAGTGCCGACCAGCTCGCCGCTGCCCACGACGTGCCCCTTCATTGCCGCTTCGACGTCCGACTTCTTCGGCTTGTTGAGGCCGGTGAGCACGGTGTCGAGCGCGAAAGCCTTGAAGAAGTAGCGATGCCTTCCGATGGGAGGACACGGCCCCATGTAGCCGACGGCGTTTCGCTCGTTCAAGCCCTGCTCGGCTCCCGCCGGCAATCCCGATTTGGAAGCGTTCTCGGCCAAACTCGAAGTATTGGGAGGGATGTTATACGTCACCCAATGTGAGACGATGCGGGTCGGCTTGGCCGGATCGGGAGCGTCCGGATCTTCGACGATGAGGACGATGCTTTTGGCGCCGCCCGGAATGCCACCCAACTCGACCGGCGGCGAGACGCCAGGGCCTTCGCAGGTGTACTTGACCGGCATGGAGCCGTTGGGACTGAATGCGGTCGACGTCACCGTAAGCGTAGCAGGCGAGGATGTATTGGCCACGATGTTCCCCCTTGGCGGTCCAACATTGCTGATGACTTCCGCCGTATCGACTTTGGCGGGCTCGGACTTGGAGCAGTCGGCGAGCGACAGAACGAGCGTGGCGATTGCGAGCGGCACCTGGGATTTCATTGGCGTCAGAGTTGTGGTCTTTGGGACGGAGTTAACGGATTCCTCTGCGACAATCGTTCCTCTTGACAAATCGAACTGCAGAGCACGAGGGCGGTCCTGGCGCAGTTGTCCGAAAACTACGATCTACGCCTCTGACTTCTCCCATCGGGTCTTGGTAGTTTAGGTTCTCAGGTCCGCGAGGTGACGTCCGGCCTCAGGGTAACCGCGTCGCGCAGGTACACGTGAGTATCGAGAGGCCTCGGCGCCCGAAGCTCGACCTGTACGAGTGTTCGCAGGCAGCGCGGGAGCGAACCTTTCACCGGAATCTCGCTCGCGCAGAGCAGCGGTACGCCGACCCAGCCCATCTCGCGAGCCGCTACCGCGGGAAAGTGGGATTTCAGATCGGTGGTCACCGTAAAGAGCACGCTTACTATCTCGTCCACCTCGAGCCAATTCCGTTCCACGATTGTCTCGAGGAGCTCGCGCGTCGCCTCAGTGATCAGGCGCGGGTTGTCTTCTTCCACGGACGTCGCGCCGCGAATCGCATGAGTGCGTCGCCAGAGGCGGGAGTTCTGTGGGACCATGGCGACGAAGCGCGTGTAGTTCTCGGTGTGGTCCTGGATTCCGTCTTTCAGCACCGAGAGCCCATAACGTTCGGCCGCCTCCTGGCTGGCGATCGCCGCACGGGACAGGTCGCCGGCATCGGCGATCTCGTGCGCGGCGCCGGCGGTATCGAACGCCTTGGTCGCCTTGATCGATGGGTGGCTCTCGAAGAATCGGGTGCACTGCGCAAGCGCGACCGGATGGCTCGCTGCGCTTCGCAACCCCTCGATGGTCGCACCTTTGGGCGCGACCAGACAGTGACGCACCAGCACGGTCGCCTCGCCGATATTCCGCATCTCCGGGTGTGCCGCGAGCGCCTGCCATCCCGCCTCGACTCGCCCGACAATGGAATTCTCCACTGGAATCACGCAGGCATCGGCGTCGCCAGAGATCACCGCGCGGATTGCTCCGGCGAACGTTGAGCAGGGAACTCTTTCGACGGGATGGCGCCATACCGCCGAGATTGCGCCCTCGGCGTAGGCGCCGCGATCTCCCTGGAATGCTACGCGCATCGTCAGGGCTCGAGGGTCACCGTCGGCGGATTTGCGCGGATTCGTTCCGTTGGTGCGGGCTTTCGATTTCTGCATGACTGTCAGGAGTAAGGTTGGGATGCGGCTTGGCCTTGGGAGCACAAAAAAAAGCCTCCGTGTTGCGGAGGCCCTGGTCTGTCTGCGTTATGACTGTCGAGATCTAAAGCACGCGCGACCGGGGGCCCCAACGGATAAATCCGTAAAAGCCGAGGTAATAGGTCGCGGTAAGGCTGGGGTTGGTCACGGGGCCAAGCATAGGGCGGGTGCCTGGAAAAGTAAAGGCACAAAAAACTGAACTACCGGCCGGGGAGGCTAAAACAAACTGAACATTACCGGCCGAGGGCTGCGGGCTGAGGGCTGAGGGCTGAAGTTCAGGCGGGCTGCGTGGAGGCTGACTCGAAATACGCGATGATAGCCCAGCGCACCACCTTTGCGAGCACGTCGTCTTCTAGCCGCATCGTTGACCCTGCGATGGAGATATTCTTTCGCGCCACGGCACGGAACTGCGCCTTGATCGCCACCACCATCGCCTCCGGCGTGGCGCCGCTCGCGTCGAGCTCGCGGGCACAGTCGGACGCGGCAGCTTCGAGCGCACACATCGACGCAGACTCGGTACTCATGGCGCAGCTGAGGGCGCGCTCAAACTCCGCCGCGGCAGCGGCAGTGAATTCAAAAGTTGGGGCGGGACCGTGGAGCTCGGGCGTTGACATCCTCGACTGGTACACATCGAGATCGCCGAAGGTCCATCCCATTTTCAGGTGTCCTTTTTTACCGCCCGACCGATACAGATGGTGACATTGTCCGTACCGCCGCCGTCCAGGGCATCCTGTAGCAGCTCCTCGCACGCCTGGCGTGCTGACGTCATTGCCCGCAGGCGGTCGGCGATGCGGTCATCGGAGACGTGCTTGGTAAGACCGTCGCTGCAAAGGAGATGGACCGTATTCCAGGTGGTGGGCACGCGACTTACCACAGGCGCAGTTTGCGATCCACCAATGGAGCTGGAGAGGACATTCGCCAGCGGAGTGTTGCGCACCGCGGCGGCGAATACGCCGCTGTCGATGAGCTCCTGCGCCATCGTCTGGTCGCGCGAGATCTGGGTGAGGGCGCCATCCGTGAACTCATAGTAGCGGGAATCGCCGACCTGGAGGACGTAGGTCCAAGGCCAGATCACGATCATTAGCGTGAGCGTAGTCGCCATCCCGGTGGAGTCCGGGTCCGAGGCGCCGCGCTCGACTACCGCGCGGTGACATTTGAGCGCCGCCTGCTCGAGATCGCGCACGAAATTCTCATCGCTGTTGCTGGTGTGGTAGTAGCAACGCGCGCTCTCGTTGACGTACTGCGTCAGCTCTTCGACCGCGAGCTGGCTGGCGTCCTCACCCTTCTGTCCTCCGCCGACGCCGTCCGCCACCATGATGAGCGACGCGACGCGATCCTCGACAATGGGAAGGTGGTCGAACTCGGGTAAACTCGATTGTCGCAGGTTGAATCGCTGGCGGAGCGAGCCGAGGAGGAAGTGATCCTGGTTGGTGGGACGTACCTTGCCCGCGTGGGTGAGGCCGAAGGCATCGAGCTCGTCGTCGCGGGGTTTGCGGTCGGGCATACAGTACGTTGGAGGGCCGAGGTCATTAGCGCCAGAGCGGAGTGAGGACAATTGAAAACTGCTAAGCACGGGATACGAGATGTCAGAAGCGTAGATCCCAGATATCGGACGACTGCGCTAGGACCGGCCTCGGCGGATAAGAGCAGCGGCATTTGTTTGTCTGTGTAACGCGAGACGTACGGTCCCGGAGTTTTCGTCTCAGATCTAACCTCTATGCTTCTGACATCTCGGATCGCGTGAGTTGATGTGTCTTTCACTCTCTATATCGAGCCCAGATCCTTCGCTCCTACCTTCCCCCGAGCTATAACAGCAGAGACTCGCAAAGCGGATTCGGGGACGGTGGCGCCGGGGATGATTCCCGGGGGGGAAGGCCGCCTACATCTTCGGCAACGAGCTGTTCGCGAATCGGGGCGGCGGGAAATTCGCGGAAGTTTCCGACTCGCTCGGCGTCGAGACTTACTGGCCATGGGGTCCGAGTGTGGAGGATCTGAATGCGGACGGCTGGGATGATATCTTCATCGCGGCGGGGATGAATTTTCCCTACCGCTACGCGATCAACTCCGTGCTGCTCAACGAGGGTGGTCGCCACTTTCTGCCAAGTGAATTCGTGGTGGGCGCGTGGAGCCGCGTGCGGGTGGCGCGACGCAACAGGTGTGGTACACGCTCGATTGTGGCGGAATGGACGCCTTCAATCCGGCGTGTTCCGCCTGCGCCAAGCCCGACGCGCCGGTGCTGGGCTGCTCGCTCGACAGCGCGAAGCACCTGACGATGATGGCATCGCTCGGCACGCGCTCGGCAATCGCGCTCGATCTGGATGGCGACGGGGATGTCGACATCGTGACGAACGAATTCAACGGGCGTCCGCAGGTGCTCGTGAGCGATCTCGCGCAGCGGCACCACGTGAATTTTTTGAGAGTTCGACTGCGCGGCACGCGCTCAAACCGTGACGGCCTCGGCGCGCAGGTGACTGTTGTGCTGCCCGACGGGCGGCGGATTCTCAAGCCCATGGACGGGAAATCCGGGTATCTGTCGCAAAGCGACCTACCGCTTTACTTCGGGCTGGGCGGTGCGGACAATGCGGCGTCGATCGAGGTCGCCTGGCCATCGGGCCGGCGGCAGCCTGTGGCGGGACCGATCAAATCCGGCCAGGTCGTCGAGATCGACGAGAAGTAGAACGCGGTGCTTCGTGTAGGTCTCGCCGCCCGTGGAGTCCCGACGAGCGTGCGGCGCAGCTAACTCGAGCCACCCGTCGGCCCGAAGCGCTCGGTTTTTACGAGCGTCGGCTGATGCCCAAGCTCGACGAGCGAGGTGGATACACTCTCCACCAACGGGGTTGGGCCGCACACGAATATCTTCGGCATTTCCGTAGTGGGCCACGCCACTTCCGCGAGCATCGGCCGATCGATTCTGCGTGTGAATCCCTTCCAGTCATCCGGTGCTACGCGTGTCAGCGTGTGAACGACCTCGAGCGTAGCGTCTTTCTTTGCCAGCTCCGCCAGCTCGTCGCGGTATATCACTTCATCCCAGCGTCGCGACGAGTACAACAATCGGGCGGGGACTCGACGCCTGGCGTCCATTCCGGATTTGGAGAATGCCGCATCTCGGTGACGCAGCATCGCCATCAACGGCACGATGCCGGACCCACCCGCCACAAGTAGAAGTGGTCCGCCCAGCGAAATGTCCCAGACAAAGTAGCCACCGATGGGGCCGCGGATCTCAACCTGATCGCCGGCACGAAGCTCGTCGACCAGGTATGGCGACACTTCACCATCTTCCAGTCGCTCGATCGTGAGCGCGATGCGGGAATCCTCCGGCGGGGATGCGATCGAGTAGCTCCGCTCCGTCGAATACCCGTCTTCAGCAGTGAGCCGGACGTCGACGTGCTGTCCGGCGCGGTGTCCGGGCCAGCCCGGAACGTTGAGAAAGAGTGTGCGCGCTCTCGCTGTCTCCGACACCACCTCGATGACGGCGGCGAGTCGCCAGACGATGCGCGGCGCGGATGCGGTGGCGCTCACTCGTCGCCGCTGTAGCGCTGCTCGCGCCAGGGGTCGCCGTAGTTGTGGTAGCCGAGGGACTCCCAGAAACCGGGTGCGTCGTTCTCCATCATGCGGAGCTCGCGCACCCATTTCGCACTTTTCCAGAAGTAGAGATGCGGGACGAGCAATCGCGCGGGGCCGCCGTGCTCCGGGTCGAGCGGTTTGGCGTCGTACGAGAAGGCTATCCACGCTTTCCCGCCCGTAAGGTCGGCGAGTGGAACGTTTGTGGTATAACCACCATCGCACTTCGCGAGCACGTAAGGCGACGGCTCCACTCCCTGTGGGGCGGCGGCGGCGAGAATCGCATCGATCGAGATACCCTCCCAAGCGGTTCCGAACTTGGACCACTTGGTGACGCAATGGATATCGGTCTTGATCGTCTCGCGCGGGAGCGCGAGAAACTCGGTCCACGTCCAGCGCGCGATTTTATTGGTCGCGCTGCGCAGGGTAAAATCCCATTTGTCGAGCGCCAGGCGCGGTGTAGGGCCCGCCGCGAGCACTGGAAAGTCCCTCGTCTCGTACTGCCCGGGAGGCAGTCTCGATTCTTTGTCGGCGGATGGTCGCCGCCCGTGAAAGCCGCGTGAAATGGGCGTCACGCTTAATCGATGTCAGTTCTCTCGCGGGGCAGCGAAAGGGTGAATGTCGATCCCACGTCGAGCTCACTGACCACTGAGAGCTCCGCACCCATCGCGCGCGCCAGGTCGCGGCTGATGGCGAGCCCAAGTCCGGTTCCAACTACACCGATCGTCTGTCCGCGAGCGAGCTGAACGAAAGGCTCGAAGATTCCTTCCAGCTTGTCCGGCGGAATGCCGATACCGGTGTCGCTCACGGTGACATTCATCCGGCGACCCACCACTCCGCACGTCACGGTGACCTTGCCGCCCCGTGGAGTGAACTTGATCGCGTTGGAGAGAAGATTCAGCAGAATCTGCTGCAGGCGGTCGGGGTCTGTATACGCGGTGAAGCTCGCGTCGCAGCATTTGTACTCGTAGTGCAGCTTATTCTCGCCCAGCTGCGGCGCCACCAGCTCCTCGAGCAGTCCGAGTGTCTCGTTCATCGAGACCTCGATCGGCTCGAATTGAACCCTGCCCGCCTCGAGCTTCGCGAAATTGAGAATGTCGTTTATCAACGACAGCAGGTGGTGCTGATTTCGCTTGATCCGCTCGAGATCTCCGCGCTGCACATCATTGATGGGGCCCCGCACCTCACCGGCCAGAAGATCCGCGTATCCGCCGATCGCATTGAGCGGCGTTCGCAATTCGTGTGACATGTTGGCCAGGAAATCCGATTTGGCCTTGTTCGCCAGCTCCGCCTCGTCTCGCGCGCTGCGCTCGGCTTCGTAGAGTCGCGCGTTGTCCATGGAAATCGCGCCCCAACCCGCAATGCCGGTCACGAGTCGCTCGGCGCGCTCGTCGAAGACGCCAACCTCCGGGTGTCCGAAGATCAGGCCGCCAATCACTTCGCCCGCGCGGGAAGACACGGGCACCGCGAGGTAGCTGCGAACGGGAAGATGTCCGGGAGGCATGCCGTGGTGCGGACCCCACTGTCCATATCGCTCATCCTTAGTGATGTCGTCGCTGCGGACGATCGCCGTCCCGTAAAACGTCGGCGCGAAGATCGGCGTCGGTCGCGGTTGTCCGAAGTTCTCGAACGCCTCTCGCGGTGCTCCCGACAGCGTATAGAGCATCAGCTTTTCGCCCTGCCTGTCGACGACGTTGTAGAAGAACGCCCCGAATTGGGCGCCGGAGAGCTTCGTGGCGGCATCGGTTACCGTCTGCACGATGGTCTCAACGTCGAGCTGCGACGCCAGAATGGTCGCTATTCCGTTGAGAGTCTCCAGCTCCGCGCGAGCAGCCTCTGCCTCGGCGCGCGCGCGATCGCGCTCCTCCTCGGCGCGCCGGCGCGCCATGACCATGCTGGTGGCGTTCCTGAGCGCCGCTGTCTGTAGAGCCTTCTCCTCGCCGCTCTCCACCCTATCCGCCGGCAATGATGCGAGAGGCGAGCTCCGTGCCCTCGACGCGCGCGCGAATCTTGGCGAAAGCTGTATCCCGGCTCGTGGAGGTATCGTCGCTGAACGGCGCGTAGCCACAGTCGTCGGTTGTTCCGAGCTGCTCGACCGGAATGTATTTGGCCGCCTCGAGAACGCGGTCGCGGACCTCCTCGGGCGTGTCGACGCGCGGATTTATCGGCGCAACGACGCCGACGAACGCGCGTTGATTGGGTCTGATATTGTCGCGAATGATCCCCAACACGCGCGCGGGATCTTCCTCACCGGAAAGCGCGATGCAGAAACTCCCGACGTTCAACTGAAACAGCACAGGCAGAAACTCGGCGTAATCGACCTCGGCGCTGTGAGTCGAGTCACGGTCGCCACCCGGACAGGTGTGGACTCCGATCACCTTGCGCTCGGCGTCAGTAAATCGGGCGAGGCCGAGATTGTTGAGATCCACGAACGCGCCGAGCAGATCGCCTGAGGGATCGATCTTCATGGCCAGCCGCGCCTCCGTGAAATCGATCTGAACCTTGGCAGCTCCGGCTTTCAGACAGCCGCGAATCTCTTTTTCGTTCTCTGACAGGAGATCTTCAATGAACTCATCGCGCGAGTAGCCCGGGATCTCCTCGGCGGGATACATCAGGCTAAGGGCTGAGGGCGAGATTACGGCCTGCTTGAGCGGGCGGTTCGCGTAGCGGAGCGCTACTTCCAGATAGCTGTACGCGTAACGCTTGTACCGGAAGGGGCCACCGGTAAGACGCGGCATCCTCCGAACATGGCCGGCGGCAAACGGAATCTTGAATCCGTCCGGCGCGGTGTTGGGCAGGCCGTGGACCGAATACGTCCAGAAGTTGTGGTACTTCCGCTGCTCCCCATCCGTGATGATGGGTGATCCCGTCGCCTCGAAGCGCTCAATCGTATCCTTGATCGCTGATTCGTAGAGCGGATCCAGACTTGGATCGGTGATGCTGCCCGCTTCCACCGCCTCGATCAACTCCACGGGTCTTGGAATGCTACCAACTGGCTCAGTCGGAATCATTATGTAGGATCGTGTTGGGCTAATCTGCCGCGGTCGATTGGTGTGCGCGCGTAGAATAGCCGCGCGCCCAGCAGCGTTGAACGTAACTAATGTTTATCTCCCGTGTTGTCAGGCCTCAGATGTTGCCGCTTACGCCTTTCGCGCCGCCATCCCTGCCATCGTTCCGCGCATGTACGCGAACGATTGCTTCATCCCCGGCACCGGGTCATCCGGCTCTATCTCGTACTCGAGATTCACAAACCCGCCGTACCGCATCTTCTCCAGCTGCCGGAAGATTTCCGGGACCGGCATTTTCCCCTCGCCAACGATGCACTGGCTCTCCGCGACCTTGAGATCGCGCAGATCCTTTGCGTGCATGTCGAGCAGCCGCTGTCCGGCGTCGGCCGCGGCGCGAACCACGTCGGTGCCGGTGCGCGTCGTGTGACCCCAGTCGATGCACAATCCAATTCGCGGGTCCATTCCTTTCACCGCATGGAGGACGTCGTAGGGCGAAGGAAAATCCGGGTCCTCAGGACCGTGGTTGTGGATTGCAACCTTGATGTCGAACTGCTTCACGAACTTTTCGATGCGCGGAAGCGTGCCTGGCTTGCAGGTGCTCACCATCAGCGGCATTCCCGCAGCCTTTGCGTATTCGAAATACTTGCGCACGCCGTCATCGGTATCGGTCTCGAAGGTGATCATTCCGCCACCCACAAGCTCGAGTCCCGCCGCCGCGAGCTGCTGACGCGCGAGCGCGATCTCCGCCGCCGGCGCGTCGTAAGGCAGGTGCACCGACTTGAAGTTGATGTACCGGACGCCGAGCGCTTTCGTCATCTCGATGGCCTTCTCGCGCGGAAAGTTCCGCAGCGAGTAGCTGGCGACGCCGAGCTTTATGCCTGCCTTCTGCACCCTTCCATAGCTGTGTCTAACGCGATCGGCAGCGAGTGTCTCGTTGGTCGCGCCCGATTCGAGAAACGCGGTGCCGGCAGCGCCGAGCGCGGCTAGTTTGAGAAAGCCTCGACGTGGTACGCTCACACTATTGGCCTCCACCGTGGATCGTACTCGCGTGACCAACGCGCGGCCGCCCTGGCATCGCCGATTATGTGGCCATTTGTCGAATCGGTCGTGAGCTTGCGTCCCACCTGCTGCGCGATCGTTCCGAGATGGCAGAGCATGCCCGTCTTCGCGCCGTCGTCGATCGGAGCCGTGAGTGCGGTTCCACTGCGGACGGCGCTCGTGAAGTTGTCGAGATGGTACTGGGTCAGCCAATCGTCGCCCACAGTATTCAGCGCGTCGCCCGGTGCGGCAGCCTTGAATTCCTTCACCACCTTGTTCTTGAGGTCGTAGACGACGTAGCCATCCCGATCGACTATCGCGCTGCCATTGGTGCCGAGTATCGCCGTGCCGCGCGATCGGTCGTAGACGGTTAGCCCGTTGCAGCTCTGACCCTGCCAGATGATGCTCTTCTCGCCGTCGAAGACAAAAGTCGCTTCCTGCGTATCCGGGAACTGCCAGTCGTCCGCGTAGTGAAAGCGTCCCCCGGTCGACGTGACGCTCGTCGGATAGTCAACGCCGAGTATCCACCGCGCGACGTCGATCTCGTGCGTGCCGTTGTTGCAGATCTCGCCGGTTCCCCAGTTGGTGAACCAGTGCCAGTTGTAGTGGATGATGTTGTCGCGGTAGGGAGTGCGCGGGGCGGGACCTTGCCACAGCTCGTAGTCGAGGTTCGCCGGGACGGGCACCACTTTACCCTTTCCGATTCCCGTCCGGGTATTCGCGTACCACGCGCGCGCGAGATAGGGAGCGCCGATGACGCCTTCACGAATCATTTGTCTGACTTCGATGAAGTGCGGACCGGAGCGGGCCTGGGTGCCGAGCTGAACGTGCAGCTTGTTGTGCTTCCGCGCGGCGGCCACGATCAGCTCGTCCTCGCGCGGGTCGTGACCACTCGGCTTCTCGACGTAGACGTGCTTCCCCGCGTCGAGCGCGAGAATCGTGGCCGGCGCATGCCAGTGGTCGGGCGTAGCAATCGCGATTGCGTCGACGCTCTTGTCGTCGAGAATCCGGCGAAAGTCCGTGACGGTTTTTGGGGGCGTCGCTTGGAGCGGCACCACATCGGCCAGTGACTTCGCCAAAACCGTAGAATCGACGTCGCACAGGTAAGCGAGAGTAGTGTTGGCGCCGCGCGCGAACGATCGCGCGTGGACCATCCCGCGGCTGTTCAGTCCCATCACGGCGACCACCATCTTCTCGGAGGGCCAGCCGTCGAAGGCGAGAAGGGGACCGGCGCCGCGTGAAGCTGCGAACGCGCCCAGTCCGGCGGCGGAGGTTTTCTTGAGAAAGTCCCGGCGGTCCAGCGATTCCCTGGGTGTCATCGCAGCTCCCTATCCCGCGGTGTTACAGGATTCGAATCCTGATATTCCTGTAATACACTTCGTCGACATGATCTTGCAAGACGATGTGGCCGGCGCGGCGCTCGGCGAAATTCGGAATGCTGTGGTACTTGCTGGCCGCGAGCGCGGAATCCATGGCCGAAGTTCCGAGATCGAACTCCACGACTTTGCTCCCGTTCAGCCAGTGCTCGCCGTGATTGCCGCGAAAGATGATCCTCGAGCCGTTCCACTCACCGGCGGGTCTGAGAATCTTGCCAGGGTTCGGTGGGATCAAATCGTATAGTCCGGCGGCGCGGTGCGACGGAATCAACCTGTCCTCGGCGAGGCTGTCGTCGAGTACCTGATACTCGAAGCCGAGCGCAGCATGGTTCGGGGCGTTGGCCATCGAGAGATCCTCGGACACGTTGTACTTCACGCCACTGTTACCGCCCCGGCTGATCTTCCAGTCGAACGTCAGCTCGAAGTCGCGGAAGACGTCGCGCGTCATGAGGTCGCCGCCCGCGGCGGGCTGACCGTCGGGCATTCGCGGAACCTGTCCGTTGGCGATCTTTTTTATCGCTCCGTTCTCGATCTTCCAATGCGCCGAGGGAACGCTGTCGTAGCCGAGCCCGCGCCAGCCGTCGAAAGTCTGACCGTCGAACAGAGAGCGCCACTCGGGCGCGGGCCGCACCTGGGGGGCGCATCCTACTATAAGGTAGGCGGCCCCGAGAATCCTTATAGTCCGTTGCGTAGCGGCCTCGTTGGCAGGTGACGGTGAAAATTACGGAAGATCACCCGCTAAGTGCCAATATCGGGCACGGCTGGTTTTGTCCCATTCGACGGAGGCCGCTCGAACGGGCAAAAAGAGCGGAATAGCTTAACTGCGCGGGATCGACAGGCAAAAAGAACCGAAGGTTCGTCCGGATGCTTCGGATGACACGGATCAAATGGATCGCTCCGTGAGGCGTTAGGGCTCTCCGTGGGGGGTCGGGATTTCTTGGGAACTGCCGCCGGGATCCAAAGAACCACTCACAAAGCGCTAGTACAAACACCAAAAAGATACGGCCGGGCGAAGACGCGCTTTCGCACAAGAGGAGCGATCTGCTAAATCCGAGTCATCCGAAGCATCCGGTCGAACCTTCCGTTCTTGATGCCAGTCGCGCCTTACGCGGTTGGCCGTTCTTTTTGGCGGGTTGGCGCTGCCCGACTCTCAACTCTCCAAAAGACTTCTCCCCACCGCCCGCGCAACCGGCAAACTTTAATGTTGACAGAATCAAAGCTTCCGTGTAGCGATAGCGCTTCGATCCGCCAGCCAGTCCCCTCGGAGATGAACATGCAATCAGCCGTGCTGCTATTCTCCAGTTTGCTCGCATCGCTCGGCATTTTCCTACCGCATCCTTCAAACGGCCATCCAGGGAAGCGCGTGACCGCGACCACGCCGGTGATGCGAGCCAATGACAACACGGTGCCTGGGGGAAAAGTCGAAAATGGCGTTCTCGACATCCGGCTCGATGCGACCACGGGCATCTGGTATCCAGAAGGTCCCAAGGGAACGGCTGTCGAAACGGCCGCGTTTGCCGAGGAAGGAAGGGCGCCGACCACTCCGGGTCCCGTTATTCGAGTCGTCGTTGGCACAGAGGTGCATGCTACAGTGCACAACTCGCTCGACAAGCCGCTGATCGTTCTCGGTCTCGGCGACAATCGCGGATTGCGCGACACGCTCAAGATCGGAGTGGGCGAGACGAAAGAGGTGCGGTTCACTCCGAAACGGGCGGGTACTTATTACTACGCTGGCCAAACCCTGGAAGGCAATTTCTTCGGTCGGTACCACGAGGACAGCCAGCTGAATGGCGCGCTGATAGTAGACGAGGCCGCGGGTGCGAAAAAAGACCGGGTGTTCCTGATATCGTGGTGGGGCGTGCTCGACAGAGTCAGCCCGAGCGGCCTGGGCAAGTTTACCATGGTGATCAATGGTCTGTCGTGGCCCCACACCGAGCGAATCGACATGACTCAGGGCGATTCAGCGACCTGGAGGTGGATCAATCTCACCGGCGTCTATCATCCGATGCATCTCCATGGGTTTTACTATCGGGTCGATGCCAGAGGAGATGGAGTCTCCGACAACTATTTTGCGGCCGATGAGCGGCGAATGGCGGTTACGGAGATCGTTTCACCAGGGCACACCATGCAGATGGCATGGTCGCCGACACGTCCCGGAAACTGGATAATCCATTGTCATCTGGCGGGCCATCTCTCATCGAGCGTCTCTCTCGACACCCGGAGTGGAATGGAACACCACGAGATGGAGCGGATGCATCCGTCGGACCGCCCCCATCAAATGTTCGGACTCGTGCTCGGAATCACGGTCGCTTCCAATGGGATAGTTGCGAAGGCCGTGGAACCGGAACGGAAGATACGCGTCTTTCTTCGCTCGCAGCCGTATCAGTACGGGGACAAGGTTGGCTTCGCATTCGTGGTCGCGGGATCAAAGGAAGACAGGCCCGGCATCAAGCTGCCGGTTCCCGGATCTCCTCTGATACTCGAAAGGGACCAGCCAGTGGCGATCACGGTCATCAATCAGGCCGGGATCGATCGCGCATCAATCCATTGGCACGCAATCGAGCTGGAGAGCTACCCCGACGGCGTGCCTGGATGGAGCGGCTCCGGACATCATCGAATTCCGTCGATCGCTCCGGGTGATTCACTGACCGTCCACTTCACGCCTCCGCGCGCCGGCAGCTTCATGTATCACTCGCACTTCAACGAGGCCACTCAGATAGGCTCCGGTGCCTATGCGCCCATCATCGTGCTGAATAAAGGCGAAAAATTCGATCCCGAAACCAATCGTATTTTGTTCATCGCCGATGGCGGGCCCCCGGGAAACGTGATTGCAGGGCCACCACCTCCAGTAATTCTCAACGGCAAGCCATTGCCTGACCCGATCACGCTGGCCGCTGGAAAGAAATATCGTTTTCGTCTCTTCAATCTCAAGAATGACGACGTCGAGCAGATCGCCTTGCTCGACGCAAGCGACAAGCCGATCATGTGGAGGGCCATAGCGAAGGATGGAGCGGATCTTCCGGCGTCGCAGGCAACAGTGCGGCCGGCATCGCTCGAGTTCGGGTCGGGCGAGATCTACGATTTCGAGTACACTCCCGAGAAATCAGGGGAGCTCAAAATCCGTTATGGTCTGACTCCGCGCATCGTAAATGTGGCGGTGCATGTGAGATAGCCTCTGTTGGCCGCCAGAGCATCGACGCCGCCGTTGCGCGCTCCGGCCTCACCGTTTACCATTGAATCAATGACCACGCTCAATTCCTTCCGCCATTCGCACAGCCACCACGGCCTCACGGGCCGCGGGGCGCTTTTGCGCGTGCAGGTCAGACTATAGTCGACTAGTCGGACTCCACTCACAAAGCTTCCTCCGCTGCCCGTCCCATTCTGGACGGGCTTTTTGTTTTCTACCACCCATCTCATGCTCAAGATCGCACTGCCAAACAAGGGACGTCTCGCCGACGATACGCGCGAGCTTTTCGGGGATGCCGGACTTCCGGTTCTCTCCAGGGGAGATCGCGCACTCTCCGCATCGCTCGGCGGAGAATTCGAGGCGCTGTTCGTCCGGGCGCAGGATATTCCCGAGTTCGTCGCTGATGGAGTGGCCGATGTGGGCGTCACCGGCTGGGACCTGGTCTGCGAATCGAAGCGCCCCGTCGAGCGGCGGCTCGATCTCGGCTTCGGCGAGTGCCGGCTTATTGCCGCGGCGCGCGAGGACAGCATCGTCAGGAGCATCGACGACATCCCGGTCGGCGCCCGAGTAGCGACTTCATTTCCCAACGTCGCGCGAGAGTTTTTTCGGGCGCGCAACCAGAATGTTGAAATCGTGCCTATCTCCGGGGCGGCAGAGATCGCCCCGCTGTTGGGCATCGCCGAGGTCATCGTCGACATCACATCGACGGGCTCGACGCTAAGGGTCAACGGGCTCCGCGAGATCGGAACGCTGCTCACTTCGCGCGCACAGCTCGTCACGAAATGCGACGCCGTCGTCGACGCGGCCAAGGGCGAAGCGCTCGACTCGCTCGTCATGGCGCTCGATTCCGTCGTGCGCGCGCGCGGAAAGAGATACCTGATGGCGAACGTCCCTCGTAAGTCGCTCGACGCGGTTAAGAAAGTCATTCCCGGCATCAACGGTCCGACTGTGATCGACATTCTGAACGGCGGCGATCGCGTGGCGGTGCACGCGGTGGTGGATGCGGCGACGGTATTCCGGACGATCGGGGCGCTCAAGGCGCTCGACGCCAGCGGCATTCTCGTCACGCGGGTGGAGCGACTGATGCCATGAGACAGACTATCGACAGAACGAGCTGGAGATACGCGGGCGGCTTGAGTGCGTTGTCCGCGAGCGAGCGAGTGTCGCTCCTGTCGAGGAAAGGCGGCACGAGCACGACTGTGCGCGTGGATACCGAGGCGATCGTCCGACGCGTACGCGTGGACGGCGACCGTGCGCTGCGCGAGATGGCGCGGATCTATGACGGCGTGTCGCTCGACGCGATCGAAGTCTCGCCCGCGGTTCGCAGGCGCGCATTCGACGAGATCGATCCGCGACTTCGGACTGCACTCGAGCGCGCGGCGCGGAACATCCGGGCCTTCCATTCTGCGACTCCGCCGCAGGCCGTGGAAGTCGAGACCGAGCCGGGGGTGACGGTGGGTCGGCGCCCCGATCCTTTGCGGCGAGCTGGCATCTACGCCCCGGGCGGCCGCGCCGCCTACGCTAGCAGCGTGTTGATGGCGGGGATTCCGGCGCGGATCGCCGGCGTTTCAGAGATCATTCTCTGCTCGCCGCCACAAAGCGACGGGTATCCGGCCGCGGTTGTTCTTGCTGCGTGCGAGATAGCCGGAGTAGATCGCGTGTTCGCGCTTGGCGGGGCGGGGGCGATCGCGGCGATGGCCTACGGAACGGAGAGCGTTCCGCGCGCCGACAGGATCGTCGGACCGGGAAACGCATACGTGGCAGAGGCGAAGCTCCAGGTCAGCAGGGATGTGGCGATTGATTCTCCCGCGGGACCGAGCGAGCTGTTGGTGATTTGTGACGCAAGCTGCAGCGCGCGCACAATCGCTCGCGAAGTCCTGGCGCAGGCCGAGCACGATGTGGACGCGAACGTCGTGGTCATTGCACTCGATGACCATACCGCGCTTGCAATCGCCGACGCCGTAGAGGAGGGCCTCGACGGAATCGCCCGCGCCGATGTTGTTCGCCGCGCGCTGGAGCAGAACGGCGGACTGTTTCGCGCCGATTCCGTTGCCGAGGCGGTAGAGTTCGTCGCGGAGTTTGCGCCGGAGCACCTGCTCCTGGCGATAGCCGATGCGGGGCGTGTTCTGCCCGATATCAGGAATGCCGGCTGCGTGTTCGTTGGGGAGGAGTCGTCGGTGGTTTTCGGCGACTACATCACCGGCGGCAACCACGTTCTACCGACAGGTGGTCTGGCGCGCAGCTATTCGGGACTCGGCACGCTCGACTTCGTTCGCTGGACGTCCTACCAAACCGTGGCCAGAGAAGCCGCGCAGCGGCTGGCGGTCGACACTGCAATTCTGGCTGATGCGGAAGGTCTGCCCGGGCACGCGGCCGCGGCGCTTGGCTGGAGCGTCCAGTGTTGACGACCAGCGAGAATCGCGGGGCGGATGCCATCGACGCTCTCGCGCGAGAGGGCTATCGCGGGATCGCGCTTTACTCCGCGCCGCGGGGCCGGGGTGGCATGGATCTGAGCGACAACACCAACCTGTGGGGTGCGCCGCCGGCTGCGCTGCGCGCGCTTGGGTCGATCGGGGAAGAAGACGTCGCACGCTATCCTGTCGCGTACGAGCCTGCGCTCGCGCCGGCGCTGGCGGACTACGCCGGTGTGTCACCGGCGATGATCGCATGTGGATGTGGCTCGGATGATGTGCTCGATTCAGCCATCAGAGCTTTCGCCGAGCCTGGTGAAGTGCTGTGCCTTCCTGATCCGTCGTTCAGCATGATTCCGGTGTTCGCGCGCACGAATGGACTGTCTCCCGTTTCCATTCCGCTCACCCGTTCGTTCGATGTGGATGTCGATGCAATGCTGGAGACGAGCGCGCGGATCACCTATCTTTGCTCGCCGAACAACCCGACGGGCGGCGTGATTCCGCGCCGAACAATAGAAAGGATTGTCGAGAGCGCGCGTGGGCTCGTGATCATCGACCAGGCGTACGTCGAGTTCGGTGGGGAGAGCTATGTTGACCTCGCCTCGACTGGCCGGCCGGTGCTGATCACGCGCACGATGTCCAAGGCATTTGGTCTGGCGGGGTTGCGCGTGGGTTACGGCGTTGGCTCTCCCGAGCTGATCGCCGAAGTGCTCAAGGCGCGCGGACCTTACAAGGTCAGCGCGGTAGCCCAACGCGCGGCGATCGCAGCTCTTGAAAGTGATCGGGACTGGGTCACGGATCGTGTGAACGAAGTCGTCGTCAATCGCGCGCGTCTCCGGGTCGAGCTCGCGCGGCGTGGCATCGCGTCATTGGAATCGTCGGGCAATTTCGTGCTCATCCCGGTCAGCGATTGCGCGTCGGCGTCGCGCCGGCTCGAGCGCGCCGGAATACGCGTGCGCGCGCTCCCCGGCCTCGCAGGTATCGGCGACGCGATCCGCGTTGCGATCGGACCGTGGGAAATGATGCAGCCGTGCTTCGATGCTCTGGTGGCTGCGACATGACCCGGCGCGCTACGACTTCGGGAAAGGCAGCGGCCCCAAAGCGCCTCGCAATCTTCGACTACGGTGCGGGCAATCTTCACTCGCTGGTGAAGGCAATCTCAGCGGACGACCGCTACATCGCAGTGGAGACGGATATCCGCGCCGCGACCAAGGCCGACGCGCTGGTACTTCCAGGTGTTGGCGCTTTCGGCGCGGCCGCCGCCGCGATGCGTGGCCAGCAATCCTACATCCGCTCCGCCCTCGCGGACGGTCTGCCGTGTCTCGGCATCTGCCTGGGGATGCAGCTCCTGTTCGATGTGAGCGAGGAGTCGCCGGGGCAAGGCGTCGGCTTCATTCCCGGCTGCGTGACGCGCCTCACTACATCGAAGGTGCCGCACATGGGCTGGAACGACATCGAGTGGCGCGGAAACGGTGACACGCCGGGCGTCGATCTTCAGACGGCGTATTTCGCCAACGCCTACGTCTGCGAGCCGGTCGATCACTCGCCGATCCTTGCCTGGACGACGCACGAGCACGCCAGATTCGCGTCGATAGTTCGCAGCGGCAACACCGTGGGCGTTCAGTTCCACCCTGAAAAGAGCTCGTCCGCTGGGCGCGAATTCATAAACGCGGTGATCGAGGATCTAATCGGATGCGAGTGATTCCCGCCATCGACCTGCGCGAGGGAGCGTGCGTGCAACTCGTGGGAGGATCGTACGCCGACGAGCGCGTCCGCATTCAGGATCCGCTCGCGGTCGCGTCAAATTGGGAACGGCTCGGGTTCGAGCGCATTCACGTCGTCGATCTCGATGCGGCGACGGGACGCGGATCGAACCGCGAGGTCGTAAGAGCGATTCTCCGCGCGGCCACGCTCAAACCCGAACCATTCGCGACTGCCACCATCGCTGACAGGGAAGTGGGTGCACGAACACTAAAGGTGCAAATCGGCGGTGGAGTGCGCGATCTCGAAGCGATCGCGGAGCTGCTCGACGCCGGCGCATCCGAGGTCGTCCTCGGCACTCGGGCCATAGAGGATCGCGACTGGCTCGAAGAAGCTGTTGCCCGTTACCCGAACAAAATCATCGTCGCCGCGGACACAAAAGGGCGCCAGCTGGTTACGCGCGGCTGGCTCGAGACCGCATTCCGGAACGTCGTCGATTTCGTCGACGAAGTGAGCTCGCTCCCAGTCGCCGCTATTCTCGTCACCGCAATCGAGAGAGAGGGACGCATGGAAGGGCCGGATCTGTCGCTCATGCGGGAGCTTGCCCTCCAGTCGAAGGCGCCGATTCAAGCATCCGGCGGCGTGCGCAGCGTCGATGACATCCGACACCTGGACGAGCTGGGTATCAGCGCGGTGATCATCGGAATGGCGCTCTATACGGGAGTACTGGACCCGCAAACAATCATCGAGGAATTCGTCTGAATGAGCGTCACCAAAAGAGAGTCAACCGAAACCTCAATACGCGTCGAGCTCCAGTCCGGAGGCGGCCCGGGCAAAATCGAGACGGGCAATCGGTTTCTGGACCACATGCTCACCGCCTTTGCGCGTTACTCGCGACTGTCCCTCGGCGTGACGGCGCGCAGTGATCTCAAGCACCATCTCGTCGAAGATGTCGCGCTCACGCTCGGCCGCGCGTTCAGAGAGATCATTCCCGCCGGTGCGTCGCGATATGGGACTCGGGTGGTGCCGATGGACGACGCCCTGGTGCAGGTGTCGGTCGACATCGGTGGCCGGGCGTATTACGAGGGGCCGCTGCCGAGCCGTCTCTACGATCACTGGATGAGGAGCTTCAGCAACGAGGCAGGCGCGACGATCCACATCCTCGTGCTTCGCGGGAGCGACCGCCATCACATCGTGGAAGC
The DNA here is from genome assembly GCA_038322455.1 of Gemmatimonadales bacterium. Taxonomy (GTDB): domain Bacteria; phylum Gemmatimonadota; class Gemmatimonadetes; order Gemmatimonadales; family Gemmatimonadaceae; genus UBA4720. The sequence continues at coordinate 38,370 of JBBQFZ010000006.1, read as the reverse complement.
CGCGTTCAAGGCGCTCGGCATGGCGCTCCGGGATGCGCTCGTGGATACCGGCGATACCGTTAGCACCAAGGGCTCAGTCTCGCTGAGGGTAGAGTGATGCTGAGCCATCGGGTGATCGCCTGTCTGGACGTGAAAGACGGTCGCGTCGTCAAAGGGACGAAGTTCGTAAACCTTCGCGATTCCGGCGATCCTGTGGTGCTCGCCGAGCGGTACGAGGCGCAGGGCGCGGACGAAATCGTCTATCTCGACATCTCGGCCACAGATGAAGGGCGGGGAACACTACTGGACCTGGTTCGCCGCACGGCCGAGCGACTGTTCATTCCGTTGACGGTCGGCGGAGGGATGCGGACGGAGAATGACATTGCAAATGCGCTGCGCGCCGGTGCGGACAAGGTCGCGATCAACTCGGCCGCCGTTAAGCGCCCGGAGCTACTGACGAACGCGGCCGGCCGGTTCGGTTCCCAGTGCGTTGTGGCGAGCATCGACGCACTGAAAACGGGTGCGAGCTGGGAGGTATACGTCAACGGAGGGAGAAAGCCTACGGGACTCGACGCCATTGAATGGGCGAAGGGCTGCGCGGCGCTGGGCGCGGGCGAAATACTTCTGACGAGCATCGATCGCGACGGAGCGCGCTCGGGATATGACATCGAGCTGGTGGCGCGGGTAGCCCGAGCCGTGAAGGTGCCGGTGGTCGCGTCTGGTGGCGCTGGCTCGGCGCGCGACGTTGCAGACGTGTTCGTTCGCGGCGGCGCAGATGCGGCGCTCCTGGCCGGCGTCCTGCACGACGGTACTACGGACATTCGGAGCGTGAAATCCGCCCTCCAGGCAGCCAGCATTCAGGTGAGGACTGCGGCGTGACGGATATCGGGCTTTACATGGATGCGGTCGCGGAAGTCGCCAGCCTGGCCGGTGACATCGCGAAGCGTTACTACGGCGCAAATTTGGAAACGCGCACGAAGAAGGACGGATCGCCGGTGACCGTCGCCGACCTGGAGGCGGAACGTGCGGCCCGCGAGTGGATAGAGCTGCGATTCCCTGACGATGGCATCCTTGGCGAAGAGCTCCCACCCGTGCTGCCGCGCGCTCGGCGACGGTGGATTCTGGATCCGATCGACGGCACTTACACGTTTCTGCAAACGGTGCCGCTCTGGGGAACGCTCGTCGCGGTCGCCGAGGGCGAGGACGTAATCGCCGGGGCAGCGTACTTTCCCGCGCTTGGCGAGATCATCGTGGCCGCGCGCGGCGAGGGATGTTGGTGGAATGGATCTCGCTCCCGCGTGTCGACCGTTACGGATCTTGCCGAAGCGCGCCTCGTCACGACCGATGCGCGATTCATCGACGACCCGTCGAGGCGCGACCGCTGGATGCAGCTGCAGAACGGTGCGCGCACGATGCGGACGTGGGGCGATTGCTACGGCTACCTGCTGGTCGCCACAGGACGCGCCGACATCATGGTAGACGATGTGATCTCGGACTGGGACGGCGCGGCGCTCATGCCCATCATCACGGAGGCCGGAGGAGAGTTCACTGATTGGCGGGGGAGGGCGACAGCCTTTGGCGGCGACACGATCGCAACCAACGGGCAGCTGGGCGCGATCGTGCGGAAGATTCTCACTCCCTCGGACGCGAGCAATTCTGCCCCACACGACACGATCACTTCGGCAAGGGGTGGGCAATGAGCACGCCGTTGGATCTGGACACGCTCGGCTTCGACAAGGAGCGCAAGACAGTCGTAGTGGTGGCGCAAGACGCGACGACCGGTAGAGTGCTGATGGTCGCGAACGCCGACAGGGAAGCGCTGGAGCGCACCATCGAGACCGGCGAAATGCACTACCGCTCGCGAACGCGCGGGTTATGGAGAAAGGGAGCCACTAGCGGGAACGTGCAACAACTCGTTTCGCTCACTGCGGATTGCGACGGCGATACCGTGCTTGCGCGCGTCGTGTCGGCCGGACCAGCGTGTCACACGGGGGCGGTGTCGTGCTTTGCCGAGCGAGCTGGCGCATCGAATGTCTGGTCCGCCCTCGCGGCGACGATCTCAGCTCGGAACGCCGCGGTGAAGGAGAAGTCGACGGTTGAGGCCGACGCAGGACCGCGCGACCAATCGCCCAGCTATACCCGCAAGCTGCTTCTCGATCGCAATCTGCGACTCAAGAAAATCGGCGAAGAGAGCGCGGAGCTAATCGCCGCCTGCGCCGACGGCGACTCCCCGCGTTCCACCGCGGAAGCCGCTGACCTGATCTATCACGTAGCGGTGGCGCTGGAGGCAATCGGCAGCTCGTTGAATGACGTCGCCGAGGTATTGCTGGAGCGATCGATGGCGGCCGCCGCCGCGTCTTCGGTATCGACGTAGCTTCGCGAAGCGGCGAGCGCGACATCCAGCGCCGCCGCGAGATCCGCGACGAGATCCTCCGCGTCTTCGATTCCGACGGATAGTCGGAGCAGTGAATCACCGATCCCGGCTGTCGCTCGCGCGGTCTCGTCCATGGACGCATGGGTCATAGTCGCCGGGTGCGCGATCAGGCTTTCGACGCCGCCGAGCGATTCAGCGAGCGTAAAACACTGGAGCTCGTTCACAAAACACTCCACGGCTGGGAGTCCGCCCCTGATGTCGAAGCTCACCATCGCGCCGAAGCCGTCCTGCTGGGACGCGGCAACGCCGTGGCCCGGGTGGGAGCTCAACCCCGGATAGTACACCTGCTCAATGGCATCGTGGTTATCGAGCAGCTCCACAATCCGCGCCGCGTTCTCGCAGTGGACGCGCATCCGCGCGTGCAGAGTGCGAACGCCGCGCAGAGTGAGGAAGCTGTCGAATGGAGCGCCCGTGATTCCCAGGCAGTTCGCCCACCATGCCAGCTCTTCCACGAGCGATGCGTCCGACGCCACGACTGCTCCTCCGACCACATCGCTGTGGCCGTTCAAGTATTTCGTGGTCGAGTGAATTACCAGGTCGGCACCGAACTCAATCGGCCGCTGCAGCACGGGAGACAAGAAGGTGTTGTCCACCGCGACGATCGCTCCCGCCGAGTGCCCTGCCTCGATCACGCAGGACAGATCCGTCAGCCGGAGAAGCGGATTGCTCGGGGTCTCTATCCAGAGGAGCTTGGGCCTGCGCGTCGCTACAGTCAGCACGGCCGTCTCGCAGGTGAGATCGACGAAGGCGACATCGAAATGGCCGCGCGCGGCAAGTGAGCGAAGAATGCGGTGCGTTCCTCCGTAACAGTCGTGTGCGGCGAGGACGAGATCGCCAGGCCGCACGAGCTGTAGCACGAGCGCCACCGCGGACATTCCGGTGCTCGTCACCACTGCACCTTCGCCTCCTTCCAGCTCGGCGAGCGCGTTGGCGAGGTATTCCCGCGTCGGATTTCCCGTACGTGTGTAGTCGTAGAGACGCTTTTTCCCGAAACGCTCAAAGGAAAACGTCGAAGAAAGGTGAATCGGAGGCACTACCGCGCCGTGATGCAGATCTGTCGCGATCCCCGCGCGGACGGCGCGAGTGGCCGATCGGCGTGCGTTACGGGCCGATTGGTGTCTGATCTCGTCGGTCATGACACCACCTCCAGCCGCAGTCGCAAAAGCTCCTCGATGAACGGAGCGATTCGCGAAGAATCGCCGAGAAAGGCATCGTGACCGAACGACGAATCGATTTCGATCAGCTGACTGGGACCGCCCAACCGGCGCGCGAGCTCTCGCGACTGCGCGACGGGCACGAGGCGATCGCTGCTGACGGCGATCACGGTCGTCGGAACGGTGACGTCCTCGGGACGGATGCTGTGCAAATCGAGCGACAGCGACAGCGCGCTGTACCTTTCGGACGTCCATTGATCGGCGAAATGCTCGCCACGCGTCTTCAGGTAGCTCCCAATACGGTCCTCAACGACGCGAGAATCGTTGCGATCGCAGTCGGCGATACGCTCCTCGAAGTATCGAGGCGTGAGATAGCTAGTCATGGCGATGCCACGCGCGATCGTCAGTCCGTCGCGCTCGCGCCCGGCTTCCCGCCCTAGCGCCACCACTCGGCGCTGGAGATGTCTGAGCGCCGTTGCCAGCGGATCGCTTTCGTGAGCGGCGCCGATCACGATCAGGCGATTCGCGCGCGCGGCGTATCGCACGCCAAACGCGAGCGCGACCATTCCGCCATAAGACGCGCCAACTACGGCGTGTACCGTGCTGACGCCTGCTCGGTCCAGCGCCGCCGCGAGAGCATCAGCCTGATCGAAGGTCGTTACGGGTTCGCCGCCTGCGTCGCCCGAAACGTAGTCGACGCTGAGCACCCGGTAGCGGAGGGTGTCGATCGCCCGATTCGGTCCGACCACATCTTCCCACCATCCTGGCTTTGGATCGGAAGGCGATGCTGTGGCGTGCTTCGATGCGGAAATGCCGCCGAGCACGGCGATGACGGGCGCGCCGCGGGGGCCGACGATCTCGTACGATTCAGAGCCGGAAGTGAAATCGCCGATTCCAAACGTTGGTGCGGGGTCGATCACCAGCTGTTGCAGGGAACTCATGGGGAATCCTCGTTAATGGACTCCGCGCATAAAGCAGAACGCCCGTGGCTATGAGGCCGCGGGCGTTCCTCGCTTTTTAGCATTTATTTAACGTGGCTGCAATACGCGGCAAATGACCACAGAGCACTTCGATTGTTCTGAGATGATATAACCGTCTGGCGAGCCGGTCAAGAGCCCTCGAAAAATCAGCACTAGCATCCAGAACGGAAGGTTCGTCCGGATGCCTCGGATGACTCGGATTTTGCGGATCGCTCCTCTTGGCGTGAAGGCGCCTCACGCCAGTGCGTGATCTTGTTGTTTGCACGTGAAGATTCGTGCGCGGCTCTTTGCCGCCAGAGCGGCAGTTCCCAAAAAATCCCTGCCTGCCATGAAGGGCTCTAACGCCTCACGGGGCGATCCATTTGATCCGTATCATCCGAAGCATCCGGACGAACCTTCCGTTCTTGATGCCAGTCGCACCGACTCAGTCAGCTGCTGTTAATACCACTCTGAAGGCGCCAACTGTGGATAGGCGTTCTGTTTTGCTTGACCGTCGTCGCGGCACGAAATACATTGCCACTTCGCGAGCGCGCCCCCGCGCTTGGCTAACCAGGTCATTCATTCATGCGCCATCTCGGCACTTCATTTCGCTTTAATCGACTTCTTACCGCTCTTCCAGAGAGAGGCGGCCCGCCGGCGCACGCGTAGGTTTTGCGAATCGGAATTCAGGGCGGCCCTTCGAAATGGTAGGGCCGCCTTTTGTTTTATGGAACTGCTGGTCTTCTCTTGCAGCTAAGCCAATGACTCGAAGAACGATCGTAGAAAAAATCTGGGACGACCACCTCGTCCGCCCGGAATCCGCCAGCACTCCGGCCGTGCTGTACGTGGATCTCCACCTGGTGCACGAAGTGACGTCGCCGCAGGCGTTCTCCGAGCTGCGCAGTCGCGGCGCGAGAGTTCGTCGTCCCGATCTCACGCTCGCGACGATGGATCATTCCACCCCGACGACGCCCCGCTCGGCCGGTCGCCTGCGCGTTCTCGATCCACAGGCATCCACTCAGCTCAAGCAGCTCGAGACCAACTGCGGCGAGTTCGGGATCGAGCTCTACGGTCTGAACGACAGTCGTCAGGGAATCGTGCACGTCATCGGTCCCGAGCAGGGGCTCACTCAGCCGGGCATGACGATCGTCTGCGGAGACAGCCACACCAGCACCCACGGCGCGTTCGGTGCGCTGGCGTTTGGAATCGGAACGTCGGAGGTGAGCTACGTCCTTGCGACGCAGACGCTGCTGCAGCGCAAGCCGCGGAATATGGAAGTCCGCATCGATGGCGTGCTCCCCACTGGCGTGACGGCAAAGGACATCATTCTCGCCGTCATTGCCAAGGTCGGCATCGGGGGCGCGACCGGTAAGGTTCTGGAGTATTCCGGCTCCGCCATTCGCTCACTGGGGATGGAAGAGCGCATGACGATCTGCAACATGTCCATCGAGGCAGGCGCGCGGGCCGGACTCATCGCACCCGACGAGACCACGTTCGAGTACATCGCAGGCCGTCCCTTCGCGCCCAAAGGGGCGGAGTGGGATCTGGCTGTCGCCCGCTGGAACGAGCTCGCAAGCGACGACGGCGCTTCGTACGATCGCTCGGTTCAACTCGACGCTCTGAATCTCGCACCGATGATCACGTTCGGTACCAACCCGTCGATGGCGATTCCAATCGATGGGCACGTGCCCGATCCGACCGACGCCGGGAACGGGTCCGAGCGCGCGGACCTCGACAAGGCGCTGCGCTACATGGCGCTCGAGCCAGGTCAGTCGCTGCTCGGACGTCCTGTCGATGTCGTGTTCGTTGGAAGCTGTACCAACTCGCGCATCTCCGATCTCCGGCAGGCGGCAGGAGTGATGCGCGGCCGTCACGTCGCGCCGGGCGTGCGAATGCTGGTGGTTCCAGGCTCGCGCAACGTCAAAAGCCAAGCCGAAGCGGAAGGACTCGATCGCGTGTTCATCGAAGCTGGCGCAGAGTGGCGGGAAGCGGGCTGCTCGATGTGCATCGCGATGAATGGCGATCAGCTCGAGCCCGGCCAGAGCGCGGTGAGCACGAGCAATCGCAACTTCGAGGGACGTCAGGGCAAAGGCGGCCGGACGTTTCTCGCCAGTCCTCTCACCGCCGCCGCGACCGCGGTCAGTGGCGCAATCGCCGACGTGCGGAGCCTCTCGTGAGAGCAAAAGTGATGGAGCCGTTCACAGCGCTCACCTCGTCCTGCGTTGTGGTGCCCGCCGAGAACGTCGACACCGATCAGATCATTCCGGCGAGGTTTCTCAAAACGATCGAGCGTCGCGGACTCGGCGCTCACCTCTTCGCCGATTGGCGTGTAGATGACCACGGACTGCCCCGCGCGGAGTTTCCGCTCAACTCTCCCGATGCTGCCGGCGCCGCGATCCTTGTCGCCGGGCATAATTTCGGCTGTGGCTCTTCCCGCGAGCACGCGCCGTGGGCGCTGCTCGATTTCGGATTTCGCGCCGTCATCAGTACCGGCTTTGCCGACATCTTCAGGAACAACGCGCTCAAGACGGGATTGCTTCCCGTCGCGCTGTCGGCGACCGCGCACAAGGCGTTGTTGCAGCAGCTCGCCGAATCACCGCGCGCGCGGGTGACGGTAGACCTGGAAACGCAGACCGCGACGCTCCCCGACGGAACGACGCACGCCTTTATTGTTGACCCGTTTGCCCGGCACTGTCTGCTGAACGGTGTCGACGAGCTGGGCTTTCTTCTCGAGCAGGAGACCGCGATCGCTGCCTACGAGTCAACGCATCCCAGCCGCGTGTGCACGCGTTGAAAATCGCGCTGCTGTCCGGCGACGGCATCGGCCCCGAGGTGGTGGCCGAGGGCGTTCGCGTCCTCCGCGCGGTGGCGGCGCGGTGGGATCACGCCCTGGAGCTAAGTGAGGGACTAATCGGTGGCTGCGCGCTCGATGCGCGTGGAACGCCTTTACCGCCCGAGACACTCGAGATTTGCCGAGCCGCCGACGCCGTCCTGCTCGGCGCCGTCGGTGGTCCGCGTTGGGACGATCCCGACGCTCGCCTGCGTCCCGAGCAGGGTCTGCTCGGTTTGCGCAAAGAGTTGGGAGTGTATGCGAACCTGCGACCTGTGAGCGTGCATCCGTCGCTCGCTGCGGCATCGCCCCTGCGCGCCGAGCGACTGGAGGGCGTGGACCTCGTGTTCGTGCGCGAGCTGACGGGCGGGATCTATTTCGGTGAAAAGCGGCGCGAACAGGTTGCCGGCGGCGAGCGGGCCGTCGACGAGTGCGCTTACACGACCGTCGAGATCGAGCGCGTCACACGCGTAGCTGCGCAGCTCGCGCGCACCCGCCGTCGCAAGCTTACGTCCGTGGACAAGGCGAACGTGCTGGAAACTTCGCGGCTGTGGAGATCGACCGTCACAAGCCTGCTGCGCGACGAGTTCCCTGATGTCGCGCTCGATCATCTGCTGGTGGACGCGTGCGCGATGCAGCTGCTGCGTGATCCTCGGAGCTTCGATGTGATCGTCACCGAGAACATGTTCGGCGACATCCTCACCGACGAAGCGTCGATGCTGGCCGGATCCCTCGGCGTGCTCCCCTCCGCGTCGCTCGGCGACGACACGGCGGCGGGAGATGGGGAAACCAAACGCGCGCGACGCGGACTGTACGAGCCGATCCACGGCTCGGCGCCGGACATCGCCGGTCGCGGTATCGCAAATCCCATCGGGACGATACTCAGCATCGCGTTGATGCTGAGGCATTCATTCGGTCTCGAGCAGGAGGCGCGCGCTGTAGAGCAGGCGGTGAGCGAAACGATCGATGAGGGCCGAGTGACCGCTGACATCTCACCTCCTGGCGCACGTTCTTACTCCACCGAAGATGTGGGACGGGCGACTGCAGCGGCACTTACCAACGTCGTGTTGGCGTAAGCCGGCACGGTGATTCTGGCAAGGACAAGGAGAGCCGGCGTGAGTGTGCCGGCTTTCCACGGAGTCTCGATCTCAGTAGACGAAAATCACGTTAGCACCCACAGTCGTCTGCTTGTCGGAGAGCGCGGTACGCCTGGCGAGAATCGGTTGGTTCGCCCTGTCGTAGCGCGCTTCGCCCCGCAGGAGGACATGATCGGTGAATTTATACATTGGTGTGAGCGTGCCCTCGGACAGCGTCGCTCTGCTGTCGGTTCCTAGCCGCACGCCGCCCTCGTCGTGAAACGTCTCGCCGCGCAGCGCGAGAGAAAACTTGTCCGTCACCGCGAGAGTGGCGTAACCGGCGATCCCCTTCCATATCGCGTCTGATCCCGGATTCACGCGACTCGTGCCGTCTTCCTTGCCGTAATCGCCGTTGAGGCCGAGCGTCAGAGTTTTGGTCGGCTTGAGGATGGCCACGATGTCTAACACGTTGCGATTCGTGTGATTGTCGTTCGGAAGCTCCGCTCCGCCAATCCAGTTCAGCAGCACGCTGAGCGGCGCGACCGGTGTCAGCGTGAGTTGTGCCCCGACCGACTTCGAGCGGTTGTTGTCGCGCAGTAGATCCCAGCCGTTCACCACCTCGACCATCCCCGACACTTTGCTGGAGAAAGCGTAGCTCGCCTTGACTCCCGTGTGCGTGAACGGAATTGCGTAGCCGAAGAGAATCGAGCGGCTGTAATTGTCGTTGTAGCCGTCGTATCCCTCGATCAGCTCGTAGCCCATGTGCGTGACGTATTTCCCAACGTCGAAACGCAGCCCGGATCCGAGCGGTGCGATGTAGCTGGCGAACGCCTGCTGGAGGTCGAACTGGGCGGCTGTCTGATCCTGCGTCTTGGTGATCTGTGGGATCGAATTGCCCGCCGCGAGATCCACGCGAAAGCCGGCGTCGTTCGGCTTTGAGGCCGCGATCTGCACCACCAGCTCGGCGACGTCGAGGTTGAACGAGTTGTCACTGAAGTCGAAAACGCGATAGCTCGTAGCTCCGGCCGTGGGACGGTCGGAGTTGTACTCGTACGCAGTGGAGACGAATGCATTGACCGCGAGATCGTCGAACCACTTGGGGAGCGCGGCGGCAGCGGTGGCATTGGCAGGTGCTGCGCTCTCCACCGGCTTGACGGAATCGGCGCGAGATGGAGTGGCGGCAATCAACTGCGCCCCTTGTGCCTTCGCCTCCTGGGCACCCGCGGTCGTGGCGACGGACAACGCGAGCAATGCCACGCTCAGGCACATTCTCCGCGACGGGCCTGCTCGGGACGGAGGGACGGATGGGCGGGCGGCTGCATGTATTCGCTTCAGCATTCTAATCTCCCTTGAGTAGTTGTTCGCAAAGAATCCGGTACCCGGTGCCGGGTACCGGGCACCTGATTTAAGCCGCCGCATCATCTTTCTCCGAAACCGTGAGAATCACGCTCTCCGAGCCGCTGATCATGTACTCGGGATAGGCCGCTGAACCGTGTTCGTAAAGGTCCAACCCTTCGAGCTCTCCTTCCGGTGATACGCGCAGTGTGCCGGTTGCCTTGACGGCGTACATCAATGCCATCGCACTCGCGAATGTGGCCGCCGCGACAACGCCGCTCCCGATGAGCTGAGCCTTGAGCGTTCCGAAGCCGCCGCCATAGAAGAGGCCTCTCACGACAGTTGTGACATCTTCTCCAGTCGGGGTTGGCACGCCGTACTTGCCGGCCGCGAAAAGGCCGAGGGACAGAGTTCCCCAGATGCCGCCGACGAGGTGCACCGGGACGGCGCCGATCGGATCGTCGATGCGAAGGTGTTCGAGCGCATCGATTCCCCAGACCACGACGAGTCCTCCGCCGATGCCGATGAAGAACGCGCCGACCGGATCGACCCAGTAGCAGGGACAGGTGATTGCAACCAGGCCCGCGAGGAATCCGTTGGTGGTGAGCGCGAGATCCCACTTCTTCGTGCGGATGTACGCGTAGAACAGAGCGGTGAGTCCGGCAGAGCAGGCGGCGAGCGTGGTGTTGAAGGAGACGCGCCCGATGCCGCCGATGTCGAGTGCGGAGAGCGTGCTGCCGGGGTTGAATCCGTACCAGCCGAACCACAGGATCAAGCCGCCGGCCGCGCCGATGATGAGGTCGTGCGCCGGCATCGGGCCGCCTCCGTCCCGCTTGAACACGCGGCCCAGTCGCGGACCGAGCGCGATTGCCCCAGCCAATGAGATCGCACCGCCAATCGTGTGAACGACTGTGGACCCGGCGAAATCATGAAACGCTATCGGTCCCATTGTCGCGAGCCATCCGTCCGGACCCCATGCCCAATGCCCGATGATCGGATAGATGAATCCCGTAACGCCGATGCTGTAGAGGAGATCACCGACGAACCCGCAGCGGCCGATCATCGCGCCGGATGTGATCGTGGAACAGGTGTCGGCGAAGGCGAACTGGAAAACCCAGAAGGCGAGCAGCGCAACGCCAGTGGTGCCGTACGTCGGCGCCAGACCCTGAAGGGCGAAGCCATGCAGGCCGATGAATCCGTTTCCGGGCTCGAACATGAACGCGAAGCCCCAGAGCCAGAAGGTGATGCCGCAGATGCACGTGTCGGCGATGCCCTCCACCAGGATGTTGACCGACTCGCGCGAGCGCGCGAACCCGGCCTCGAGCAAAACGAAGCCGACCTGCATGGCGAACACGAGGAACGCGGCGACCAGCGTCCAAACGGTGTTGATCGCGTTGACCGTCGCCATGGGATCGAGCGCGGGAGTGGGCGCGGGTGTCGAAGCCTGCGCTCCGAGCATCGCGGGGAGGAACCAGCGCGTGATGAGCGTCAGCACGATGGAAAGTCCGATGGCCTTTCCGAGGAAGAGCAGCCCGATATGACGCCGAATCAGTGGGTCCTGCCAGTTCGTGCGCAATCGAGCGCCAATAGTTTGCAGCTTGCTCATAACGGCTCCTCCTCCATGCAAAGGGATCGACTCAGAACTCGGGGCGAGCTCGTGATTGGGTGTTTTTCGGTCACGTGTCAGGCTTTTACGGCGATCAGCAACGAGTGCTTCTGAACCGCGTCGACGGTAACGGGCGTCAGCGCGGCGTTGTCCCGCTCACCCGTCCGAATGCGGACGACGCGATCGAGCGGCTGGACGAAGATTTTTCCGTCGCCCACCAGGCCGGTGCGCGCGGAATCGACGATCGCATTTATGGTGGCTTCGACGAACGGCTCCGAGCAGGCCATCTCGATCTTGACCTTCTCGTGAAACTGAAGGAGAAGCTTGGTACCTCGTCTCACCGTCACCGTGTCACGCTCCCCACCGTGACCGCTCGCGCGCGTGATGGTGATCCCGGTGACGCCGGCGCGGAACAGCGCTTCCTTGACAGCGGGGAGGCGATCGGGGCGGATGACACAGCTGATGAGTTTCATTGTTTGATCTCGACAGAGTTGATGCCGGCGAGCGCTGCGTTCTTCATGGATCCTTTCACAGGTCTCCTCCAACACGAGAGGTGAGAGTTGGTGCTGCGAATCAAAAACAAAAAACCCCCGCGTTCATCGATCGAAGCGGGGGCATTGGAAATCGAGTTGTGCTGCTAACTCATGGTGGCTCTACCCAAAACGCTCGATCGCGTCCCACAGGATCTGTGGGAGCGGGCAATTATTTCGGGGATTTGAGGCCGAGTCGCGGTGAGCGGAATTCATGACTGGTCGGACGGGTGAGCTGCGATTGTGGACGGCCGATAAGCGATTCCGAACTTGGCAAGCATAAACGCTCTTGATGCGCCTGTCAAGCGAATTGTGCAACAAATGCACAAACGCTGGGACAAAATGCCCCAAAAGTGAACACAAGAGCTGCTAAATGGCTGATAGCCTGCAAAATAAGCACAAATCAGGCAGCAAACCGCAACCAGACAAATTGCCGAGTCTATTGGGTCGGGGCGAGGGTGACTCTCGGGAAGCCCGGCGCAAAATCGGGCATGCAGCTACAAAACTTTGTCGGAGAGGCGAGGTGTCCCCGCAGGCGGCTTTGCAAAGCGAGCGCGAGGAGGAGACCCGCGACTGAGCGGAGCGAAGGAGCGCAGTTAGGGGCTCCGACCAAGCGAGCGTAGCCGCCGGAGGAGACACCCCGCCTCGACCAAACAGAGATCTTTTCGAGCGGAAACGATTGCGCGACAATGAAAGCGACTATTGACAGAAAGATCGAAGCGGAGTTATGCTCACGAAAGATCGACTAACACTCGCACCCGAATAAATCACATCGTGATCCGCACCAGTCAGCTCCTCCTCAGCCTTATTGCGTCCCTCCTCCTTATTGGGGTAGGGCTTATCGGCTTTGGGAAGAGAACTGGTCCAGCAACGATGTAAAACGGACTTCACGCCTCTTCCCGCAATGGGAGAGGCGCTCGGTGTAGAAGGGCCTCTCTCCAGATCACGGAAAGAGGCCCTTCGCTTTTTTTGCGCCCATGCAATCACCGACAATCCGAAAACCGTAATGCGCTCCGACACAATCAAGAAGGGATTCGAGCGCGCGCCGCACAGGAGTCTCCTACGCGCCACCGGCCAGATTCGCGACCGCGATGATTTCGACAAGCCGTTCGTCGCGGTGTGCAATTCCTACGTGGACATCATCCCCGGCCACGTGCACCTCCAGGAGTTCGGCAGAGTCGTAAAGGATGCGGTGCGCGCGGCCGGCGGAATCCCTTTCGAGTTCAACACCATCGGCGTCGATGACGGCATCGCGATGGGACACGAGGGGATGCGCTATTCGCTCCCCTCGCGCGAGCTGATCGCCGACTCGGTGGAGACGATGGTGCAAGCGCACTGCTTCGACGCGATGATCTGCATCCCCAACTGCGACAAGATCGTGCCGGGGATGTTGATGGGCGCGGCGCGCGCGAACATCCCGACCATCTTCGTCTCGGGCGGGCCGATGGCCGCGGGTGTCGATCGCGGCGGCCAGAAGGTCGATCTCATCTCCGTGTTCGAGGCAGTCGGCGCGCGCGCAGCGGGCGCGATCGACGACGCGCGTCTCGAGGAGCTCGAGATCGCCGGCTGCCCGACCTGTGGAAGCTGTAGCGGGATGTTCACCGCCAACTCGATGAACTGCCTCTGCGAAGCACTGGGCATCGCGCTGCCGGGCAACGGGACAATTCTCGCGGTGTCGCCCAAGCGGCACGAGCTGGCTCGAGCGGCCGCGCGCCAGTTACTGGAGCTCCTCCGTCGCGGGATTCGCTTTCGCGACATAGTTACCGCCGACGCCATCGACAACGCGGTGGCCCTCGACGTCGCGATGGGCGGCTCGACCAACACGCTGCTCCACGTCATCGCCGTCGCGCACGAAGCTGGAGTCGAGTATCCGCTGGCGCGATTCAACGAGGTCGCGGAGCGCGTGCCGCATCTGGCGAAAGTCTCACCCGCGTGGGACGGCAACCGGCAGTGGCACATCCAGGATGTCGACGCCGCCGGTGGGGTACCCGCGCTGCTCAAGGAGCTGGCAGAAAAGCCTGACACTCTTTTCATGGATGCGCTCACCGTCACCGGCAAAACGCTCGGCCAGAACATCGAGGACGTCAGGAATCTCGACCAGGAGTGCATCCGTCCAATCACGCGGCCGCATTCCGCGCGCGGCTCGCTGTGCGTTCTCTTCGGCAATCTCGCGCCCGACGGTGCGGTGATAAAGATCGGCGCGGTCGAGCACCACGAGCTGACCTTTCGCGGCCCGGCCCGCATTTTCGAGGATGAGGAGTCGGCGATCGCGGCGGTCCGGCTCAACACCATTCGTTCCGGCGAAGTCGTAGTCGTACGCGGCGAAGGTCCGCGCGGCGGGCCGGGAATGCGCGAGATGCTGTCGCTCACGAGCATGCTCAAAGGAATGCCGATCGGCGGCGAAGTGGCGCTGCTCACCGACGGACGGTTCTCGGGCGGTACGCGCGGCCTGTGCATCGGCCATGTCTCGCCCGAATCCGCGGAGGGTGGTCCGATCGGGTTGCTGCGCGACGGCGACATCGTCTGCATCGACCTCCCCGAACGGAAGCTGGATGTGGAGCTAACCGCGGCGGAGCTGCGCGCCCGGCGAGCCGCATGGACAGCACCGGCGCCACGCTACACGCGCGGATGGCTGTCGCGCTACGCCGCCATGGTCACGAATGCCGGGCGCGGCGCGGTGCTCGATCTTCCCGCCGCGCGCGACGGTGTCCAGACATCCAGTGAGTCGATGGCCGTCGCGATCGATGCAATCACCTATTCGACGCGCGAGCTGTACAGACCGAAAGCCGGCGTGAGCACGTGACCGCCGAGCGAACGGGCGCGCAGGTGATGTGCGAGGCGCTGGTGCGTGAGAATGTCGAAGTCATGTTCGGCATTCCCGGCGGCGCGATCATGCCCTTCTACCACGCCATGTGGGAGTATCGCGATCGAATCCGTCACGTGCTCTGCCGCCACGAACAGGGCGCTGGCCACGCGGCCGAGGGCTACGCGCGCTCCACTGGGAAAACCGGGGTCTGCATCGCGACGAGCGGACCCGGCGCCACCAATCTCGTGACTCCAATAGCCAACGCCTGGATGGATAGCACTCCTCTCGTCGCGATCACCGGACAGGTGTCGAGCGCAGTCCTTGGCAAGGATGCGTTTCAGGAAACCGACATCACCGGCATCACGCTGCCGATAACCAAGCACAACTATCGGGTGACCCGCGCGGAGGATCTGCCGTGCGTCTTTCACGAGGCGTTTCACATCGCGCGCACCGGGCGGCCGGGCCCGGTGTTGATCGACGTCACCAAGGACGCACAACAGGCGCGCGTCGTGCCGGACTGGAATGTCACTCTGAACGCCCCCGGATTTCCGGCCGCCTCCCTCATCGATCGTCGAGCGGTGCGGGACGCGGCGCGTCTGTTGACGAACGCGAGCAAGCCGCTGATTCTCGCGGGGCACGGTGTCATCATCGCCGAGGCCGCGGCGGAGCTGCGCGCCTTTGCCGAGCACACCGGCATTCCCGTCATCACGACGTTACAGGGCATCGGCGGATTTCCCGAGGATCATCCTCTAAGCATCGGAATGCCGGGCATGCACGGCTGGGTTCACGTCAATCGTGCCATCCAGGAGTGCGACGTCCTGCTCAGCATCGGCGCGCGCTTCGACGATCGCGTCACGGGCAAGGCTTCCACCTTCGCCCCGCACGCACGCGTGATCCACATCGATATCGATCCTTCGGAGATCGGCAAGAACGTGAAGGTCGCGGTCGCCATCATCGGCGACGCGCGGCTGGCGCTACTCGCGTTGCTCGACGAGACGCAGCCGCGCAATGCCGCGCTCTGGCTCAGCACCATCCGCGCTGCACAGACGACGCACCAGCATCGCCAGCCATACCTGCGCCGGCCCGACACGACGGAGCTGATGCCGCACGACGTCTACGCCGCGCTCAATGCTGCGCTCAACGAGCGCGGCGGATACCGGGTGATCACCGACGTCGGCCAGCACCAGATGTGGGCAGCGCAGCTCATCGAATGGCGCCGACCGCGCACTCACATCACCAGTGGCGGGGCAGGCACCATGGGCTTCGCTGTCCCCGCCGCGATGGGGGCGGCGATCGCGCACCCCGACGAGACGATCTGGGCCATCGTCGGCGATGGCGGATTTCAAATGACGAATCAGGAGCTGGCGACGATCCGCCAGGAGGGAATCAACAATGTGAAGGTGGCGATCGTGAACAACGGCTACCTCGGAATGGTGAGGCAGTGGCAGCAGCTGTTCGAAGGACGCCGGTACAGCGGCACGCCGCTCTCCGGTCCGAGCTTCGCCGGTTTGGCCGAGGCGTACGGGCTGCGCGGATTCACGATAGACCGCATCGAGTGCGCGACCGAGACTATACACGCGGCCTGGGATCACGATGGCTCCGCAGTGCTCGACTTCAGGGTCGAGCGCGAGGCCAACGTGTTTCCGCTCGTGCCCCCCGGAAACAGCATCGGCGAGATGATCACGCGTGAGGAAGCACACGCGTGAGGCACACCCTCGTCGGACGGATGGAGGACCGGCCCGCCGCTCTCAACCGCGTGCTCGGATTGCTGCGCGGCCGAGCGTTGGAAGTACACAGCATTGCGTTCGGTGAAAGCGAGACACCGGGCGTGAGGCGCATGACCATGCTCGTCGACACGACGGACGTGCAACAGACAATCAACCAACTCAACCGATTAATCGAGGTACTGGAGGTGACTGACGTGACGAATACGGAGTACGTTGTGCGCGAGACCGCGCTGGTGAAGATCCCCGCGCCGGAGCCCCGGCGAGAAGAGATCAGGACGATTGCGGAGGGTTTCGGCGCGAGAATAGTCGGAACGAACTCCCAGAGCATCGTCGTCGAGATGACCGACACGCCGGCCCGCCTCGGCGAGATGATCGAGCGCGCCAAAATATTCGGCGCTTGTGAGACGATGCGGTCGGGAAGCCTGGCGATGGCGCTCGGCGTTCCGACACGACAGACTGCAACGGTAAGTCCCGAAGACACCGGCCGACCGTGGTGGTCACAGGCGGATGGGGCACCCGAGGAATCATGACAAAACTCTTCTATGACGACGACGCGGATGTCGGCCGCCTCGAGGGACGGCGAGTAGCGATCATCGGTTACGGCAGTCAGGGACACGCGCACGCCCGCAACCTGAGGGACAGCGGAGTCGACGTTGTTGTGGGGCTGCGTGAAGACTCGAGCAGCCGCAACGCCGCAAAGGCGGCGGGACTTGCCGTCGCGTCCGTTGACGATGCCGCGGAGCAATCTCAGATCGTGATGCTCCTCACTCCCGACACTGGACAGGCGCGCCTTTACTGCGACCACGTACAACGACATCTCGGTCCGGGGAAGACGCTTATGTTCGCGCACGGGTTCAACATCAGGTTCGGCCAGATCGTGGCGCCCGAAGGCGTGGACGTTAGCATGGTCGCGCCTAAGGCGCCTGGACACCGCGTGCGCGAGGTGTTCGAGCAGGGCGGCGGAGTGCCCGCGCTGGTTGCGGTGCATCAGGACGCATCGGGAGGCGCGTTGGAGGATGCGCTCGCCTACGCCAAGGCGATCGGCTCGACCCGCGCGGGGGCGCTCATCACGACCTTCGAGGAGGAAACCGAGACCGACTTATTTGGAGAGCAGGCGGTGCTTTGCGGCGGGGTCTCGGCGCTCGTGAAGGCGGGGTTCGACACACTGGTGGACGCTGGTTACCAGCCGGAGGTCGCGTACTTCGAGTGCATGCACGAGCTCAAGCTGATCGTCGATCTCATGTATCAGGGCGGGCTCAGCTACATGCGCTACTCGGTGTCGGATACGGCGGAATACGGCGACTACGTGGCGGGGCCGCGCATCGTCGATGAGCGCACGCGTGAGGTCATGCGTGGCCTGCTGTCGAACATCCGCGACGGTTCGTTCGCGCGCGAGTGGATCGCGGAGAACGATTCGGGACTTCCGCACTTCAAGCGTACGCGTAAGGCGGAAACGGCCCACCGCATCGAGGACGTCGGGCGATCGCTGCGCCGGATGATGCCGTTCGTCAACGCCAAGGAAATACTGCCGGGTGCCGCGAGCGCATGACGACGGCGGGGGAAGGAAGCGACGAAGAACACAACAGCCTACCGCACGGCGCTGTGCGCGATGACGGCCGCGTCCGGATCTTCGACACCACGTTGCGTGACGGTGAGCAGGCACCCGGCTGCACCATGTCGCTCGAGGAAAAGCTGGCGGTCGCGCACCAGCTGGCGCGGTTGAAGGTCGATATCATCGAGGCGGGATTTCCAGCGGCATCGGATGGCGACTGGATCGCCGTGCGCGAGATTGCTCGCGAGGTCGGAAGTATCTACGGTCCCGACATCTGTGGCCTGGCGCGCGCCAACGAGCGCGACATCGAGCGGTGCTGGACGGCGGTGGAGCCCGCGGCCAATGCCCGGATTCACATTTTTCTGGCTACATCGGATCTCCACATGAAGCACAAGCTGGGGATGACGCGCTCGCAGGTGGTCCGTGCGGCGGCGACGTCGGTCTCCTACGCGTGCTCGCTCGGCGCCCAGGTGGAGTTCTCCGCGGAGGACGCGGCCAGATCCGATCCGGCTTTTCTCTACGAAGTTCTGACCGCCGCGCTCCAATGCGGTGCGGCGACGCTGAACGTGCCCGATACCGTCGGCTATTCGACTCCTGATGAATACGGTGCGCTCGTGGCCGGCGTACGCGCCAACGTTCCCGGCATCGAGAACGCAACGATCTCGGCGCACTGCCACGATGATCTCGGTCTCGCCGTCGCGAATTCGCTTGCCGCGGCGCGCGCCGGCGCCCGACAGGCGGAGTGCACCATCAACGGGATCGGGGAACGCGCCGGGAACGCGGCGCTGGAGGAGTTCGTGATGGCACTGCACACGCGCGGCGAGTTCTTCGGCCTCTACACCAACATCGAAACGCGCGAGCTCGCCCGGACCTCGCGCCTGGTATCGAAGTGCACGGGCATCGACGTGCCGCCCAACAAGGCGATCGTAGGCGCCAACGCTTTCGCGCACGAGGCGGGGATCCATCAGGACGGCGTGTTGAAGAACCGGCTCACGTACGAGATAATGAGCGCCGACACGGTTGGCTGGGATGGGATCGGGCTAGTGCTCGGCAAGCATTCTGGACGTCACGCATTGCGCGCAAAGACGGAGGCGCTGGGATACGAGCTGAACGACGAGGAGCTGAGCACACTATTCGCGCGGTTCAAGGAGCTCGCGGACCGCAAGAAGCTCCTCGACGAGGGGGACATCCAGGCGCTGCTGCTGCCCCATCTGGCTGTTGCGGGATCAGAACGGCAAGCCGAAACTTGAGGCCGCCTCGACTGGCAGAAGTGCGGCCACTGCGTACGGCGTGGATGGCATCCAGAACGGAAGGTTCATCCGGATACTTCGGATGACACGGATCAAATGGATCGCTCCGTGAGGCAGTAAGGCTCCTCGCAGTGGACCGGGATTTTTTGTAAACTGCCGCTCGGGATGCAAAGAGCCGCGCACAAACGCATAAGTGCAAACAACAAAAAGATCACGGCTCACCAGTACGAGCTTTCGCGCCAACGGGAGCGATCCGCAAAATCAGAGTCATCCGAAGTATCCGGACGAACCTTCCGTTCTGGATGCCTGCCCGGCGCACGCAGTTAACCAGTCTGTTCCTGGTCCCGGTCGCGCCGCGTGTTTTAAGCCGTTCCGTTCTTGTTTGTTTACATAGTCCAAGCTTGACACGATCATCTAGACTAGCTCATTATTAAATCGCACTCTGCACCTCAGCCAACACAATGAAGACTTTCGCGCTCAACCTTATGTGTCGCATTAGCATGTGCGCCTCTCTTACACGAGAGACGGACCGGCGCGTGCGTGCAAGGTGCACCAGCGCGTGAGCTGACCAGAGAAACTCTTTCTGTAAGCCGCCGGCCCTCTCTCCCCGAGAGGGCCGGTTTTTTTTTTGTTGACACCACCCCCCGCTGTAACTCTCATTCCGGAGCAGGACACATGAGTACCACGATCGAGCAGGAGCACGTCGCCGGGCTTGGAACACGCGCGATTCACGTCGGCCAGGAAAGCGCCGCCCCAGGGACGAACGCGCGCGCCGTCCCCATCTACGCGACCACGAGCTACGTCTTCGACAGCCCGGAGCACGCGGCCAGTCTCTTCGGACTCCAGCAGTTTGGAAACATTTACACCCGCATCATGAATCCCACCACCGACGCATTCGAGCGGCGCATCGCCGACCTCGAGGGTGGCGTGGCCGCGGTCGCGACCGCGAGCGGGCAGGCTGCGCAGACGCTCGCGCTCCTCAATCTTGCGCAGGCTGGCGATTCCATCGTTTCATCGTCGTCGCTCTATGGCGGCACCTTCACTCTCCTCAAGTACACCCTCGCGCGACTCGGAATCACGACGCGGTTCGTCGACGGAAACGATCCCGCCGCCTTCGCGGCTGCGATCGACGAGACGACGAAAGCCGTGTATGTGGAAACCATCGGCAATCCGGGGCTCGATGTGTCCGACCTGCGCGCCGTCGCCGATGTGGCGCACGCGGCGGGGGTACCGCTCGTCGTAGACAACACATTCGCGACGCCATTCCTTAACCGGCCCATCGAGCACGGCGCGGACATCGTGCTGCATTCGGCGACGAAGTGGATCGGAGGTCACGGCAACAGCATCGGCGGTGTCGTCGTGGATGGCGGTCGTTTCGACTACACAGCGGCACCGCGCTTCAAGGGATTCTACGTCGACCCGGAGCCCGCATACCACGGACTTTCGTTCGGCGGCGTATTCGGAAACTTCAACGGCGCCAATATCGCATTCGCGATTCGCCTGCGCGTGCTCCTGCTCCGCGACATCGGGGCTGCGCTCTCTCCCTTCAATTCCTTTTTCTTCATCCAGGGTCTGGA
Source organism: Gemmatimonadales bacterium (assembly GCA_038322455.1). GTDB lineage: Bacteria > Gemmatimonadota > Gemmatimonadetes > Gemmatimonadales > Gemmatimonadaceae > UBA4720. Next base: position 17,555 of record JBBQFZ010000006.1, on the reverse strand, counting down.
GACACTCCAGCTCCGCATCAAGCGCCACTCGGAGAACGCGCTCGCGCTTGCCAACTTTCTCGAGGGTCATCCGGCCGTGAAGTGGGTGAGCTACCCCGGCCTTCCATCGCATCCGACGCACGAGACGGCCAAGCGCTACCTCACCGGCGGCTTCGGCGGCGTGCTCACCTTCGGCGTGCTCGGCGGCGAGGAAGCGGCGAAGAAGGTAATTGCTGCCTCTAAACTCTTTTCGCTCGTCGCCAACGTCGGCGATGCCAAGAGCCTGATCATCCATCCGTGGAGCACGACGCACCAGCAGCTCGAGCCGGCTGAGCGGCAAGCTGCGGGCGTGACCGACGATTTGATCCGCCTGTCGGTTGGGATCGAAGACGTAGACGATCTCAGGGCGGATCTCGACGCAGCGCTGCGCGGCGCGCTCGGATTGTGACACCGACCCCGACGCATCTCGATGCCGGAGCCGCCACGCTTTTCGCGCGCACTCCGGCACCTGGTGCAAAGGAAGGAGAGCCGCCGCGTCATCGCCGAGTGCAGCTGCTCGACCGCTTCGAGCTGGAGAGCGGCGAGGTGCTGCGTGATGTGGAGCAAGCCTACTTCCTCGACGGAACGCTGAACGAGGCGCGCGACAATCTGGTGGTCGTGTTCCACGCGCTCACTGGCTCCGCCGACGCGGTGGGCGACTGGTGGCGCGATGTCGTCGGCCCGGACCTCGCCATCGACACCAATCAATACGCGGTGTTGTGTACCAACCTGCTCGGCTCGTGTTATGGGACTACCGGGCCGGCAGATCCCGCGCATCGACCCTTTCCCGATGTGACGACGCGCGATATGGCGCGACTGGTTGGCCAGCTGGTGGAATGGCTGCACGTGCCGTCGGTGGCTCTGGCGACCGGCGGCTCGCTCGGTGGAATGGTGGCGATGGAGTTCGCGGCGACTTATCCGGCGCTTGCCCGCAACGTCGTAGTGCTCGCTGCGCCGGCCGAGCATCCGGCATCAGCGATCGCCTGGAGCCACATTCAGCGGCGCGCGATCGCCGCGGCGGGCGACGAAGGGCTCGAGATCGCCCGTATGATCGCGATGATGACCTATCGAACGGCGGGCGAGCTGGCGGATAGGTTCGGACGCCAGGAGCTCGACGGCGGTGAGTTTGCCGTGGAGAGGTATTTGTCGCGGCAGGGCGAGAAGCTCCGCGCCCGTTTCGATGTGCACACCTATCTCACGCTGCTCAGGGCGATGGACAGCCACGATGTTGGTCGTGCCCGCGGTGGAATTGCGAACGCTTTGCGGCCGGTGAAGGGGAAGATCATCGGCGTTGGGATTCCGGGGGATCTTCTTTACGATCCGGTACTCGATGTCCGGAGCTGGACCGAGGTTGCGGGCGCTGAGTATCGAGAGATAGAATCGCCGAAGGGGCACGATGGGTTTTTGCTCGAGGGAGAACAAGTCACCTCGTTGTTGCGGGACGTGCTTGACGGAACTGCAGGCCGACCACACGTGGGCGATTCGGCGCGAACTCCGCAGAATGCGCGGGCCGACGTCGTCATCCTTGGCTACGGCCGCATTGGGCGGGAGCTCGCGCGGCAGCTCGATGATGCGACGGGGCGGAGTGGGGTGCGCGTCGCGGGTGTCATCGATCGGAGCGGATTCATCCTCGATCCGGATGGGCTGACAGGGCAACGGCTCGAGACTCTCGCACGATCCAAGGAATCAGGGATGTCGCTCGCCGATGTGCCATCCGGTGTGGGCGGAACCGCATCCGAGGCGCTCGCCACGATACGCCGATTCAAACTCTCCCGGCCGATTCTCGTCGACGTCACCGCCAGCGATACCACTCCCGAACTCGAGGAGGCGATCGCGGCGGGAATGGATATCGTGCTGGCTAACAAGCGACCGCTCGCCGATCTGCGTGACGGCACGCGCGGTCTCGCGCGTCATGCCGCGGCTCACGGCCGACGCGTGCTGCACGAGGCGACGGTCGGCGCGGGACTCCCGCTGCTCGACACCATCAGCAAGCTCCTGGAATCGGGCGACGAAGTACTGGCGATCGAGGGATGTCCGTCCGGAACGCTAGGCTACCTGTTCGGAGAGATCGGGCGCGGAACTCCGTTTTCAACCGCGCTGCGCGCCGCGATGGCGCTCGGCTATACCGAGCCCGATCCGCGCGACGATCTCTCGGGGATGGACGTCGCGCGCAAGGCGCTGATTCTGGCGCAGCTGCTTGGGTACGAGGGGACGCTCGACAGCGTGGCGGTGGAGTCGCTCGTGCCGGAGGAGCTCCGGTCGCTCAACAGTACAGAATTTCTGTCACGCATCGATGAGCTTGATTCTGTGTGGCGGGATCGCGTAGCGCAGGCGCGGTCGAATGGGTGTGTGCTCCTGTACCGCGCCACAGTCACCTCGGACAAAGTGCGGGTCGGCCTGGTAGAAGTGGATGCGGCTAGCTCCTTTGCGACGCTCACCGGTACCGATAATCAGTTTGCGATCACGACGACTCGGTACCGTGCCAATCCGCTTGTCATTACGGGGCCGGGGGCCGGGGTCGCGGTTACCGCGGCTGGAGTGCTCAACGATGTGCTCAAGCTGGCGAGGTGGCGGTAACAGCTAGACGAGCTTCCGCAGAACGTCCATCGCAGCCGCGTAACTCAGCGGCGCGGGTATGGCAGAATCCCCCGCCGTGCCCGGGTCCTTGAGCAAGTGCCCGGTGAGCACCGCCACAACCCGCGCGGTCGACGCGATCTCGCCAGCAGCCACAAGCTGCCGAACCCCCGCGATGCTGGCGGCGCTGGCCGGCTCGCATCCAACGCCCGCGTGATCGACCACGGCCTTGGCCGCGAATATCTCCTCGTCGGTTACCGCTACGACGTGTCCGGACGTTTCACGAATCGCGGTGACCGCGCGATCCCATGACGCCGGGTCGCCGATGCGGATCGCCGTCGCGCGCGTCTCGGCGCGCACCCGATGACGCGTGAGGAAACCCTCCGCAAACGCTTTCGCGAATGGCGCCGCGCCGGCCGCCTGCACCGCGAGCAGTCTCGGCACCCGGTCGATGAGGCCAAGCGCTCGCGCCTCGCGCAACGCTTTGCCGAATGCGGATGTGTTGCCGAGGTTGCCGGCGGGGAGCGCGATCCAGTCCGGCACCTCCCACCCGAGCTGCTGTAGCAGCTCGAACACAATCGTCTTCTGTCCCTCGAGGCGGAATGGGTTTACGGAGTTCACGAGGTAGATGCCCAACGTCGACGCCTCCCGCGCGAGGCGAAGACACTCGTCGAAATCGCCATCGATCGGCAGAACCCGCGCACCGTACGCGATGGTTTGCGCGAGCTTGCCCGTGGAGATCTGGCCCGCGGGCACAAAGACAAACGATGGAATCCCAGCCTGGGCCGCATACGCGCTCAGCGACGCCGAGGTATTCCCCGTCGACGCACAGGCGACAGCCTTCGCGCCGACGCGGCGCGCCTGCGTTAACGCAACCGTCATCCCGCGATCCTTGAACGATCCGGTGGGATTGTGACCCTCGTGTTTGATGACCAGGCCGTCGACACCAGCATACGCGGAGATCGCAGGCCGAGTGATGAGCGGCGTGTTTCCCTCGGGATGGCTGACGATCGCGTCGTCGTCGGTGTGCAGTACGAGCTCCCGGAACCGCCACACGCCCGAGCGCTCACGAGCAGCGGGCGCGCCCGCGACGACGCGCGAATCGAACAGCGCGCGCAGTGCCACTCCTTTTACGGCCGGAGGCGCATGCTCGGCGAGCAGCAGCCCGTCGCAAGCCGGGCACGTCGCGTGGGGCAGATCATCGCCATAAATCGCGCCGCACGATTCGCAGCGCACAACGGTTCCGCTCATCATGACTTGACCCGGGAAGAAGATGCGCCGGGAGATGACGATTCGTCCTCGTGCACGAGCGCACCGTCCCGATCGACGCGCGTCACTCGCGTCGCGCACTGGAGCCCGGCTGCCACGTACGCGTCACGCATCGCTGTTGCAACGGCATGCGCAATCAGATTGTCGGACACGACCGCGAACGCACTGGGGCCCGCGCCCGAGATTGACACACCGTGCGCGCCGGCTTCGAGTGCAGCGCGTTTCGCCGCGAGAAAACCCGGCAGCAGCGGCGCGCGCGCTGGCTCGGCGATGCGGTCGTCGATGGCGCGGCCGAAGAGCGCCACATCGCCCGTATAGCAGGCGGCCACCATCGCGCTGGCGTTCCCGATCTGGTGAATGGCGTCCGCGCGCGACACCTGCTCCGGCAACGCTCGCCGCGAGTCGACGGTCGTGAGTCGCTGCGCCGGGTACGCCAGCACGAGTATCAGTCCCGCCGGAACGGGAAGCTTGATCACCTCGATTGGATCGAGTGTCCGGACGAGCACGATCCCCCCTAGCAGTGATGCGGCGATGTTGTCCAGGTGACGGCCCGCGACGGCCGCTTCCGCGTCGAGGCAGCTCGCGAGCAGCTCGACGGTCCCAAGCGGATTTCCGAGAAGAGTGTTGGTCGCAACCGCGCCGGCAACGGCTGACGCTGCGCTCCCTCCCTGTCCGCCCGAGAGCGGAAGTCCTTTGCGGCACCACAACGTGAGGCCGCGCTCCGAGTCCCCGGCGCGCTTGAGCACGGCCGCGGCTGCCAGCGCCGCGGTGTGGCGCGCTGCATCGCGCGGAAGGTCGGGATGGCCCGCATCTGCGACCTCGATACCCGGCTCATTGCGCCACGCGACAGTGATCTCATCGCGTGCGCCGCTGACCGCACAGCCGAGCACGTCGAGGCCAGGGCCGAGGTTGCCGATTCCGCCCGGAGCACTCGCTCTGATTCGCCGCACTCCCTCGCCCGAGCTCGGCGCCTGAATCATCTCGTTTGGGGCGAATCTGTCATGCTGTCACGATGCGAAGGACATCGCCGAGCACACCGGCGGCGGTGACAACTGCTCCGGCGCCTGGGCCGGAGACGACGAGCGGGCGCTCTCGATACCGTTTGGTCATGAACACGAAAAGATTGTCGGTGCCGTCCAGCGACGCCAGCGGGCTTCCCACCGCAACGCGCGCAAGACCTGCCCGCACGCCGCCTCGCGTGATGCGCACGCGATAGCGCACGACGGCATTGTTTGCCCGCGCATCTTCGACCGCCGCCGCCCACGATGCATCGGACTCGGGTAGCGCTGCAAGGAACTCTTCGCGCGAGACATCGCGCAGCGCCTCGGGAATCAGTGACTCGATCTCGACGTCCTGCATCTCCCCGGAGTAGCCCAGCATGCGGCCGAGGATGAGCCCCTTTCGGGCGACGTCGATTCCGCTGAGGTCATCGCGCGGATCCGGCTCCGTATATCCGAGCGACATTGCCTGCTTCACAACCTCGGAAAAGGCGCGCCCCCGCCCGAGCTCGCTGAACAGAAAGCCCATGGTGCCGGACGGCGAGCAATCGATCGCCTCGACGCGATCGCCGGAGGCGACCAGCTGCTGAATCGTGTCGATCACCGGCAGTCCCGCGCCCACCGTCGCCTCGTGCAGCACTCGGCGCCCCGTGTCGCGCGAGCCGAGGATGCGCCTCGCAATGTCCAACCGATCCGCCAGCGGAAATTTGTTCGCCAGAACGAGGTCGACGCCGTGATCGAGCGCGGTGATCAAAGCGGCCGACGTATCGCCGCTTGCAACGTCCACCAGAACCGGGCGAACCATCGCGTGGCTCGTCATGAAGGCAACGGCCGCGTCGGCAATCGCCTGCTTTCCACCGGAAACGCGATCCAGCGCGCCACCCGACTGCTTTTCACGGAGCGCGGCCTCGAGCTGCCGACCGGTAAGACCACGCCGGTTGTACAGAAAGCCCGACCGGTCGATGAGTCCGATGACTCGCAGGCGCGGCGCCTCGCGAGAGGAGAGCAACTGAATCTGCGCGACGAGCTCCGCGCCGACGCGCCCCACTCCGAGAATGATGACGTCCGCGGCATCTGCCTTGTTCGCCACCCGACCGCCACCCACCTTGTCGAGTCGAAACATCGCGTGTACCGCGCGCACGGCGTCGCCGCCCTGGCGATCGTCGACGACGAACGAGATGTTGCGCTCGGTCGCGCCCTGTGCGATCGCGATCACGTTCACCGATGCATCGGCAACCGCGCCGAAGACGCGCGCCGCGATTCCTGGCATGTGCGCCATCCCCGATCCAACCACGGCGATCGTCGTCAGTCCCGATTGAACGGTGATGTCCTCGATCTCTTTCCGAGCCAGCTCCTCGCGGAGATCGTGGCGCAGGTACGCCGAGATCTCGTCCGCGCGGCTGCCCGGGATCGTGAAGCAGATCGATTGCTCCGACGACGCCTGAGAGATCAACGACACCGAGACGTGCGCGTGCGCCAGCGCGCCGAACACGCGCGCCGCTACGCCGGGAATGCCGAGCATCCCGCTGCCACTCACGGTGATCATCGCCTGGTCGGGCATGCCGGAGATGGCGCGCACCGGAGCGCCTTTCACCGAGCGACCCGCGACTATTGACGTCCCATGCGCCGCGAGGTCGGCAAACGGTCGCAGCCTGAGCGTCGTGCCGCCAAGCAAGGGCATGAGAGTGCGCGGGTGCAGAACCTTGGCTCCATAATACGCGAGCTCGGAGGCCTCGCGTACGTCCAGGAACTGAACGACGCGCGCGGCAGGAACGAGGCGCGGATCGGCGGTCATCACGCCGGGGACATCCTTCCACAAGGTGACGGTCCGCGCCGCGAGCGCGCGGCCGAGCACAGTCGCCGTGAGGTCCGACCCGCCCCGCCCCAGCGTGACGACGTGTCCATCGCGGCCCATGCCGATGAAGCCGGGAACGACGATGATCACATCCTCCTCGAGCTCGGGAAGGAGCACGGATCGCGTGGAAACCTCGCTGCGGGCAAGATCGGGCGCGGCGTTGCCGTGACGACCGTCGGTCTCGATAAGACGCATTGCGTCGATGACAACGCTCGCCTTCCCCTTTGTGCGCAGCATGCCACTGACGATTTGCGCGGCGGAGCGCTCGCCATGCGCGAGAACCGCATCGCGACGCTGCGGGCGATCGGTATAAGGCTGCGCGAGGGCGATCAGGTTTTCCGCCAGCGTCTTAGCGAGCGCCTCGAGCTCACGCTCGACTGCGCTGCGCTCCTTGCCGCTCACCAGCGCGTCGGCGATGCTCGCGTGCTGTTCCGTGATCTCGCGCGCGATCGCCTCGGCGCCGGGGGCATCATCCTCGGTGGCGCAGTGAGCTGCCCGCAGCAGAGAATCGGTCACGCCCTTGAGCGCCGACGTCACCACGACGCGCCGCTCCTCGGACGCCTCCGCCATCAGAGCGCCGACGTGGGCAATCGCGCTGGCGTCCGCAAGCGCGGCGCCGCCGAATTTGTGGATTGCGATCGGATGTGTTGCTGATGGCATGAGTCTCTGGGGCGAACATACGATAACTCGGACTGCAACTACAACTGAAGACTATCTGCCAGCGGCTGCGAGCGGAGCGGTGGAGCTTCGGTCGACTGCGGGAACTGCGTACGGCGCAACTGGCATCAAGAACGGAAGGTTCGGCCGGATGCTTCCGGATGACGCTGATTTCGCGGATCGCTCCTCGTGGTGTGAGGGCGCAATATGGCGTGCCGTGATCTTTTTGTTATTTACGCTTACGGATCTGTGCGCGGCTCTTTGCTTCCCGAGCGGCAGTTCCCAAAAATTCCCGACCCGCAAGGAAGAACCGTAACGCCTCAGGGAACGATCCGTTGATCCGTTGTTTCCGTAGCATCCGGTCGAACTTTCCGTTCTTTTTGCCTGCCCGGTGCACGCAGTTAGCCTTTCCGTTCTTATCGCCGGCCTGCAATGCAGAGAGAGCAGTGTGAGCTATCGAGCCTCGGCCCGTAACCACTTGTCGATACTCTCCGCCGCGTCCCGCCCCTCTCTAATCGCCCACACGATGAGCGACGCGCCGCGCTTCGCATCGCCCGCCGCGAAAATGCCCGGTACGCTCGTGCGATGCGCCTCGTCGGTCGCAATCGCGCCGCGTGGGTCCAGAGCGACGTGGAGATCGACCAGCAGCCTGCTCTTGACTGGCCCAGTGAATCCCATTGCGAGCAGGACAACATCCGCCTCCAGCTCGAATTCGGTCCCGGGCATAGGGACGAATTCCGCGCGTCCGTCGGCCAGTGCTCTGCGCTCGAGCCTCACCGCGTGAATCCGCTTCACGCGGCCGTTCTCTCCCGAGAACGCCGTTGTCGCAACGCTCCATTCCCGATCGCACCCTTCCTCGTGCGCGTGAGACGTGCGCATCTGCATCGGCCAGAGCGGCCACGGCGTGCTGTCCGCGCGGCGTCCTGGCGGTTGCGGGAGCAGCTCGAACTGCCTGACGCTGAGCGCACCCTGGCGAACGCACGTACCCGCGCAGTCGGACCCGGTGTCACCGCCGCCAATGATCAACACGCGACGATCGCGCGCTTCCTCGATCGTGTCGAGCGGCGAACCCGCCTCGAGGCGCCGGTTTTGCGCGGTCAGGAAATCCATCGCCAGGTGGATTCCCCCGAGCTCACGCCCGGGCACACTGAGATCCCGCGCCGCTCCCGCGCCCGTCGCGATGCAAACCGCATCGAACTCCGCGCGCAGCTCCTCGACCGTCACGTCCTCACCCACGTCGATGCCGCTCCGGAACTGGACGCCCTCGGCGCCAAGCTGATCGAGGCGCAGGTCGAGTACCGACTTTTCGAGCTTGAACTCGGGAATCCCGTAACGCAGCAATCCGCCCGCGCGCTCGTTCTTCTCGAACACGACGACGTCATGCCCCAGACGCCGAAGCTGCTGGGCAGCGGCGAGCCCCGCTGGGCCCGAGCCAACCACGGCAACGCTGAATCCCGTCGCGCGCCGCGGCGGACGCGGCACGATCCAACCCTCTGCGAACCCACGATCGGCGATCGTTTGCTCGATGTGCCGGATGGCGACCGGCTCGTTCACAATCCCGAGCACGCACGCCGACTCGCACGGGGCGGGGCACAGACGCCCGGTGAGCTCCGGAAAGTTGTTCGTCGCGTGCAGCGAGTCGAGCGCCTCGCGCCATTCGCCGCGCTGCACGAGACCATTCCATTCCGGAATGATGTTGTGCACGGGACAACCGGTGTCGCCCTGACAGAACGGAACTCCACAGTCCATGCACCGCGCCGCCTGCGTTTTAACGGACGACTCGGCGACAGGCCGATAGAATTCGCCCCAGTTGCGGACGCGCTCCTCGACCGCGACACGGTCCGGTGTCGCGCGGCGGAGTGTCAGGAAAGCCGTCGGGTCAGCCATGACGGGCCTCTCCCATGAATAGACCGCGACGCACTCCCGTGCTCGCAGGCGCGCCGTCCGATTGACGCTCGAGCGCCTTCCTGTACTCCTTCGGCACGACCGCCACGAAATGCCTGACCGATCGGTCCCACTGTCCCAGCTCGCGCTTCGCGCGGGCACTTCCCGTGAGTCGCGCGTGCTGTTCCACCAACCGCCGCAGCAGCTCGCGCTCCGCGGATACCGTCACCGGCGCCAGCTCCACCATCCCGGAATTACACTGTTGTTGCAGCTCGCCAAACTCGTCGAGCACGAACGCAATGCCGCCGCTCATGCCGGCCGCGAAGTTTCTGCCCGTGCGGCCAAGCACGACGACCGTTCCACCCGTCATGTACTCGCAACCGTGATCGCCCACTCCCTCGACCACCGCGATCGCGCCACTGTTGCGCACCGCGAAACGCTCGCCGGCGACACCCGCGATGTACGCTTCGCCCGACGTCGCGCCGTAGAGCGCAGTATTTCCCACGAGCACCGTCTGGTCGGCGATGAACTGCGCCGTACGCGGATGCCGGATGATCAGCTTTCCGCCGGAGAGCCCCTTGCCGATGTAGTCGTTCGCCTCACCCTCGAGGTCGAGCGTGAGTCCCTTCGCCGCGAACGCCCCGAAGCTCTGACCGGCCGAACCCGTGAGCCGCACGGTGATCGTATCATGGGGCAGCCCGCGGTTGCCGTAGCGACGGGCGATCTCGCCGGACAGCGTCGCACCGACCGCTCGATCGGAATTCGTGATCAGCACTGACTGCTTCACCTGCTCGCCGCGATCGAGCGCCGGTTCCGCGCGCTCCAAGAGCAAACTGTTCAGTCCTCCTTCTTCCTCGGAGTTGTTCAGTCGCAATCTGACGTGATGCCGGGTGACGCGGTCGGGGCGGGTGCGTACCGCCGGCACGGCCAGATGCAGAAGCGCGGAAAGATCGAGCGTCCCCGATTTCGCGTGCTCCGACGACGGAATCGCGCGTAGCATGTCCGTGCGACCGATCAGGGCATCCAGCGTTCGCACGCCGAGCCGCGCCATGATCTCCCGCACTTCCTCGGCGATGAAGAAAAAGTAGTTCACCACGTGCTCCGGCTGACCCGCGAACCGCGCGCGCAGCTCGGGATCCTGCGTCGCGATTCCGACGGGACACGTGTTGAGATGACACTTCCGCATTATCACGCACCCCTCGACGATGAGGGGCGCGGTGGCGAAGCCGAACTCGTCAGCGCCGAGCATCGCCGCGACGACGACGTCGCGCCCGGTCTTGAGCTGTCCATCGGTCTGCAGGCGCACACGTCCGCGCAATCCGTTGATCACGAGCGTCTGCTGCGTCTCTGCCAGGCCGAGCTCCCAGGGACTTCCCGCGCGCATGATCGAAGAGAGTGGGGAGGCGCCGGTGCCGCCGGAATCACCCGAGATGAGAATGAGATCCGCGCGCGCCTTGGCCACGCCCGCCGCAATTGTGCCGACCCCGGCTTCTGAGACCAGCTTCACCGAAACCGCGGCCTTCGGCGCGATCGCCTTCAAGTCGTAGATCAGCTGCGCCAGATCTTCGATCGAATAGATGTCGTGGTGCGGTGGGGGCGAGATCAGCGTCACGCCCGCCGTGGAATGCCGGATGCGCGCGATCACCGCGTCGACCTTGTGGCCCGGGAGCTGACCGCCTTCGCCGGGCTTCGCGCCCTGTGAGATCTTGATCTGGAGCTCGTCGGCGCTGACGATGTACTCCGCCGTGACGCCGAACCGCGCCGACGCCACCTGCTTGATCGCGCTGTTGCGCTCGGTGCCGAAGCGCGCGGGATCCTCGCCGCCCTCTCCGCTATTGCTGCGGCCACCCAGCCGGTTCATTGCGATGGCGAGCGTCTCGTGCGCCTCGGCGCTCAGTGATCCGAAGGACATCGCGCCCGTGCAGAAACGACGAGTGATCGCGCTCGCGGGCTCGACCTGGTCCAGCGGAATCGGCTCGCGCTCGACGAAATCGAGAAGTCCGCGCAGCGTTGACTGATCGCGCGTCTCGTCGTTCGCCAGCTTGCTGAATTCCTTGAACGTCGTGTAGCTGTCCCCGCGCGTCGCGTGCTGGAGCTTCGCGATCGTCATCGGATTCCAGTTGTGGTGCTCGCCCTGTGCGCGGTACTGATACTCGCCACCGGCCTCGAGGCGCGGGACGTCCGTCGCAACCTCGAATGCCGAGCCGTGGCGACGCAGCGTTTCCTCGGCGATCAGCTCCATGCCGATGCCGCCCACGCGCGACGGCGTGCCGGTGAAATGCCTGTCGATCAGCGTCGAATTCAGGCCTACCGCTTCCCACAGCTGCGCGCCGCAATAGCTCTGGAGCGTCGAGATGCCCATCTTCGACATGATTTTGAGCAGGCCTTTGCCGAGCGCTTTGACGTAGCGCTCCTTTGCGGCGGTGCCGTGCGGCTTGTCTCCCGCGGCTTCGGGGCGGGCGAGGGCAGCGACGGTCTCGAGCGCGACGTACGGATGCACCGCGCTCGCGCCATACGCGAGCAACAGCGCGATGTGCGATACCTCTCTGGCTTCACCCGATTCCGCGACGAGACTCACGCGCCAGCGCAAGCCTTCACGAATGAGGTGGTGATGAACGGCGGAAACGGCGAGCGGTGATGGAATCGGCGCCTGGTCCGGGCCGATACCGCGGTCACTGAGAATGAGAACGCCACAGCCGGCGGCGACCGCTTCCGATGCTTTCCGACACAGCGCCTGCAGAGCGACATCGAGCGCGACACCGCGCTCAACCGAGCCGCCCGCAACATTGACGCTATCCGCGTCCATCACAGGAAAGAGCGCCCGCAGCGTCACCGCGCGCAGAACCGGGTCCGTCACGCCGCGCAGTGCGTCGATCTCGTGCTCCGACAGCACCGGCTGCGCGATCCGAATCTGCTTCGCGTGCTCTGCCGTCTCTTCGAGCAGATTGTGCTGCGGCCCGAGATTCATGGCGAGCGACATCACCAGCTGCTCGCGGATCGGGTCGATCGCCGGATTCGTCACCTGTGCGAACATCTGCCGGAAGTACGACGAGAGGAGCTGCGGCCGACGGGACAGGACCGCGAGCGGCGTATCGTTCCCCATTGAGCCGGCGGGCTCTTCGCCCGCTTCGGCCATTGGGCCGAGCACCATCTTCAGCTCGTCGGCGGTGTAGCCGAAGATTTGCTGGCGAGCCATCAGCGGCATCGAGTGCTCGCTGTCGGCACGATCGGTCTCCAGAGCTGCGCCCTCGCCCTGGATCGCCGCGTTCCGGTCCGCGACCAGCGTCTCGAGATCGATCCTCTGCTCGGCCACCCATCTGCGATACGGACGAACCGACGCGAGCTCCGTCTTGATCGCTTCATCGTCGAGAATCCGTCCCTGCGTGGTGTTGACGACGAGCATCTTGCCCGGCTCGAGCCTTCCCTTGGCGCGAATGTTCGCGACGGGGATGTCGAGCGCGCCGGCTTCGGACGAGAGCACGACGAAGTCGTCGGCCGTCACGACGTAGCGCGCTGGCCGAAGTCCGTTGCGGTCGAGCATCGCCGCGACCTGACGTCCGTCGGTGAACGCAACGGCGGCTGGACCATCCCACGGCTCCATCACCGACGCATGGTACTCGTAAAACGCTTTGCGCTCAGCGGACATCGTTCCGTGGCCTTCCCATGCCTCAGGAACCAGCATCGCCATCGCGTGCGCGAGCGGACGTCCTGCCAGCGTGAGGAGCTCGAGCGCGTTGTCCAGCGACGCCGAGTCGCTCTGATTCTCGCCGCACACCGGGAGCATCTCGGCGAGCCGTTTCCCGAACCGCGAGGATGACATGATGCCCTCGCGCACGCGCATCCACGTAAGATTTCCGCGCAGCGTGTTGATCTCCCCGTTGTGGCAGAGGAAGCGGTACGGGTGCGCCAGCCGCCACGAGGGGAACGTGTTGGTGGAGAAGCGCGAGTGGACGAGCGCGATCGCGCTCGTAAGATCGGGCTCGCTCAGATCGGTGTAGAACGGCATCAGCTGATCCGGGCGCAGCATGCCCTTGTAAACGACGGTGCGCGAAGAGAAGCTGGCGAGGTAGCAGTTGTGCCCGCTCGGAATCTCGCGCAGCGCAGTCTCGATTCTCCGCCTGATCACGTACAGCGCTACTTCGAAGGAATAGCTGGGATCGACATCGCGGCTCACGCCCATCCGCGCGACGAATATCTGCCGCATGGTGGGACGTCCGCGACGAGTGGCGGCGGAGAGGACGTCGTCTTCAACGGGAACGTCGCGCCAGCCGAGGGCGGAGCATCCTTCGTCGGCAACGATCGACTCGACGACGCGCTCGCATGCCGCGCGATCCGCGGGGCGCGAAGGGAGCAATACCATACCGACGCCATAGCTCCCCGCGTCCGGAAGCGCGATCCCCACTGGGCTGCAAACGCGCCGCAGAAAAAGGTGGGGAATCTGCAGCAGGATTCCCGCGCCGTCTCCGGTGCAGGCATCGGCGGCGACAGCGCTCCGGTGCGTGAGGTTGCGGAGCAGCTCGAGGGACTTCTCGACGACGTCGCGAGAGCGGACGCCGTGGATATGGGCGACAAACCCAATTCCACACGCGTCGTGCTCGTAAGCCGGATCGTACAGTCCCTGCTTTTCGGTCATCGTCTATCCCTGGATCTCGGCTCCATTGGGCGTGTTTTCGGCACAAAAAAAGGGCCTCTGCCGATTTGGGAGAGGCCCTTCTGCGTTGCTGCTATGACTCGTCAACCAACCTTGTCAGTCCCTGCGCAGAATCTCCCCATCCCCACTTTGGTAAGCGGAGCCGGATAGCGAAGAATTCGGCGGTTGGCGGAGGAATTGATCATGAGGTGGAAACTATCTCCTATTACACTGAAATCAAGAGAAATCTGGTGTCTGTCTGAGACGGGACTGCAAAAAAACTGCAAAGCACGCGATCCGAGATGTCAGAAACCGATGATCCCAGATCTGAGACAACTGCGTTGAGACCTTTTCCTGCGCGAGGCCTGCGCCAGACGCCACCGAGGGCGGTCCTAGCGCGGTTGTCCGAGATCTGGGCTCTACGCCTCTGACATCTCGGATCGCGTGCTGTTCATTTACGCCCTGTCACCTTATAGATGTCTATTCCGTTGGTACCCATGGTCCAGATCTCCATTCTCCCGCTACGATTGCTCTGGAATGCCACCCGATTCGTGTGATGTCAGGCCGCAGACAACTACGTCCAGACCTGTCTATGCAAGAGTGGGCCACAAACATGTCAATGTCGGAGAACGCCACGTGGGCGGTCCTGGCGCAGTTGTCCGAGATCGGATATCTGTGCCTCTGACTTCTCACCTCGCGTTCTTTGTAATTAAAAAGATACGATGAGGTCGTCGAACCAAGCCGTCACCCGAGAGCCCGTCGATCAGCCGTTGCTCTTGTTGCTCTACGTCTTGGCGGCCCTCATCGTCACTATCCAGCGGGGCGCGTTAGGCTTCCCCAACGACTACGCGATCTTCCGCGCCTCGTTCTGGAATCTGCTCGCGAACCGTGACCTGTACGCCCTGCGCCTCGATCAGGCGCACGACTACTTCAAGTATTCCCCCTCCTTCGCGCTGCTCTTTGCCCCATTCGCCGTTCTTCCATTCGTCGTCGGACTCTTTCTCTGGAACGTCTTCAACGCACTGGCAGTCTTTTTCTCGCTGAGGCTCCTTCTGGCTCGGGAGCAGTGGGCCATTGCGCAAGCGCTCGTGTTCCTGCCCGCGCTCCGTTCGATCCAGTCAGCGCAAAGCAACGCGCTTGTCGGCGCACTCATCATAATCGCATTCGTTGCCTTCGAGCGCGGATGGCTGTGGCGCGCCGCGATAGCCATCGCCCTGGGCGCAGTCACCAAAATCTTTCCTGCCGCGGCGATAGTCTTCGCGTTGCCGCGTCCGGATCGAGTGCGGGCGATACTCATTACTGTTCTTGCGACCGCCGGCCTGATTGCGCTGCCGCTTCTCGCGGTTTCGCCGCCTGCGCTCGCGGCGCATTACGCATCGTGGAGCGCGCTCGAGCGCACCGAAGCCCGCCTCGTAGGGTCGAGCGCGATGGCGCTTCTTCGCGACATGGGAATCACCTGGCCAGCCTGGCCCATCCAGCTGGCCGCATCCGCAATTGTTCTGGCGCTGCTCGTCCTGCACATACGCGACTGGAACAACCGCGAGCTGCGGCTCCGGTTTCTCGGTTTCGTCATGGTGTTTTGCGTCGCGTTCAATCATCGCGCGGAGCGCCAGTCAGCGGTAATCGCCCTCTGCGGGATGGTCATCTGGTACCTCGCGTCGCCCAGGCCCGCGTGGCGGACGGCGTTGTTCGTGACCGTCTACTTCCTCGTGGCGGTGAGCGGCACCGATGTGGTGCCGGGCCCGATCAAGCACCTCCTCGGCCCCGATATCCGGCTGCCTCTTCCACTGACGATTCTCTGGTTAGTGATGCTGGGCGAGCTCGCTTTCGTGCGGCGCGGTCGGCTGCCCATCGCGGAAACTCGTTAGCGATACACGGCAGCGAACGAGAAGCTCTCGGAATTCGCGGGAACAAAGTACGCCGAGCTCGGTTTGCCGGTACAACGTGTAACCGTCCTGCCTGGCGAGGGCGGCATCTGAGTAGCCCGGGTGGGTCATGAGCTCCGTCGTTCCTGGGGGCAATCGCGGGATCAACGCGAACAGCCGTGCCGCGAAGTATTTCCCTCCCTGCAGAGAAATGCCGACGAAGCCGATCCGGCGTGCGCGCGTTGGCCGCGACAGCCGCGTGGAAGCAAAAAGTCCTGCCTTCTTGAGAGTCGCTCGCCAGTCGCCCGCGTTCACCCACAACGGCTCAGTGGGGACGCGCACCCGATTAATTCCTCTCAATGCCGCGGCCCGGATGACGGCCGCCGCGATTGCCGGGTGCGCGTGTACATGTCGATGGCTGTCCAGATGCGTCGGTGGGAAACCCGCCTCGACCATGCGATCGATCTGCGCCAGGCACTCACGCGTGATATCCTCACCATTCAGCAATCCGAGGGAAGCCCTGGCGACCAGGACCGGCATTGAATAGAACTCGCCGGTGCCGGGTTGTGTCAGTGAGCGTGCGGCTGTAAGAGGTCGCCCGAGCGTCAAATTCAGGTGAAGTCCGAGCGATGGAATCGCACACGCCTGTGCTCGCTCGACCGCATCGGCGAAGGCCGGCAGATTGACGATCGTGGATGCGGAGGTCACCACTCCCGCCGCCGCGGCCTCGAGTATTCCCGTGTTGACGCCTCGCGAGATTCCGAAATCGTCGGCGTTGATGATCAGGCGTACCGGACTAGTCGTAGATCCCACGCTTACCGTTGCGGCGAACGCGGACCAGATCCATCAGCATCCTCGCCCCGTGTCTGGCAAATGAGATCGTGCTCGGCTCATCGTTGTAGTAGAAGTCGACCGGCACCTGCTCGATCTTCAAATTGTGCAATCGCGCAATGAGAAGTGACTCGAGGTCAAAGCCAAACCCGCAAAGCGTCTGACGTGAAAAGACAATCTGGGCTGCGCGCGCGGAAAATCCCTTCAACCCTGCCTGCGTGTCCAGAATCCCGGGCAGCAGAACCAATTGCGCCAGCCGATTGAAGAGCCGGCTCATAAGATGACGAGTGTAGAGGTAGTGGAAGAAGGTGGGGCTCATCACGTAGCGTGATTCGGGCAGGACGCGACAGGCGATCGCCACGTCGTTTCCCGCTTCCAGCGCTCTCAAGAGTCGGGTGATCTGGGAGCTCGGGTACGCCAGGTCCGAGTCCACGAAGATGCGGTACTCGCCGGTCGCGTGAAGCATTCCCCGGGTGACAGCGTGCCCCTTGCCCCGGTTCTCCTCGTTCCTGAGGACGACCGTTGCTTCGTTGTCGTCCGCGAACGCGCGGGCGATTCGCGTGGTCGAGAGCTCGCTCGCATCGTCGACGATGACTATCTCAGTTGCGAACTCCAATCGCTCCCGAAAATCGCGCAGGTGGGCGAGAGTTGCCGCAAGCTGACTCCCGCCGTTCCACGTCGGTATGACGATCGACAGGAGTGGTTGGACCGGCGTTAGCGCACGGAGGTGGTAGCGTGGGAGAACCTGCGTTTCAACAAAAGCCATTTATCGTGCGTATTAGAGCGCTATTTATTTTCTATTGGCGCGTGACAAGGCTGGAGGATACTGCGCCCGCCTTACCGCACCATTACACGGGGGGGGCGCGAGGCATGGAGGTTGGGCTTTACCGCTGAGAACGCGAGGCGAGAAGTCAGAAACCGATGATATCAGATCCGGGACAACAACATCCAGACCTTTCCATGCGCGAGCCTCG
>JBBQFZ010000005.1:0-76489 GCA_038322455.1 Gemmatimonadales bacterium | reverse complement strand
GAGCGTGTCATGCGAATACGCCTCGCTCAAAATCGCGATGCGACCGCGGATTCCGTAGTAGTTGGTTCCGAAGCGGGGACGCGCGTCGTACGTCGCCCAGCCGTTGCGAGCCGAGGTGTCCGAGAACAGACTTCGCTCGTCGCTGAGGAAATTCCCGTAGTCGAAAACCTCGAAACCATCCCTGGATCGCATGCGCTCCCGCAGGACGGGCAGCAAAGAGTCACGGGCATAGACGCCGCCGAATACCGCGGCCGGACTGAGCGATGGCGAATACGTCAGCGCATAGCCGTGAAAGCTTCCGTCGGTGGTGTGAAGATCCACAAATACGTCCGGATCCCAGCTGTTGAACATCGCCAGCGATGCGCGCGTCTCCGGCGCCTCGGCCTTCACGTAGTCGCGATTGAGATCGAGGCCCTGCGCGTTCGCGCGCGTTCCGACGAGGGTGGGGCCATTCTGTTCCGTTCGATTGACCGACTGCGCGGCGAAGCGCTCGTTGCCGTCGGCGTTGTAGATCGGCACGGCGATGAGCACGATCGAATCCAGCGCGTTCGGATGGTTCGCGGAGACGAGATCGCGCAACAGAGCGAGCAGCGCATCCTTTCCCTCGACCTCTCCGGCGTGGATGTTACCCTGCACGTACACAATGGGCCTGCCGAGCGCCTTCGCTTCGGACGGAGTGGTAACGAGAGGACGGGACGCGATGACATAAGGAATTTCGCGCCCTTCGTCCGTCCTGCCGATCGAGCCGAACATCAGCGGCGCGCCGAGCTTCCGCAGCGAATCGAGGAATTGGCGAACATCGGCGTAGTGCGATGTCTCGCGATAGTTTGTGAGCTCGGGGCGGGTCAGTGGGTACGAGGCCGGACCAAGGGGTTTCGAAATGGTGGCCGCGCACGCCGAGAGGCCGATCGTCACTGCAGTCGCGAGAGCAATGGAGCGTAGCCGTGAATCCCTCCGCCTCACGAACGCTCGCTTGCGTAGAACGATTGGTTTCTCCGAGCCATCTCCAGCAGAAGGTCCGAGGGCTCGAATCTCCCCGGGAATCTCGCATTGAGATCCTCGAGGCGCTGAACCACGATCTTTACTCCGAGTGAGTCCATGTACCGGAATGGCCCTCCCCGAAATGGAGGAAAGCCGATTCCGAATACAGCGCCCACATCCCCGTCGCGCGGAGAGTGGATGATTCCATCGCTGTAGCACCGCGCGGCCTCGTTGAGCATCGCGAGTACGGTGCGCTGCTGGATCTGCACGGCGGGCACTTCAGGGAGGGACGACCCCTCCGGCTCTGAATTGGTTATCGAAGGCGCGACGGGAATGTTTCCCGATGAGAGGAAGATGGGGTAAACCGCAGGATCCACCTCCCCCTTCTTTCCATCCTTGTCGTACAGATAGAATCCCTTCTTGGATTTTCTTCCGTATCGCCCGGCCGCGACAACCGCCTGGATCGATTTCGCCGGGTGCAGCCTGTCCGGAAACGCGTCGCCCATGATCTTCCCGGCCTTTGTCGCGACATCGAGCCCAACTTCGTCGATGAGAGTGATCGGCCCCACGGGGAACCCAAAGTCGACGAGCGCCTTGTCGATGATGTCCACCGCGACGCCCTGGTCGAGCAGAATTCCCGCCTCGTTGATGTAGGGCGCCAGAATCCTGTTGGCGTAAAAGCCGGGGCCGTCGCTCACGACGATGACCGTCTTGCCGAGCTTCTTTCCGTAGGCGACAACCGTCGCGGTCACCTGCGGGTACGTATCCGGAGTCGTGATCACTTCGAGCAGCGGCATCTTCTCCACGGGAGAGAAGAAGTGCATTCCGATCACGCGCTCGGGGCGGCTCGATGCCTGCGCAATCTGCCCGATTGGAATGGTGGACGTATTTGTCGCAAAGATGGCTGTGGGTCGAATGGATGCTTCGGTCTCGCGCAGCACCTGGTGCTTCACGGCGAGATCCTCGAACACAGCCTCGATCACCAGGTCGACGTTGCCGAACCCGGAGTAGTCGACGGTGCCACCGATGAGAGCCATGTAGTCGCTGTACTGGATCCTGGTGATCTGCTTCCTCGTCAGCCTTTCCTTCAGGATGTCGCGAACGGCCGCGTAGCCCTTGGCGACGCGCGCGTGATCAGCGTCCTTCAGGCGGACGAGACTCCCGTGCTGGACGGCAACCGTGGCGATTCCCGCGCCCATGAAACCCGCGCCGATGATCGCGATCTTTTCGACAGGGAGCGGGTCGAATTCCGACACCGGAAGGTCAGGGTACTGCGACGGATCGATACCCGGATCCTTCTTCAGCTCATTGGTCGCGAAGAAGAGGAAGATCAGCTGGCGAGAGACGTCGGTCGTGGCCAGCTCTCCGAACCGGCGCGATTCCTCCCGAAATCCGTGCGCCATTCCCTTTTCGTATCCCGCCGCGATTACATCGATGGCCGCGATAAGAGCTGGGTAGTGCCCGCGCGATTTTGCCAGTGTTTGCTCGCGCGCCTTGCGGAGCACAACGGTGCGGCCAGCGGGGTTCGAATCCAGCAGCAGTCCCTTGAAGCCGCCGCTGTGGCGCTCGCTCTTCCGCCTGCCTTCGGCGACTTCGCGCGCCCGCAGTAGCGCTACGCTTCGAAGTATCGAAGGGTGAACGAGCTCGTCGATCAGTCCCAGCTGGAGCGCCTTCTTTGCGCGGACGTTCTTTCCCGTGAGAATCAGGTCGAGCGCGTTGGTAAGACCGATCTTGCGCGGAAGTCGCTGGGTTCCACCGGCGCCGGGAATCAATCCCAGCTGTACTTCGGGCAGCCCAAGGACCGTTTTCGGATGATCCGTCGCTATGCGATAGCGACATGCCAGCGCTGTCTCGAGTCCCCCGCCCAGGCACGCACCATGAATCGCGGCGATGATCGGGATCCTGAGGTGCTCTACGGAATCCAGCAGCATCTGACCATCGCGACTCAATCTCTCCGCGTCCGTCGCGGTCTTGAGAGCGAGGAATTCCTCGATGTCCGCGCCGGCGATCCAGACGTCGGGCTTACCGCTGATGAAAACCGCGGCCTGGATCGTCGCGTCACGCTCGAGGCGGTTCACGAGCGCCACGAACTCGTCCTTCACCGCGCGATTGAGCTTGTTCACCGACTCGTTCGGCAGATCGAAGGTGATGATCGCGATCCCATCGGTGACTTCCACAGACAATGCGGGCTTCCATCGCGTTCCCACGAGCCCGCCGATCGTGACTTCCGACGTCGAGCTCATCGGGTTCTTTCTACTACCATGGCGAACCCCATTCCACCGGCCGAGCACACCGTCATCAGTCCGAACTGACCTCCGCGCCGGCGCAATTCATTGAGAAGGGTTGTAGTGATGCGCGCGCCGGTTGCGCCGAACGGGTGGCCGATTGCGATCGACCCGCCCATCACATTGAGCTTGGCCCGGTCGACTTCCCCAACGGGCTGCGAGAACCCCGCGCGTTCCGCCCAGTACTTCGACTCAAAGCCCTTCAGATTGGAGAGCACCTGCGCCGCAAAGGCTTCGTGCATTTCCACGAGGTCGATATCCTTGAGAGACAATCCCGCGCGCTTGAGAGCGATTGGCGCAGCAAGGACCGGCGCCTGCAGCAGCTGCTCGCCAGGATCGAGCGCCGCGTAGGCGTATGAGCGGATGATGCCGAGTGAAGGATAGCCGAGCGCGCGGGCCTTCTCCTCGTTCATGAGGAGCACGCAGGCGCCGCCGTCGGTGAGTGGCGAGGAATTGCCGGCGGTCACGCTTCCGTATTTCCTGTCAAAAACGGGCTTCAGCGCGGCGAGCGCTTCATAGCTCGTATCCTCGCGAATGCCGCTATCGGATGTCAGGATGCTGTCGAACTTCGGCGGCACGTAGACCGGCATTATCTCCGCCGTCAGGCGTCCGTCCGCTGTACCAGCGGCGGCGAGACGGTGCGAGCGCAGCGCGAAGTGATCCTGCTCCTCGCGCGCGATAGCGTTGAGCTTGGCCATCTTTTCCGCGGACTGTCCCATCGTCTCACCCGTCGAAGGCTCGGCGATCGCGGGGGTGATGGGAATCAGGTCTTTCGGGCGAATCCGCGCCAGCGCTTTGAGTCGCGCGGGCAGTGATTTCGCTTTCGATGCCTGCACCAGGACGTCAGCGAATCCCTGCGCATGGAGGATCGGAATGTTGGAGAGTGACTCCGAGCCTCCGGCGATCACCACGTCGAGATGGCCGAGGGCTATCTGATCCGCGGCATCGGTTATCGCCTGGTTGGCTGACGCGCAAGCCCGGCTGACGCTGTACGCCTGAACCCCTTTCGGCAGTAGAGGGAGAAGCGAGACTTCGCGCGCAATGTTGGGCGAAACGACCGACGGTATCACCGTACCGAACACCAGCGCCTGGACTTCCTTACCGTCCAGGTTGGTTCGCTGCAGAAGCTCGGCAACGCAGAGCTTACCCAGGTCGATAGCCGAAATCGATTTGAACGCGGTTCCCGCTTTTGCGAATGGGGTTCTTACACCAGCGACTATTGCGACGCGACGCCCGTTCCCGAATGTAGCCATGCACGGAACATAGACGGACGCCGAATATCTTACTAGCGCCGTTCATCTTTTCAGGTGTCCCGCTCTCGCACGCTTCGCTCCTTGTCGAGCAGAGTGCGCTTGCGCTCGATCCCCCAGCGGTAGCCAGCGAGCTCGCCACTGCGCCGCACGACCCGGTGACAGGGAACGATGATCGAAACCGGATTTCGCGCGCATGCGGAGGCCACCGCGCGCACTGCCTTGGGCGCACCGATCGCTCCGGCAACCTCGCTATAAGTGCGCGTCTCGCCAAACGGGATTTTCTGGAGCTCGCGCCAAACTTTCCATTGAAACGCCGATGCCTGCACGTCGATGGGCACGTCGGTTCGCGGGCGCTCTCCTTCGATTCCCTCCACGATCTCAGCCACCCAACCGCCGAGCCGGGTCGAGGATGGGCCGCTTCGCGCAAGAGTTGCGGCGGGATACTCCTTCGTGAGCGCTGATTCCAGAAAACCGGAATCGTCGCCCAGCATCACCGCGCAAACGCCGCGTTGGGTTGCGGCGACCATCAACAAGCCCAGTGACGTCTTCACGATAACGTATTCGATGTGCATGCCCTTGCCGCCACGGCGGTAAGTCGCCGGGGTCATGCCGAGGCTGGCATCCGCGGCCTCGTAAACCCGGCTACTCGAGCCGTAACCCGCGCCGAAGGTCGCTCGGCTCACGGTTTCGCCGCTTTTGAGCTCGTGCTTGAGTCTCTCGCTCTTTCGCGCGCGGATGTATTGCGCCGGCGTCAGTCCGAACATCTCCTTGAATTTCCGCTGGAGATGGGTGGGACTCATCCCCGATTCCTCGCCTAGCAAGTCGAGAGTGATGCGCTCTTCACCGAGATCGGCGATGTGGCTGTCGATGTAGTTGCGCGCGCGCTGTACAGACGTGTTCGGCGATTTCGCGCGATTCGGGCGGCAGCGTTGACAGGCGCGAAATCCGGCGCGTTCCGCCGCTTCCGCGGAGGAGAAGAAGGCGACGTTGTCGCGCTTCGGGCGTCGCGACGGACACGATGGACGGCAGTACACCCCAGTCGTCGTAACGCCGTACAGCAGGCGATCATCGGCGGAGGCGTCTCTGTGCAGCACGGACTCCCACGCAATGGTTTCATTCATGGGATCCGCCTCCGTTGGCCGCGCCGACTGCATTGCTCGCTTCGCTTGTCCTTTCGATGGAAAAATCATAACAGCCGGCGTCGGTGTCCCGCACGTGGATATGGGCTATGTCCCGAACCTGGAGGAGCCGCTGGAGTTCGGGCTCTATGCTATCAGATGAAACATACTTCTGCGCGACCAATCGCCGACCGGTTGCGTACGCGTTCAGCGTCAGTTGGCGGGAGAGCATGTCGGCGGGAAATCCACCATCCTGCGGATACGCCAGGCAGGGCTTTTCATGGATGAAAACAGGGCCGGGGAGGGGCAGGTTTTCCCTTCCGTGGAATGGGTCATAGGTAAACAATATCCGGCGATCCTTGCCAACGTCGAAGGTCTTCAGACACTGGCGGCAGGGCCCGTAGCCGGTGGCCAATTCGGTGTGCGCGGGATGGCCATAGCCCGGTGACCGCAGCGTTTTGCGGACAGCTTCTGCAATGGGCTCCCCAATGGGCCGCACTCGATAGGACTGCATGAGTAATCTCCTTGTTGAACTGAATCCTGCTGCTCGTGCGCGAATGATGCCCGTGACCCAGGAGGGGCGATATCCGAATCTTGCGGTCAAATTCCTTATACTTGGGCTGGTTGAGCGGCATTTCCCACATCGGGCGAGAATGACGGGATTCTCCGGAGAAAAATTCGACGTTCTCGTGATCGGTGGCGGAATAACGGGCTGCGGAGTCGCGCGTGACGCGGCGATGCGTGGGTTGAGGGTCGCGCTTTTCGAGCGTGACGATTTCGCGAGCGGGACTTCTGGGCGCTCCTCACGACTCGTGCATGGCGGCATCAGGTATCTCGAGCAGGGTCGACTCCATCTCGTTCACGAATCCATCCGAGAGAGACAGACGCTGCTTCGCATTGCACCGCATCTGGTTCGGCCGCTTGCCTTCACCTGGCCTATCTATCGTGGTGCCCGGGTGGGGCGGGTTAAGCTGAGCGCCGGTTTGCTCGTTTACTACCTGATGGCCATCGGGCGTTCCCGCCGCCATCTCACGCTGAATGCAGCCGAGACAGTCGCGCGGGAGCCATCGCTCAGGCGAGCGGGACTGACGGGCGGCGCCGTGTACTACGACGCGTGCACCGACGACGCGCGTCTCACGGTAGCAAACGCGATCGCCGCGAAGGAGAGCGGGGCTACGGTGGTCAATCACGCCCGCGTGCAGAGACTCCTGGTCGAGGGCGAAAAGGCCGTGGGCGCCATGGTGACGACCACGCTTTCGGGCGAGAGCCATGAAGTTCGCGCCCGAATCATCGTGAATGCGACCGGCGTGTGGGAGAGCGGCTTCGGTTCCGACGCCCACGCGCGGGCGCATCGTGGCAGCAAGGGAGTTCACATCTCAGTGCCAAGAGAGCGAATCGGCAACAACGACGCACTGACGCTCATCTCGCCCATAGACGGCAGAGTGATGTTCTGCCTCCCCGCCGGCCCGCAGGCGATCATCGGCACAACCGATACGTGGACCGACGATCCGCCGGAGAGCGTGCACGCTTCCACTGCGGATCTCGATTATCTGATCCGATCGGCCAATGCCTATTTCCCCAACGCGCAGCTGACCAGTGCCGACGTGGTAAGCGCATGGGCCGGCATTCGCCCGCTCACGAACGCGGAAGCATCAAATCCCGGCGCAGTCTCGCGAGAGCACAGCATCGTCACCGACGGCTCCGGCGTGATAACCGTCACCGGCGGAAAGCTTACGACTTACAGATCGATGGCGGCCGAGATAGTCGATCACGTTCAGCGATCGCTGGGACAGAAATGCGAGCGGTCACCCACTGACTCGGTGGAGCTGCCGGGAGGCGACCGAGCGAAGCAGATTGCGGCTCTTCAAGGCGGTGACGCGAGCTTGGCCGAGCCGCTTGCGGAGCCACTCCCCTACACCGGCGCCCATCTTGTCTACGGCGTTCGGTCAGAGATGGCGCTGACGCTGTCCGACCTTCTCATTCGGCGCACGCATCTCGCATTCGAGACCCGCGACCATGGGCTGAGCGTCGCGCCTCGTGCGGCGGAGATCGTGGCGCCGTTGTTGTCGTGGAGCGCGGAGACGAAAGCAGCCCGCATCCGTGAATTCAAGGAAGATGTCGGGCTGATCTTCGCGATCACTTGAGGCGAGGAAGCCTCAGCTACGCGGCGTCGTGTATCGTTTTCAGCTCGAGAATTTTCAACCGGCGCGTAATAGCCGGCAGCTTGAGCACGACCGTCTCGCCGACGCTCCTCCCCACAAGCGTCTTTCCGATGGGCGAAGACATGCTCACATGTCCTTCCTCGAACTCCACGGAATCTCCGAACACCAGGCTGTAGGTCTCCCGCTCACCGGTCTTCTCGTCCTGCACCACGACGTGCGAGCCGAGTCCGACCTTGTCGGAAGGGATCTGGGTGACGTCGATCTGCGAGAGCTTGCTCAGGCGCTGCCGGAGCTGTCCGAGTCTGGCCTGCACGAACTGCTGGCGCTCGAGCGCCGCCTTGTACTCGCTGTTCTCGCGAAGATCGCCAAGCTCGACGGCTCTGCGAATCTCCTGTGGCAACACGACGTTCAGCTCATGGCTGAGACGCTCGGCTTCCTCCCCGAGCTTTTTCTTGAGTCCCTCGATCATACGACTTCAGCCTCTACGAAAATTCGATCCCGGCGCCCAAAAAATCGAACGCCCTACCGTATGAGCGGCAGGGCGCCACCCCTCAAGCTAGGCAGTACGCCGTGGAGAGGCAATCGTTATCGGTGCTGCGGGAGCTTGCTGTCGGTATGGTCGATTGAAGGTGCCGCGCTGGACGACCTCTCGTACTCGTCGCGCAGACGCTTCATCATGGCCGCCCGTCGATCGAACAGCCGCTTGAGGGGCCGCACCTCGTGGCGCGCGAATGCGTACGACGTGAGCAAGGGCAGCGCGACGGTCGAATCCAGATAGCACACGACCGCGTCGGGGAGACGGTCCGGATCGATCTTCCCCCAGCTCACCGCTTCTGCCGGCGTCGCCCCCGAGAGCCCGCCGGTGTCGGGGCGCGCATCGGTGATCTGCAGGAAGTAGTCGTGGCCCTTCTCGTCGATTCCTAAAACTTCCTGGATCTGCGGCTCGGTCTGAAGCATGAAATTCTTTGGGCTTCCACCGCCAAGAATCATCACGCCGCTCTTGCCGTCGTTGCGCTTTGCGTCGAGCACAATGGACGCCGTCTCGTTCACATCCTGATTTGGATCGAGGAGAAGCTTGTTTCCATTGAGCGCGAGCGCGGCGATGTTCATACCGATCGAGCTGTCGCCCGGTGACGATGTATAGATCGGCACTCCCGCCGCATAGGCCGCGGAGAGCAGCGACTTCTGCCCGATTCCGAGAGCTTTCTCGCGCTCGCGCACGTACTTGCCGCACAGGTTGTGAAACTCCGCGCTCGACATCGCGCGCTGGAACTCCTTCCCTCCGATGATCTTCCGAAAGAACGCGTCAGTCGAGAGGAGCACGTCGTAGTCGAAGAAGATGTCGTAGATGCGGACGACGCCTTCCTCTCTGAGCACGACGTCTGACTCCTGCGCGTTCCCGCGATGCATTGCGAGGCCGAGCCCGAAGTGGGTGTCGTGGTAGAGATTCGCGCCGGTGGAGATGATCCAATCCACGAATCCCGCTTCTATCAATGGAATCAGCGCCGACATGCCGAGTCCGGCCGGCGTGAGCGCGCCGGTGAGGGAGAGGCCGACCGTCACGTCCGGCTCGAGCATCTTGTCGGTGAGAAGCTGACACGCTTCGCGCAGGCGCGCGGCGTTGTAGGCGAGGTAAGTGCCGTCGATCAGATCGGCGACCGTTTCCTTGCCGTCTATTCGCCGCGGATCTATCCGCTGTCCCTTGAGAAAGCGGCTCGCCGCGTGCGACGTGTGCTTCGCGCCCTGCTTCTCGCGCTCTTCGGCGGCCAGCTTCTGCTGCGCTTTTGGTCCGGCGGCAGAGGCTTTTCCGTGTCGAGACGACTTGAAGCCGCCGCGATCGCGCCCCGCACCATTTCCCTTATTGTTTTTTGGCATCTCTTTTCTTATCCACGACGTCTTCGATTTGCTCGCCACCGGTTTTGCCCAGCGACTTGTATGCGGCGACGATCGCCTGCACCGCTTCCGCAGGGTCATCCGTCACGAGCATCAAATCGAGATCGCCTTCAGAGATTTTCCCTTCGCTCAATACCCGCGTCTGGAGCCAGCGCAAAAGGCCCGCCCAGTAGTATCGTCCGAAGAGGATGACCGGGAACCGATAGATTTTGCCGGTTTGAATCAGCGTCACCGCCTCGAACAGCTCGTCGAGCGTGCCGAAGCCGCCCGGGAAGATAATGAACGCCACCGAATACTTGATGAACATCGTCTTACGGACGAAGAAATACTTGAAGTTCACCAGCGTATCGACGTAGGGGTTCGCGCCCTGCTCGAACGGCAGCTCGATGTTGCATCCGATCGAGCGGCCACCACCCAGCTGCGCTCCCTTGTTCCCCGCTTCCATGATGCCGGGTCCGGCGCCCGTTATGATCGCGAATCCCGCCTCCGCGAGAAGTCGCGCCGTCTCGACGGCCGCCGTGTAGTGGGAGTCGTCGGGTCCGATTCGCGCGGAGCCGAATATCGTGACCGCCTTGTCGATGGGGGCGAGGGTATCGAAGCCTTCGATGAATTCGCCCATGATGCGGAGTACGCGCCAGGGATCCGTCCGCGTGAAGTCGAGTCGCGGCCCCGTTTGCTGAAGCAGCTTTTCGTCTTCCGTTACCGGGCTCGGATCACGGATCGCGTCATCGACGATGCGCGTGGCCCCCGACCTTCTACCGTCCCCCTGCGACGGTGGGGTTCTGCCCGCCTTGAGATGTCCTTCTTCCGTGCGTTGTTTGAGTCCCTGCAGCGCCCGTTGCTCGGCCGATGCCATGACCTCCGGATTGAGCTTCTTGCCGCCGGCCGTTCGGGCGCGCGTGGACCTGCCCGCCCGCACCTTCGCGGTGCGGGCTTTGGAGATATCTTTTTTATTCTTCATTTTTTGCCGCTGTCGCGGGCTCGGCGATCGGTATCAGACGCCGACAGAATGAACTCCCGCCGGCTCCCTTCATTCGGAAACTAAAGTTGCGTGCGTCTGCAGGAAACCCGCCAGGTGATGCGCAGGTCGTCGTCATCATTGCCGATGGAGTGCGACCCGATGTCCTCGGCCGCGCTATCGACGAAGGTCGGCTGTCCGCGCTCGCTTCCCTGCGCGACGAAGGCTCGCTTTCGACGATCACTTCTGCATTCCCATCGGTCACGGGGCCCGCGTACGCGCCATTCATAATGGGAAGATATCCGGGCGGCGTCGGATTGCCCGGATTGCGCTGGCACGATCGGTCGCGGCGGGTCGTCCGCTTCTCCGGTCACTCGCGAAGCTACGTCGGCTCCGCGATGCGCTTCGTGGATCGCGACATCGACAGCGCTTCGCCAACCATCTTCGAGCTGGCGAAACCGAGCATGGGCGCGCTGAGCGTCATCGCGCGCGGATTGCGCCGGCGAGACAGAGTTGGCCGCGGTGCCGCTTTCGTCGCGCGCGCGGCGATCACGCATTTTCGCGGAGATGTACGGGGATGGCTGGCGATCGATCGCAATATCGGCGAGAAAGTCGCGCGGCGTCTGCGGACCAGCAGAATGAAATTCGCGTTCGTTGCTCTAACCGGCATTGACAAAACGTCGCATGCAGGCGGGCAGGATGACGCACTCGTGCTCGACGCGATGCGGATAGTGGACGATACAGTCGCCCAGATCCGGTCCGACGCGGAGCGCGACGGCAGATGGGAGAAGATGCATCTCTGGGTGGGAAGCGATCATGGGCACTCATCCGTTCGAGAGCACGAAGACCTCGTAGGGCTGCTCAGAGAATGGGGATACCGAACACTCGCGCACCCATGGGCGTTCAATAGCGCCGCGGATGTCGCAGTGATGGTGAGCGGCAACGCGATGGCGCATCTGTATGTCGACATTGACCAACGATCCCGGCCCTGGTGGCCCGCGCTGGGAGCGAGATGGGGCGCTCTCCCGGAACGGCTTCTCGCGCTGGAATCGGTCGATCTCATGATTCTGCCGACCAGCCAGTCGTCTTGCGAGATCCACGCGCGCGATCGCGGCATGGCGAGGCTGTCGTGGGGCGAGTCCGTCTATTCCTATTTGCCGCAGACCGGAGATCCCCTCGACATTGGCGAGCAACTGGCTCTGGATGACGGCGACGCGTACGACGCAACTATTGACACCGATTATCCGGATGCGCTCGTTCAGATCGCAAATCTCGCGGGGTCTTCACGAAGCGGAGACGTAATTCTCTCGGCGTCGAGGGAGTGGGACTATCGCGCCAAATACGAACCCATTCCTCACGTCTCGTCGCACGGAGCGCTGCACCGCGAGCACATGCTCGTGCCGTTGCTTCTCAACCGCGTCCCCTCGCGCGCCCCGCGACGCACAGTGGACGTGATGCCGAGTGCGCTCGCAGCGCTCGGCATCACCGCGCCCAAGACTCTGGATGGAATCTCGTTCTTCTAGCGCGCCGAGCTAGTTGACGATGATCGTTCCCTTCATGTTGGGCGGGTGGAACGTGCAGGTATAGGTGTACGTCCCCGGAGTGGTGAACGCCCGACTGCGCGTACCGGTGGAAAAGGCGTCAGTGCTCCCCACTCCGTCCGCAAACGTCACGTTGTGAGTGGTTCCGGTGTCATTCGTCCACGTCACCGTCGTGCCGGCGGTCACGGTCACGGAAGACGGCGAGAACGTGTTGCCGACGGTCATGCAGACATTCGTCGGACAAACTCCTCCTCCGCCGCCACCTCCACCACCGCCACCGGCACCGCCTCCCGGCCCGGCCGCACTGCCACCGCAGGACGTAAGGCCCGCCGCAAGAAACATTGCGCCAAGTAAACCAGATATCCTTTTCATCCTGCCTCCTTAAATGTGTCCCGGGTCGACGGCCAACCGGCGCCGGTATCCAGCCAGCGCGCGCCAATCATTAAATAGGGCACCGGTGCGCGGCGTGCGCAAAGTTGCGGCGGTAGAAGCACGTTTAACGCTGCTCAGCTACTCCCTTTCCCGGGTGAGCGGTGAAGCCGGCCCGATCAGCTCTTCACCGCGCACGTGTAAAGCCGCCAGTCAGAATCGCCGGCGGCGACCGCCGCGATGTAGCCTGGCCGCGGGGAAAAGAGCTTGTGAGTGAGATTGACCCCGGACCGCTCGGGACCCGACCATACGCCTTTCCCCTGTGCCTTGAGTCGGGCCTCCCGCGTCACCCAGGATCTCAGAAAGGTGGCATCCCGATCTTCTGGAGACGTTGCGGCCAGCAATCGAACCTCCTCTTCCGTCATGAAGCGTTGCGCGACGTCGAGCAGGCGGCGCACCGGCCTCTCATTCTCCACATCGACCCCAACGGGTCTATCCGGTGAGAAGGCAAAAAGGCCCAGTTCGGCAGAGTGTGAGACATTGAAATTGATGTCGTGATCAGCAAGAGATGGCTTCCCCGCATCCCCATACTGGAATCTCAGATTCTGCGGAGGAATTCCAGTGAAGCCGGACAGGAGATCGCGCAGGATCCCCCGCGCCACGATGAACTTTCGCGCATGTGACGCTGGAAGGTCCTCGGCACGCCGGTGCTCCTCGGGCGAGAGTGTGCGCAACAGCTTCTGGTATCGCGCATCGGCGACATCCAGGACGGCTACCCACACCTGCACTTCCTCCGTCATCAGCTCAAGAGATGTCAATTATCTCGACCTCTGTCTTTCCGTTTTCAATCGTAAGTCTTGCGATGCTCGGCTTGAGATTGAACCGCCGCGGGCCGGCCGCGCCCGGATTCACGAACAGCCTGCCATCGAGCTGCGTTACGAGTTGCCGATGGGTGTGGCCGTAAACGACGACATCCGCGTCGTACACCGCCGCCAAAGCCGCCGGCGTCGGACTGCCGACTTCATGCCCGTGACTCACGTGTACCCGCGTGCCGCCCACTTCAATCAGAATCTCTTTCGAGAGCCCCGGATCACCGGGCGGGTCGGTGTTGCCGTACACGGCTTTCACCGGCGCAATCAGCCGCAGCTCCGTCAGAATTTCCTGACCACCAACGTCCCCTGCGTGAAGAATCACCTCCACGCCACTCAACGCCTCGTATACCCGTGGCCGGAGGAGTCCATGAGTGTCGGAGATAAGTCCCAGAACGCGCGCGCCAGAGTGTGCCATGACCCTTCCTATATATTAGGAGTGACATGCGATGGCTACGATTGGCACTGAGTCTCACGGCTCGCACGATCCGACGTCCGCGACTGGCGAGCGATCTGATTCGCGTCTCCTGGCGCTTCCGATCCAATGACTGGTATCGGCGATTTCCGTTTCTTCCCTTGCCGGATCCCACATACCTTCGCTGGCGCATGTACACCGCTTATGGCGACTACAACGCGCTTCCGACCGCCGTTGAGCTCGAGCGCTATGCTCGCTGGTCCAGCGACAGCCGATGACGTCCGCGGTTGCAGAGGCGGTCGCCCTCGAAGACTTGATCAAGGCCCAAGCCTACGGCCTCGGATTCGATCTGGCAGGAATCACGTCGCTCGGACCGATGGAGACGTCCGGCGCTTTCGACACATGGGTGGCGAAAGGCTACGCCGGAGAGATGGATTACCTGTCGCGAGGCGCCGAAAAACGCCGCGATTCGCGTCTGCCCTTTCCGGGAGCGAGGAGCGCCATCGTCGTCGGGCTCGATTACGGCGGGCGGGAGCCGAGCGGTCCGATCGCGCGCTACGCGCGAGGCGACGACTACCACGACACAATGACCGAACGGTTGAGCGAGCTGCATCGCTGGCTCCAGGTCGAGGTCGGAGAGCCAGTTTCCGGGAAAGCGTACGTCGATACCGGCCCAATTCTGGAACGGGAGCTGGCCCGCCGCGCTGGGCTTGGCTGGTTCGGGAAGAACACGAATCTGCTCAATCCTCGACTCGGCTCCTTCTTCTTCATTGGATCGTTGCTTCTGGATCTCGACCTTGCACCCGACACGCCATTTCAGCCGGATCGTTGCGGAAGCTGCACGCGTTGCCTCGACGCCTGTCCTACCAACGCTTTCGTCGAGGCGCGCGTCCTGGATGCAACAAAGTGCATCTCATATCTCACGATCGAGCTGAAGGGCGATATCCCGGACGAACATCGGCAGAGCGTGGGCTCGCACATCTATGGCTGTGACATCTGTCAGGACGTGTGTCCCTACAACGTCAAGTTCGCCCGCGAGCTGCGGGAGCCGGCGTTCGCGCCGCGCGACGCAATTCTCGGCAAGGACGCGAGGACGCTAGCGCGCGAGCTGGTTGCAATTGGTGATGAAGATTTCCGTTCTGCGTTCCGGAATTCACCCATGAAACGCGCCAGGCGCGCCGGTCTGGCGCGGAATGCCACCGTAGTGCTCGAGAATGTGGCCGGCATCCCCACCGGTGAAAGATGTGGCTAGCCAGATTTCCTGAAGGGCGCATTGGTTCTGGCGGCGCATACATGACCACGATCGCAGCGTAGACGAGCCCGATGACACCGGAGATGCCTGCTTACCCGGCGTTAGTCATCGAGCGCGGCCTACGGTCGTAGTCAGTCGGGGATATTGCAGCCGAGTATCTTTAGTGCCAGACACGCGGCGCCAAAGCCGTTGTCGATGTTCACGACAGCGACGCCTGGACTGCAGCTGGCAAGCATCGTGTTCAAAGCCACCATGCCGCCCGTTGCCACTCCGGTGCCCACGGATGTCGGCACACCAATCACCGGCGCTCGTATAAGTCCTGCAACCACTGCCGGCAGTGCTCCATCCATTCCAGCCGCTACGATGCACACGCGCGCAGCCGCGAGCTCGGGTAGAACGGATTGAAGTCTATGAATCCCCGCCACGCCGACGTCGAAGTGCCGGGCGGTCGGAACACCCATTGCCTCCAGCGTTGTGGCGGCCTCGAGTGCGACGGGTACGTCAGCGGTGCCGGCCGTCAGAACCGGAACGACGGGCATGTCCTTCCTGGGGCGCGCGTTCCGCACCGCCATTCGGGCTTCTCGATGGATCGTCGCAAGGTCGTCAAGCACCTGCATTTGATCGTCGCTGAGTCGCGACGCAATCCGCAGCTCCGTCGTGTCCTCGAAGATCTGGCGCAGATGCGCACTGGTTTTTCCCGGACCGTAAACGACCTCCGGCACTCCGGTCCGCGACTCGCGCTCATGATCCCACCGAATCTCCGTCATGACGCTACGAGGGGAAGCGACAGACTCCCGCTCTGCAGTCCGCCGAGATCGAGCGCGACGAATTTGAATCCGGCTCTCCTGCACGCGCGTCGCAGCTCTGCACGCAGGGGGTCGGAGACGACTCGCTCGAACATCGCCGCCGGGATTTCCAGGCGAACCACAGACTCGTGCCAACGCGCGCGCGCGGGCCAGATGTCGTTGAGCCGCAGAAATTCCTCGACCGCCTCGATCTGGGCGAGTCGTTCCGGTGTCACCTCCGTGCCGACCGGAACTCTGCTCGCCAGGCACGGTGCGGCGGGCTTTTCGGCGTTCGAGAGTTTCCACTGTCGTGCAAGCGCGCGAACGTCTGATTTTGTGAAACCCGCGTCAACCAGAGGCGCCACGACCCCGCGTTCGATGGCAGCCTGCAATCCCGGCCGATGCTCGCCCAGATCGTCGACCTGAGTGCCGACGAAGATCGCTTCGTCTTTGTTCCTCGCGGCGGCCAGGATCTGCACGGTGTCATAGAGGGCGCTCTTGCAGTAATAGCAGCGATCGCCGGCGTTCGCCCGGTAGCCAGCGAGCTCCATCTCGTTGGTCTCTACTTCCTCGACGCGCGCCCCGACCTCCTTCGCGATTCTATGCGCGTCCGCGCGCTCGGCGGCGGCGAGCGATGGACTCACGCCAAGAAGCGCAACCGTTTCTAGCCGCGCCCGCACTGAGGCGGCGAGTACGACAGTCGAGTCGATCCCGCCCGAAAAGCAGACATAAGCCACGCGTCCCCGCGCCGCGATGGTGACGGCGTCGAGAAGTTTTTTGTCGAGATCCATTTACTTAATCCTCAGCGCGGGCTTGCCGTTTGACTCGCCGAACGCGCTTAACACTTCGGAGCGGATCTCCGCCAGCGGACGCGAGGTCTCCTCCGCGACGCGACGCAAATCGTCGAATTCGGGCTTGGCTCTCTGCGACCCATCCGGCAGCGTGGCAACCTTTACACGGATGTCCCGGCCGTCGAGCCGAACGAGTCTCGACTCGCGCTCGAGGGCGCTTCGAACCACGTCGAACGTCTTCACTCCAAGCGTCGTGAACAGCAGAAAGATCTTTTCCTCGAGTCGCGCCAGATCCGGAGTGCGCACCAGCGCTTCGATGCGGGTGCCGAGCCTCCCCTTCTTCATCGTGGTGTGCAGCAACACGACATCGAGCGCACCCTCCGCGCGCAACACATCCGCGGCACCAGCGAGCTCCTCCGGCGACATGTCGTCAATGTCAGCGCTCAACACATGCAGGTGCTCGGTATGCACGTGTCCGTGATCGTGGTGACGATGATCGTGATCGCGATTATCGACGACGGCATCGCCGAGGATTATGCGGAGGGCGTTGAGCTGTCCGAGGATGTCGCGCGTGCCCGCTCCGTACCCGCTGCCAAGCGCCCGATACTCGTGCGGCGGCGCGCCCTTCGACAGCACGCGTAGCAGCGCCGCGCCAGTTGGGGTGGTGAGCTCACCTGATCCCGGCGGCCCGTGCCTGACGTTGAACCCTTCGAGCAAACGGATCGTAGCCGGAGCTGGCACCGGCAGGAGACCGTGCGCGGTCTTCACGGTGCCGTCCCCGAGGGCAACCTTCGTGTTATAGACGCGCTCGATTCCAAGAAGCTCGATGCCCCAGATGGATCCGATGATGTCGAGTATCGCGTCGACCGACCCGACTTCGTGGAGATGCAGATCATCGGGCGCGACTCCGTGTATCGCGCTCTCGACCGTTGCGATCGCGTCGAACGCCGCATGCGCCGACCGCGCGACCTGCTCGGGAATCTTCACCGCATCGATCAGCCTATGGATCTCCGACACCGCTCTTCCGTGGGGCTGTGGCGGAATGTCGAAATCGACTTTGACACAATGGACGTGGGAGCGCTGCACGTCGGCGATTCGAACCTGGACGCCACCCAACCCAAGCGCGGCCGGCAGCCGCTCCAGCCACGTCCTGTCCAGCCCGACATCGACGAGAGCGCCGATGAACATGTCGCCGGCAATGCCGCTGGCCGGATCGAGAATCGCGACTTTCATGAATTGAAATGGAAAGAAGACACGCCTATCAGTTCGAAACTAGGGGAACGACCGGTATCACTCAAGCCGAGCCGGGAATCGAACTTGCACGCCCCGTCGCGCATGACGGCAAGATACGATGTTGCAATCGTTGGAGGAGGGCCGGCCGGGCTCTGCGCCGCGCTGTGGCTCGCGCGGTATCTACATAAGGTAGTCGTCGTCGACTCCGGCGATCCGCGCAACTGGCCAACGCGCGCAATCAATGGATACATGGGCCATTTGGGCATTCGGCCTGCGGAGCTCCGCGCGCTTGGCAGGAAGGAAGGCGGGCAATACGGCGTCGAATACATCGACGGTATCGTCGACGAAGCAATCGACGAAACCGGCGAGCTCTTCGCGATCAAGCTGCGCGAAGGGCCGGTGATCGAGGCACAGCGCATCCTCCTGACAATCGGAATCAAGGACGTATGGCCCGACATCCCCGGGCTCGATCGCTGTTACGGTGAGACGGTTCATGTGTGCCCCGACTGCGACGGCTTTGAGACGCGCGACAAGAAAACGGTCGTGGTGGGCAAGGGACGAAAAGCGGTTGGAATGGCGCTGGCGTTGACCACCTGGACGCGGAAGATCGTGATCTGCACGAACGGTGAGAAGCCCGACATGGACCAGCAGCTCCTCGACCAGCTCACGGCACTCAACATCCCGGTTCTCGATCAGCCGATCAAATGCGTCGTGTCCAAATCCGGCGAGATCAGCGGCGTCGACCTCGAGGGCGCCATGTCACTCGATTGCGAGCGACTCTACTTCGCCATCGGTCAGTACCCTTCCGACGACCTGGGCGCGCAGCTGGGGTGCAAGCGGGACGATCTCGGCCGCCTCGTGATCGACGACAGGAATCACACGTCGGTAAAGAACGTGTACGCGGCTGGTGACATCGCTCCGGGGCCCCAGACGGCAATCTTCGCGGCCGGCAGCGGCGCGGTGGCCGCTACGGCGATTCACGCCTCGCTGGTGCCCGATTCGAGAAAGCTTCCGGCCGTCTGATCACCACGAGAGGGTCACCGTCTCCGGCTTGTGCTTCCGAATAACCTGTAGCCTCACAGTGCGGTCGTTGGCGTCGCGAATTGCCCGCACCAGATCGTTCGGCGTTCTTATCTTCGTCGAGTTCGCCGTCACCACAACGTCTCCGCCGCGCAGTCCCGCCTCGCGCGCTAACGATCCCTCCGCCACATTGGCCACGAACACCCCTTCGGGCTTCACGCCGAGCAGATCGGAAAGGTCGCTGTTGAGAGCGGTGAACTCAGCCCCGATGAACGGATAGACCCCGCGGCCAAGTCCGAGTGCGGGCGCGAGGAGCGATGGCACCCGCGGCGCCATTGGACCTTCGGCCCTGACGCGCAGCATGCCCGGGTGTTCCGGACCCGCTTCAACTCCCGGCGCTTCACGGCTTCGCGCCATCATCTCCTCCAGCGGCGACACCTGCACCACCACTACCTGTTCCCAGCCTTCCGGACGCCGGCCCAATACTCCACGCACGGTGCGAATGGCAGCGTTGCGCCGCAGTCGGAGCTGGAACGGCGCGCCCGGCTTGAGCCAATCACTCATCTGGAGCGCGCCGCCGCGCATGTCGTGCGCGTTGAACGTGAGCAGCACGTCTCCCGGGTGAACTCCCGCTCTGTCGGCGGGCGAGCCGGGCTCGACGTTCGTGACGATCGGATACTTGTCGAAGAATGCCGCGCCGCTCTCATTCAGGACCGCCTGATCCGAGATCCTCACGCCGAACCAACCCGTAGGCATCTCGATCAAGGGAGGCGATTGCGGAGGCAACGGGACGTTCTGCGCCATCGAAATCGCCGGTAGCGCAAACGACGCGATCATGGCAGCCGCCACCTGACCCTTTCTCATTGCCGACACCTCTTTCCCTCCGAGCTTCATCCTAGAAACCCTTCAAGGCAAGACCGACAGGTCTGTTGACGAGTTGTTGCGTTGCAACGCGGGCACCCATTGTCGCGAGGTAGTACTGATTGATGACGGGATCGTGCGGCGCTGTCGCGAGCGCGCTTTCCATCGCGTTGCCGACTTTGTCCAGCGCCGCGAGTCGTGCGGAATAGATCCTCGAGCTGTCCATGGTGGTTGCGCCCGTGCCGTTCGCGGCAAGGAAGGCCGAAGCGCGTTGATAGTCGCCGAGCGCGCGGTCCAGCGTCGCTGAAGCATCGTCGATGGAGGCAAAGCTGGCGCTACCGGTCGTCGCAGGAACTTTGGAATCCGAGGCAGCCATAGTCGGAACGCTCACTTGCACTGCGTCGGTCTGACCAGAGCTGGTAGGCAGTCCAATCGTCGTCCGTCCGATCGCGATTCCACCGATCAACAGCAGGACGGCGGCAGCTGCCTGCATCCAAGGCTGGCCCGCGACCCATGAGCGTGATTCGGACTCACGTACCAGTCCTTCCTCTCGCGCCCTCGCGGCGATCGTACGCCATTCGTTGAGCGGCGGCTGCTCACGCCCCCGCTCCTCGGCGATGAGCTGGTCGAGCTGGTCTTCAGACATTTGCGACATGTGCTTTCCCCTTTCCTGCGACTGGTAATGATTCATCAACGAGGTGCGCCAAAAGCATCTTCAGCTTGGCGCGAGCCTTGAACAACTGAGATTTCGATCCGCCCGGCGTAATGCCGAGCTCCTCCCCGATCTCGCCGTGCGTATATCCTTCAACGTCATGAAGAACGAACACCGCTCTCGCCCCCGGCGACAGCTTCGTCATCGCCTCCGTAATGGATTCCGCCAGAAACGTCCTGTCGGTATCCTGCTCGGTGAGAGCGGAATCGTCTTCAATGTCGGTCTCCAGCTTCGCGAGGCGCCTGATCTTGCGCAGCGCGTTGAGGGTGCGGTTCACCGCAATCCGATGCGCCCACGTTCCGAATTGCGAGTCGCCCCGGTAGCTCGGAAGCGCCCTGAAGATCTGCATCCAGACTTCCTGCGAGACGTCGGCGGCCAGCTCCGCATCCCCACAAAGCCTGCGCACGACCGCGTCGATGTGCGGAGCATGCTGCGACCAAAGCCGCTGCATGGCCCTTTCATCGCCGGCAATAGCGCGCTTGAGGTCGAGCTGATCGAATGGCATCTCGGACTCTTTCTTAGTCACACCGCACGTCTGAAAAGTTTCCCGGAGAATGACGGTGACTTTCGTTCCGGGCAATCGTTTGCAAGCGTACACCGCCGCCGCGTCGCGGAACACCTGGCCATGCCCGGCGGGGTCGGAACATCGGCTCGAGCGAACTGTATAAATTAAAGTAGTCTAAGGAGTTAGCGTTGCTCAGAGTCATTCTCACCGCACTGACGGTGACCCGCGCAGGCGATGGCCTGCCCGTCAAGTCCCCGGCCGACGTCGGGATGTCCGAGAACCGCCTCGGCGCCATTGAGCGCGTGGTGGAGCGCGGCATCAAGGCTGGGGGGTACCCTGGCGCCTCGGTGGTCGTGGGCCGGAATGGGGCAGCGGTTTACGAGAAAGGCTTCGGGAAGCTGTCCTGGAGCAGCAGCAGCACCGCCGTGGACGCAGAACGCACGATCTACGACATAGCGTCGCTCAGCAAGGTCGTCGGAACCACTTCGGCGATCATGATTTTGTACGACGAAAAGAGGATCGGGCTCGATGACCCGGTCGTGAGCTACATCCCCACGTTTGGCGGTGGCGACAAGGACAGAGTCACCATTCGGATGCTCCTCACACACACGTCGGGCTTGCCCGCAGGTCGCGACATCTGGCGCATTGCGCAGACGCCGCTGGAAGCACGCGCGCTGGTGCTGAACACGCCGCTGGCAGGACGTCCCGGAGCGCAGTACATCTATTCCGATCTCGGTGCCGATGTTCTCGGTCTCATCATCGAAGTCGTTGCCGGCGAGCCGTTGGACAAGTTCCTCGAGCGACGGGTCTTCGAGCCGCTGGGGATGACCGAGACCATGTACCGGCCGGCAGACTCCCTTCGCTACCGGATCGCCCCAACCGAAGTGACGCCTCCCCGCGGATATCCGCTTCAGGGCGAGGTTCACGACGAGAACGCCTACGCGCTGGGCGGAGTCGCGGGCCACGCCGGCCTCTTCAGCACCGCCGCGGATCTGTCGGTCTTTGCGCAGATGATGCTCAATGGCGGCGAGTACGATGGCGTGCAGATCATCAGCAAGTCGACGGTGGACCTTTTCACGTCGAGAGCGTTCGGACACCGGGCACTCGGCTGGGATACCGCCGACGGAGACTACGGCTCCGGTCGCTATCTCGGACCGACCGCGTACGGACACACCGGCTTCACCGGCACGTCCATGTGGATCGATCCAGAGCGGCAGATGTTCGTGATCCTTCTGACGAATCGTGTCCACGCCGCCCGCGCTCTCCGTCCGGCGAAGGTGATCTCGGACGTGCGCGCGGATCTGTCCGATGCGGCCGTCCTGTCGGTGCTCGATGGACCGGAGCTGGCGTCGCGGTCCTCGAAGTTCCGGGCCGATCGCGAGGCGGGCTGGAATCCGCCGCCACCGCGCGCGAAGCGCCGTCACACGTCGTCGAAGCACCACACGATCGCCAGCGCGACGTCCAGAAGCCGCAGCTCGGCGAAGAAGAGCACCGCGAAAAAGAGCACGGTCAAGAAGAAGACGAGCTCGAAAAAGCGTTAAGTTGTGGGTGAGGTGAGATCATCATGAGCGAAGAGAATGGAGAGGCGGGAAGTCCCACAACGTCAGCTACCGAATCCCCGGCGACTACGGGGGTCGTGAGCGAGGATCAGGTCAAGCTCGCCCTCCGGCGGGTGAAGGATCCCGACCTCCAGCTGAACATCATGGACCTGGGCCTGGTCTACGGCATCGCCGTGGACGGCACCACGGTGAAAGTCGACATGACGCTCACTTCGCCGGCTTGTCCGTCGGGTCCTGAGCTGATGACCAACGCGGAAAACGAAGTGAAAACGCTGCCCGGCGTTGAGAAGGTCGAGGTGAATCTGGTCTGGATGCCGTTCTGGACACCCGAGAGGATGGAGCCACGCGTGCGGGCCTACCTCGGCTTCTAGCACCCGGCGTGACATCGAGATGGCGCCCGGTAAATTGCTTGCGTGCCCCATAAACTCCGCGCCATAGGCCTCACTTCTGCCGCATTCGCGGCAATCGCGTGCGCGGGTAACCCATCTCCTCACCGAAAGATCGCTTCGGCGCCGAATGACATTCGCACCGATGCCACGGGCTGCCTGGACACGCTTCACGCGAGTGATACGGTCGAGA
This sequence comes from Gemmatimonadales bacterium, assembly GCA_038322455.1. GTDB lineage: Bacteria > Gemmatimonadota > Gemmatimonadetes > Gemmatimonadales > Gemmatimonadaceae > UBA4720. The sequence continues at coordinate 53,348 of JBBQFZ010000005.1, read as the reverse complement.
CAATCGTCAAGATGACCGCTGAGTCGCGGGACCCGAGGATCGCGCTACCGCCCAATTTCGGGAATTTCCTCGCCAGGGGATTTCAGGCGCGGTTCAAAGCGCCCTCCAAGCTGCCATTGAGCGTCGTCATCGGGGACGAGCCCTGTGATTCAGTCGGATCACGGTGTGCCGGCGGTATCCTCGACGTCGAAGCCGTCGCCTACGTCACCGCGCGTGCAAATGGATCGCTCGATGTTGCCGACGTCGTGGACGAGACGCTCACCGGGGATTTCGCGGATAGCGTCCGGTCGACGCTCGAAGCGATGTCGAAGAACCTGGACGTTCCGTGGATCGAGCACATCGATTCGATTCCGTTGATGCTCAGGTTCGCTGCGGACGACCAGCCCGACACCGTACCGCCGGCGCGATACGTCTTCAAGGCGAGAATCCCCCGCTACGACCTGCCGTTCACCTACGCGATGATGCCCAGTGCCGGGATCGACCCGAAGTACCCGGCGCGCGCTGCCCTCGTTGGACTCGAGGATAGCGTCGTGCTCGCCTTCACCGTGCGGGCGAACGGCTCGATTGCGGCGGAATCAATAGACTTCGTTTCCGGAAATTACCGCGAGTTCGTGCTGTCCGCGGCAGATGCCTTGAGCAGCACGCGCTACCACCCGGCGCACCTGGGAGACTGCGCGGTTGCGACCAGAATCCGGCAGCGCTTCGTATTCAAGACGCCGCATTAAGAGCGCGAAGAAATCCTTCTCCCATCTCCTCGATCTGCCAGCGGCGGAGATCGGGTACGCCCGCGAGATCTTCAAGAGACTTTGCGCTGCTGCGCGCAATGCTTTCTAGTCGCTCGCGAGAGCATAGGACTCCCGGATCGAGATCCAGTCTCGTTGCCGCAGAATCCCGCACCGCCTTCAGGCGCGCTACTTTTTCGTCGAAGTCCCGATCCTTGTTCCAGCGCTGACCGCGCGGGAACTTCGGCAGCTGCGCCTCCGGTACCTCGACGCCGCGTCGGATCGCCGCGATGATGTCGCCGCCCCCGCGGTCGATCATCCCCTTCGGCATGCCCTTGATGGCACCCAGCTCCGACACGCTCTTCGGAGCGCGGCGAGCCAGCTCGAGCAGCACCTCGTTCCCCATCACCCGAAACGTCGCGCGGTCGAGCTGCGCGGCGACAGTGTCGCGCCAGTTTGCAACTTCCCGCAGCACCGCCAGGTCGGGTCGCGACAGGTCGCGGGCGCCTTTCAATCGGAGAAATCCCTCCATGCTCTCTTCAGCATCCCAGCGCGTTCCTTCGAGTCGCGCAAATTCCTCCCGGGCCCAGTGAAGTCGGCCACGGCGCTCGAGCTCCCGCATCATGTGATCCTTTAGCTGCAGCAGATAGCGCGTGTCCTGCGCGGCATAGTCGAGCATATCGGCGGTGAGGGGGCGCATGGACCAGTCGGCGCGCTGGTGCTTCTTGTCGAGTTTTACGTCGAAGAACTGTTCCAGCAGCGCGGCGAGGCCGAACGATTTTATCCCCAGCAGCTGAGATGCGATCCGCGTGTCGAAGATGTTCGTGACGTGCCAGCCGTAATCCTGGTGCAGCAGGCGCAGATCGTAATCCGCGTCGTGGAAGACGACTTCGACGGACTTGTTCTGAAGGAGCTCGCCGAGTCCGGCAGGGGATCCGATCGGAAGCGGATCGAGAACGGCGCTCCGCTCGCGGGTCGAGAGCTGGAGGAGATAGATGCGATCGAGAAAGCGATGGAAGCTGGCGCCTTCGGTGTCGAGAGCGAGCTCCTTCACGTTCGAGATTTCTTGGAGGAAGCGGTCTACCTGCTCGGGTTTGTCGAGGTAGAGGGCGCCGTCCGGGAGGACTGGAGGCATCCGCGAAATCTAGCGCCTGAATGGTATCGTGCCCCCACCCGATTACCTTTCTCCGCGGCGCTCACTCTATCCACGATCCGATGACGGAAAATTTCACGGTTCACATCTATCCGAGCGATTGCGACTCGGTAGGGCACGTCAACCACGCGCACATGCTGGTCCTCCTGGAGCGCGCCCGCTGGTCGGCTCTCGAGCGGCACATGTCGTACGCGGAGTACATGAAGACGAGCCTGTGGGCGGTCGTGCGCAAAGTTGAAGCGTCGTACCAGGCGCAGACGTTTCCGGGGGACGATCTATCGATTCGAACTGGAATGATCTCGGTCGGCAACACCAGCTTCATAGTCCGCCAGGTCGTGCAGAATCAACGGGCCATGGTGGTGTGCGACGCGTCGATTGTCTATGTCACTGTTTCTCCGGACGGCAAGCCAATTCCGGTACCCGATCAGTGGCGAACGCTTTTCTCGCCATGGGAAGAAGACGCTGAAGCGCAGCAAGCGAAATGATTCAGTGTACGAAAAGGCCACCGCGCATTACATGAGCAGCGCCTCTCCGCCGCCCTCGCGACTGAGCGCCGCCGAGCAGTCGCTCCCGGCACAGATCGGCGCCGTCCTCTTCCGTCATCGCGGGTGGCTTCCGCTCTTGTTTCTCGGAATCCCGCTCGTGATGCCGGGATCGAGCTCTCCATTTCGGTGGGAGGTGGGACTTTCGCTGATCGTCATCGGCGAAGCGATCCGCCTGGCAGGCGTCGCCGCCGCCGGCACCGTCACGCGCCGACGCTCCCGCAACGTGCAGCGACTGGTGACGTACGGAATTTTTTCCTGGAGCAGAAATCCGCTTTACAATGGCAACTTTCTCATCTGGATAGGATTCGTCACCATCTCGGGGGTGCTGTGGTTTCTGCCGATCGCCGTGCTGTTGTTCGCGGTGGAGTACGAGCTGATCGTCCGCTACGAGGAAGGCGTGCTCGAGTCGATCTTCGGCCGGGAGTACCTGGACTACAAGAACGAGACTCCGCGCTGGATTCCGCGTCCCCCGAACGGACCACAGACCGTCGGTGAGCACCACTGGGCGGAGGCGTTCAAGAGTGAGATCAGCACCTTTCTTCAGTACGCAGTGCTGATCGTGGCGTTCTGGATCAAGGGGCGAGTGATGGGCGACGCATGGGTAGGCGGGTTCGTCAGGAAATTCTAAGGACTGCTAGTTGCCTTTGGCGCGACACTCGACGCAGGAAACCCTCTCACTCGAAAATCTTGCTCTCAACTTCGAGAGAATCGACCCGTGCAAATGAAAATCGCACAATGCGCGCTTGCACGAGGAGCAAACCCCGCCCTTCCCCGCCCCGAAGAACACGCCGCATCGGTCGCACTGCCACTTGAACGCCGACGGGCGGAAAATCGGCACGCTACACGATCGCCAGCGTCTGTGAGCCACTCCACGTCCCGCCGGGCTTGAGCTCCACCGGCGATCCGATCTGCGCGGCTTCGACGCAGATCATCCTCAGGTAATCTTCCGTGTCGAGTCCGATGAACCCCGTCACCTTCTCCACCCACGGATTCCACACCACGGCGTCCTTGAACCCGGCGGCGCGTACCTCGATGCGACGGTCGTTGCCGCGGTCCTCCACTTCGACCTTTTTCGGCGCCTTGAGGTAGACGCGATCCGTCTCGTCGGAAATCACGAGCTTCTTCGCGTCGTCCTTGGTCTCGTTCCCGCCCTGGGTTTTGTCGAGGTACCACTTGCCCCCGAATCCGCGCAGCGCCGATTCGCGAATGTCGGCAACGGCGATGTAGGTGTGCAGCGCGGACGTAAAGCTGAATACCTCGTCGCCGGTGTTGAACACGTCGAGCTTCACCTGCAGCGACTTCTCGTCGATCGCTGCGGTCAGCTCCGTACGAAAGTGAAACGGCCAGAACTCCCGCGTGCGATGGTCGTCGGTTAGCACCAGCTTTACCGAGGACGGATCGTCCGACGAGTCGGCATTCTCGGCGAGCTGCCACTCGGACTTGCGCGCGAAGCCATGCTGCGGAAGCGGACCGATGTTCGCGAACTGCGGAAACACCACGGGAATTCCGCCGCGAATGGGATCGCCGGGAGCAAACGTCGCGGTCTTACCCATGAACAGCACTTCCTTGCCGCCTGCCGGGATCCAGGAGGTGACGTGCGCGCCGTTCAGATAGACATCGGCGGAGCTGCCCGACGCATGCGACAGCAGCACCGTGGACATGCCGTTCTTTCCGGGAACGATGGGAGGGGTCATGGGATCAGATATGATGGACGAGGACCGGATTCGCCAGTCGCTCGCACCGGGATGGCTACCGGTTGGGACGTCCCGGTGGCGTCTCGCTCTTGAATACTTCGCGGTTGATCTGGACGTACTCCTGCAGGTTGGCCGGCACATCCTCTTCCGGAAAGATCGCCGTTACCGGACACTCCGGCTCGCATGCGCCGCAATCGATGCACTCGTCGGGATGAATGTAAAGCTGATCCGGCCCTTCGTAGATGCAATCCACCGGACAAACGTCCACGCAAGCGCGGTCCTTGGTGTTCTTGCAGGCTTCTGTTATGACGTAAGGCATGTCGTTTCCGAGAGTGCGGTAGCGCGCGTGGAAGTGCCACGCGCGTTTCCTTTGCGAAAAATAGACTGGCCCGGTTGAATATCAACAGCGGGTATCACCACTTGATGAGACCCATTCCGAGGCCGGCGAAAAGGATCAGGACAATCGTCAGCATTGCAGTCGCGAGACGCCTTCGAGTTCGACGGACGGCCGTCCATACCTCTTCGTCCAGGTACCAAATGCCGGGCGCGGATTCTCTTATCACCGCGCGATCGTGCAGCCGCCGGACGGCCAGCGATTCCCCGAGTCCGATCGCGTTGTAGGACTGCGCGGTCGCGGGAGAGATGGCGCCCGCCGCCCGAAAGTCATCGACGACTTCCCGCTCCCGTCTCCGCATTATTGCTATCGCCGCCGCTGCACCCATCTCAGTTACTCCGCAGAAATGATCTGGTCACTTTCGCCACGGAGGAAGGTCTCCCCGCGTCCTGTCCATCTCGGGATTTTCGCGAAACAGCGTTGCGGTGCGACCGATCACCTGGACGACGTCGGCGCTGGTCGCGAGTGCCAGCGCGTTCGCCACGTCCTTCGGCTTCACATCGTCCTTGTTCCCGAGCTTCACCTTGACGAGCTCGCGCGTACGAAGCGCATCGTCGAGAGAATTTATCAGCGTCGGCGTGAGACCGTGCTGCCCAATGTGGACAGTCGGCGTGAGATGATGTGCTTCGGAGCGCAGCTCCGCCCGCTCTTTCCCTTTCAATTCCTCATCCGTCCCGGTTTGGTCATGAAGCCCCGCACGTCGATCGGCGTACCATTCCAGTAGTTCGCGTCGCTCCGCATCACCTGAAAATGCAGATGCGGCGTACTGGGCGGAGCATTCCCGGTGGTGCCGACGAAGCCCAGCACGTCCCCTACCTGAACAGCCAGACCCTCTGCCGTGTTCGGTGCATAGCCCATCAAATGGGCATAGTACTCGACGTACCGGCCGCTGGCATCGGCGATGTAGATCGTGATTCCGCCCGCCCCCCCGTTTGCGAGCTTGATGATTCGTCCGGGCGCCGCGGCCAGCACAGGCGTTCCGCGCAGGGCCAGAATGTCCGTCGCCATGTGGATCCGTCCGCCACTCCTTGCCTCGTGAAACGTGTCGGTCAGCTGGGAGGGTTGGATTCCTTCCACCGGCACCATGAACGGGTGCTCTCGAAAGTACGCCGAGTCCGAGGAAAGCATCGGGCGCCTGTCGAGGGGAACGTTGGTGGTTGAGCCGGGACCCGGACCAGCAAGTGGTGGTCCAGCAACAGGCGGTACTTTCCGCGCGCCTGCGTCGCCTGGCGCGCGCAGGTTCACGCACGTCACCGCGCCCACCAGCGCGCAGAACAGCGTTGCGCACAGGCGCGAGATACGAGCGACGCTGTCGCACCGCTCGCAAAAGCGCTCCAACTCAGATCGCTGAAACACCAGCCAGCTGCCGTTCCTGCTTTCCTTCCTGCGACTCGAGTTCCGCCGCCATCTGCGCGATGCCCTCTTCAATCGTCCGCGAGTGATGCATCGAGCAGAACTTCGGACCGCACATGCCGCAGAACTCGGCGCTCTTGAAGTACTCGGCAGGCAGCGTCTCGTCGTGGTACTCCTGCGCCCGCTCCGGATCGAGACTCAGCCGGAACTGCTCCTTCCAGTCGAAGTTGTAGCGGGCTCGTGACAGCGCATCGTCCCGATCTCGCGCTCCCTTCCGGCCGCGAGCGAGATCCGCGGAATGCGCGGCGATCTTGTACGCGATGACGCCCTGGCGAACATCCTCGGCGTTGGGGAGTCCAAGATGCTCCTTCGGTGTCACGTAGCACAGCATGTCGGAGCCGAACCAACCGATCATCGCGGCGCCGATCGCGCTCGATATGTGGTCGTAGCCGGGAGAAATATCCGTAACGAGAGGGCCAAGCGTATAGAAGGGCGCCTCGCTGCAGACTTCCTTCATGCGCCGGACGTTCATCTCGATCTGATCCATCGGTATGTGACCGGGGCCTTCGACCATCACCTGTACATCGCGCGCCCAAGCTCTCTTCGTCAGCTCCCCAAGGGTGTCGAGCTCTGCGAATTGCGCGCGATCGCTGGCGTCGGCGATGCAGCCCGGACGCAGGCTGTCGCCAAGCGAAATGGTCACGTCGTATTGGCGAAGAATGTCGAGCACGTCCTCGTATCGCTCGTACAGAGGATTCTGCTTGCGATGCGCCATCATCCATACAGCGTGCAGCGACCCGCCTCGGCTCACTATCCCGGTGATGCGGCCGTGCACGAGCGGAAGGTGCTCGATCAAAATGCCGGCATGGAGCGTCATGTAGTCCACGCCCTGTTTAGCCTGGTGCTCGATCATGTCGAGGAGGTCGTTGGCGGTCAGCTCCTCGAGCTGCTTGTCCCACTTGCCGTCGGGGCCGCCCTGTACCGCCTGATAGATCGGAACGGTTCCGATCGGCACCGGCGAAGCCGCAATGATGGCTCGACGGATTCCGTCGATGTTCCCTCCGGTCGAGAGATCCATCACCGTGTCGGCGCCGTACTTGACCGCGATCTGGAGCTTGTCGATCTCGCCATTCACATCCGACGACACCTGCGAGTTGCCGATGTTGGCGTTGATCTTCACGCGCGAGACCTTGCCGATCGCCATGGGCTCGAGCGCGCCGGCCAGGTGGTGGATGTTGGCCGGGATGATGAGCCGCCCGATCGCGATCTCGTCGCGCACCAGCTCAGGGGAGAGCTCTTCGCGCTCGGCGACGACGCGCATCGCGTCGGTGATCTGTCCGCGACGCGCATAGTGCATCTGCGTACGTGCTTCCATCGTTTGACTCCCTACGCCGGTACTAACCGGATCAGGTTATGAGGGACTTTCTCAGCCGCGCGTTGCCGCCCAACTGGCGGCGTTGAATCACGCGTGGCACCCCTGTCTATGCTTGAAGATACTCAATCGCAGCTAAAGTGGGCTGCCCTGGGTGAAAGACGCTCTGGACATCTCGGATGCTTTGTCCTTCAGGACTCGTGAACGTAGGACTCTCTTTGCTCAGAGAACGTCCTGATCAATCGTCGAATTTCGGTCTTGGAATCGCTCACGTTAGCCCTCTGTTCCGGCATTAAGCAGGTCGATGTACTCGCGATAAATCCAGTTGCGATTGCGCAACCTGCCGGTTTCTTCGCGCAAAATTCCGAGGTGTTCCAAGCGCTCGACGGCGGCCGAAATGGTCTGTTTTGCCACGCCGAGTTCCTTGACTCCTTTGGCCACCGACAGAATCGCGTGGCGCTTCAGCAAATCGTGCACACGCAGAGCGGTGCTGGCTGCTTTCCCCAGCTCGTGGATTCGCGCACGATCTCGCTCGAACAGTGCGACGATCTTGCGCGCCGTGTTGGTCGCCTGCCGAGCAACGACCTGAATTCCGCGAAGATAGAACGCCAACCATCCTTCCCAATCACCATGAGTCCTGACTCGCTGCAGCCGTTCATAGTACTCGTCTCTGTTCTCCTTCAAATAGAGACTCAGGTAGAGAAGCGGCTGTGACAGCGCCCCTTCTGCGTAAAGCATGAAGGTGATCAAGAGCCTCCCTACTCTCCCATTCCCGTCCAGGAACGGATGGATCGTTTCGAACTGTGCGTGCACCAGACCCGCCTTTATCAGGAGGGGGATATGAGGATCGGCGTTGTGAATAAACTTCTCGAGGTTGTCGAGAGAATCATGCATCTGGTGGACAGGCGGAGGGACAAATCGGGCGTTGCCGGGCCGGGAACCTCCGATCCAGTTTTGAGTCCTTCTGAATTCTCCAGGAGTTTGATGCCCTCCCCTGACATCGTGCATTAACACGCCGTGAATCTCACGGATCAAGCGGAGGCTCATAGGTAAGTCGTCGGCAAGACGCTTTAGTCCATGATCCATTGCCGCGGAGTAGTTCAATACCTCACGCACATCACCAATAGGAACACCGGGAACGCTGTCGCTCTCAACCAGCAACAGATCGGAAAGGGAGGACTGTGTGCCTTCGATTTGACTCGAAAGTACAGCTTCCTTTCGCGCATACATGTAGATGAATAGCCCCGGATCCGGCAGCAAAATGGTCACGCTGTCGAGCCGGCCGAGTTCCCGGCTGGCTCTTTCAAGGAGATCCGGAAGCTCGCCTCCAAGATTTACGGAGGGTTGAGGAGGCAACGGATTCGGAATGAATGCAGCAAAGCCATCGCGACCCGGCTGTTGAACCACAAATCGACCGCCGCGTATCGACTTGCCTGTGGGCCTTTGCACTGATGCCAGAGGTCCCCCTTGGATCGTAAGTATGTCTTCCTTACCTAGCACTAGAAGTAAGGTAAAGATAAGTCTTTAACTTTACCTAAGCAATAAGGTAAGGAAAGGCTTCTAACTTAACCTTGGTACGCGTGGCTTAAGCCTCCTTACGCTCGTCCTTGTGATATGGGGAAACTCGGTGCTTTTGTAGGCTCGACCGCTGGCAGCTACGCGGGCTGGTACCTCGGCGCTCGCTTTGGCTTTACCACGGCGTTCATGGTCAGCATGGTCGGAACGGGGTTCGGCTTGTACTACGGCCGGAAGATCGCGCTCAGCTACGTGGAGTAAGTGCGTTCGTATCGTTTGAAAGCAAAAAAAAGGCGCGCTCCGGAGAGCGTGCCTTTTTCATTTGGGGCCGTCTGGTTGATCAGACCGACTGCTGCACCGTCATCGGCTGTGTGAGCCGCAGCGAGATCCGTCCACCGTTTGGAACGCATCCGTCGTACTTGCCGGTCGCGCCCGCTACAACTGCGCCGGCCGCGGCACCCGTTGCGGCACCGATCACGGTCGACTTGGTGTGGTGTCCGAAGATCTGTCCGGCAATGGCGCCGATTATCGCGCCTGTCGCCACCTTCTTGCCGTCGTTGCTCGCGTCACCGTTGCGCACCTTCTCAACCTGTGCTGTCGTAACCGTGGAATTCACCGGGTACGTCGTACCGTTGAATGCGATCGAGCGAACGACGAATTCCATCGCGATGTTGTCGTTCGCGTTCTCGCTTCGCTTGAGCGATGTGAGCTCGATTACTGCTGTGGCGCCCGCTGGAATGGCAACGCCGTTCGAGCCTTGTACCGACTCGGCCACGCTCGCCGTGAAACGGTCGCCGACATTGTAGGTATTCGTGCAGACGCGCTGGCCGGAGTAGAGCGAGATCTCGGAGCCACTCGCAATCGTCCCAACTCCGCGAGTCGATCCGGAACCCGATGATTCCGTCACCGTGTTGCCGTTCGCGGTCGTCACTGGTGCTTTTTCGACGGGCTGCGGCGTCGTGCGTGCAGTCGTCGCCACGCGACGCGGGTTTCTGCTTGGCGTGAGGATATCGGACGGGGTTTTACGCTGCGCGACCTTTGGCGCCGGCGTAGAAGGCTCGACTACGGGAGCGGTCGTGACGGGCACATCCTTCAACTGAGGCTGCGCCATTGTGTCGGCGTTGGCGAGGCTCAGGTCGTGCGCCAACGAGGTGTCCTGCGCGAGCGCGTCCTCGGGCTTGTCGCCCTGCTTGCACGCGCCAAGGGCTATCGTAACGGCAAAGAGGATCGGTGTGGCGACCCTCGAGAAGGTGTTTTTCATCATGATTGTCTCGGAAAGCAAGAAAGGGATGCGGGCCGAAAGGCACGCATCCCCTGTTGCCTAGCGGCGCGGGCCTCTCGGAGGAGTAATTCCGCCGGTGAAGATTCGGCCGGTGCCGAAAACTGGACCACGCGGCATTGAAGGCGGATAACCGGAGTTGGGCTGTCGCCGTCCCCCACGACCATCGGTACGCGGATCGCAGCTATCCCCATCGCCGACGACGATACCACCGCGGATCACGGCACCCAGAATCGATCCGATCACCGAGCCCGCGGTCGAGCCACGGCTCACGCTGCCATCGTCACCACCAGACGACGGGCCCCTCGGATAGGAAACCGCAACCGGCTGCGGACGCGGCGACACTGGAGTCGGGTCGTTCGCGACGGGAGCTGGGGCGACCGACTGCTCCTCGGTCTGGGCGACCTGGGCAGGCGCCTGCGTCCTCACGACATGTGGCGGAGACTTCGGAGCCGGCTTGTGCCGTCTCACGGTAGTCGAAGGCGCGACTTTGCGCGCCGGTGGCGTCGTCCGCTCGATTGCCGAGATGACTTGCGGGCCGGAATTGGGGGAGCTGTTGGCGAGAGTGATCCCGTCAGACGATGAGGCAAGCGCCAGATCGTTCTTCAGGTCGTCGTTCATCGCTTCTTTCTTGTCGCCACTGCAAGCGGCGAGAAGCACGGCACCCGCTCCCGCAAGCAACACATAACTCTTACGCATGGAAACTCCTTCCCAATGACGGGAAATGAAGCTGAACGACGCAATAACACCGGTCAGACACCTGTTCGCCCGGCGTCCTCTATAGAGGCAACGGCCAAGCCAGCCATTGTTCCGGTGCAATCAAGGCTAACTCTACTCTTTGAGCCTTAATGTCCCCGACGGGGGACAGAGCCTGTCTCTCATTTGAGACTGATCGCCCCGGTTAGACCCAGCACACCAGCTTCCGAGCCTCCCTCGTCGCTATTGACGGTCTTCGACCGGGAGTCGCTCAATGGCGCGAGAGTCGCGCTATACTTTCCTCGATGAAAGGCCGCTTGAGCATTTCGCGCATTCTTGTTCTCGCTGCGTCGCTCGCTACAGCCGCCGGCTCCTTCGCGTGCGGACCCAGATCGGCATCTGACATGTCGAGCGCCGGCAAGGCTGCAATTGCGGACAGCCTCAAGCACCTCGTAGTCGCGACCTACGATCTCTCGAAGCCCGACCCCGTGAGCCGTCTAATGAGCCTCTACCCCACCGACGGCCGAGTGATCTCGGCCAGTGGTGGAGTGATGACAACCACTCGCCCCCGGCTACAGCAGGCGATTGAGGCGTTCTGGACGTATGTCGGCCAGAACATGAAGCAGCCGCGCTGGGAGTGGACATCCATGACGGTCGACGTACTAGCACCGGACGCGGCGGTGATGACGAGCACCTATCGCATCCCGCACCTCACGCCGATGGGGATGAATCACGTCATCGGCGGGGCGTGGACGGCGGTGTTCCAGAAACGCGGTGGAAAATGGGTGATCATTCAGGAACACCTGTCGGATGTTCAGAGCAATCCGAACATCCAGACCAGCCCGTAGAGCTACTCGCCCGAGTCCCCGCCCGTCGCGCCCACAGATGATCTGAGCTGCTGACTCATCTCGGCTTCGCCGCTGATGATCGCCCGCCATGTCAGCTCTGGCCCTCTCCGAAACCCCTTCTGCGTGACCTTAACGCCTTCGGGTGAGATTGCCACCATGTAGGCCTTTCCGTCGATCTCGATCTCGCGCTTCAGGGTTTTTTCGAGTTTTGTCGCCATGCCCCCTCCAGGGAGTTGAATGTAGGATTGCGATAAAATACGCCTTAAGGGTGCCGCCTTCGAGGCCCCCCCTTTCTATAGGGCCTTAATGTAGCCTGCCCGAGGCCTCGCTCGTCTATAGTGACACGGAGATTTCATGGCTTTTATGGCCCTACAAGCCCCGGGCGACGACAGCGCCCACCTGATATACGAGTTCGAACGCCGCGCCTATCCGGTCAGAAATTCGCTTCTGACGATCGGGCGCGACGCTGGAAGCCATATACTGATTCGAGAGCCCGCGGTATCACGCAATCACGCCGAGCTGCGATCGGAAGACGGGAAGTTCGTTCTGCATCCGTGTGGCGTTAATCCCACCACCGTAAACGGAGCTACGCTCGCCGAGCCGCGCTCGCTTTCCGAGGGGGACAAGGTCGAAGTTGGGTCAGCGATCCTGACGTTTACGACTAAGCGGCTCCCACTGGGGGTCGCGGTGATCGAGCCGGTGGGCGCATCAAAACGCGAGAAGGACATCGGCACCCGCCGCAACACGATCAAGCATCCGATTCTGGCGGGCGATCTGGATCCTGATCAGCCGCGAAAGGTCCCCACGAACGTGATCGTAATGGCGGTGATGGTCATCATCGTCATTCTGTATCTGCTCGGGCGGTAGGTCTAACGGACTGACCGCGCTCCAGCTCCAGAATCCGCAAACCTGGAGAGCACCATTCCCTCGAGACCCTTCTTGAGCGGCTCAAGCTCTATCGTTTCGAGAACGTCCGCGGCGAAGGCGTAAGTAAGAAGCATCCGTGCCGCATCCGGACCGATACCGCGACTGTTCAGGTAGAACAACGCGATCTCGTCGAGCCTCCCGACCGTCGCACCGTGCGTGCATTTCACGTCGTCCGCGAAGATCTCGAGCTCCGGCTTGGTGTCTATACGCGCGTACGGCGAGAGGAGAAGGTTGTTGTTGCTCTGCTTGCCGTCCGTCTTCTGGGCTTCGGGGTGTACGTAGACCTTCCCGTTGAACACGCCATGTGACCGTCCATCGAGAACGCCTTTGTAGACCTCGTGACTGGGACAGTTGGGAGCGATGTGCTCGATATTCGTCTGGTTGTCGATGTGCTGCGTGCCGTCGGCGAGGTAGAGACCGTTCAGGGTGCAGGTCGCGCCGTCTCCGGTGAGAGACGTGTAGATGTTGGTGCGCGCGAGCGCGCCACCGACGGCGAACGAAAAAGAATGCAGTTGACTCGCGCGCGCCTGTCTCGCCTGCACCGTACCGACGTGGAACGACTGCTCGCTCTCGCGCTGGATCTTGTAGTGATCGAGGTGCGCACCCTCTCCCAGGGAGATCTCGGTGACGGAGTTCGTGAAGTACGTATTGTCGCGCACGCAGACGTAGCTTTCGATGATCGCTGCGCGCGAATTCTGAGCGGCGACAATCAGGTTTCGCGGGTGCGCCACGGCTTCACCCTGGCCCTCTGATACGAACACGAGGTGGATCGGCTGCTCGACCACCGCATTCGCCTGCAGCTCGATGAACGCCCCGTCGTGAATGAACGCGGTGTTCAGCGCGGTGAAAGCATGATCCTCGAACGCGGCGATCTTGCCGAGGTGGCGCTCGGGCCGACCGATGCCCGACCGAATCGCTTTGGCGAGTGAGGTCACGCGAACACCATTGCCCAGACCGGCGTACGAGGAGAGATCCTCGGAAAACTCGCCATTCACGAACACCAGCGTGTGCCAGGCGGATTGATCGAAGCTGAAGCGCCTGAGATCCGCGAGCGCCACCATGCCGGCAGTACTTCCTTCCGACGAGACACCCAGCTTGCTGCTCATCGCGGGGCGGAACGTCCGGCCGGCTATTGGCGTCACGCTGGTGAAATGCCAGTCCTCATTTTTCGTCGTTGGAAAACCAAGCGATTCGAATCGCTCCATCCCGTGCGCGCGCAAGCGGTCGAGCCACTCGGCGCCTTTCGGCACGAGCTCGAAGTCCTTGCGGTAGGTCGCGATCGAGTGCGGAGGACGCGTCGTCAGCGGCTCACCTTCGCTCTTTGCAACGGGTGCCGCGTCACGAAGCCCTCGTCGGGTTGCAGTGTCGCTCAAACCGCGGCTCCAACATCGGACGTGTTCTGCACCCAGTCGTAGCCCTTTTCCTCCAGCTCGAGCGCCAGCTCCTTGCCGCCCGATTTTACGATTCGGCCGTTCGCCAGCACGTGCACGAAATCGGGCACGATGTAATTGAGCAGTCGCTGGTAGTGCGTCACCACGATCGTCGCGTTCTCAGGTGACCTGAGCTTGTTCACTCCTTCGGCGACGATGCGCAGGGCATCGATGTCGAGACCGGAGTCGGTTTCATCGAGGATGGCGAGGCGCGGCGCGAGCACGGCCATCTGGAAGATTTCGTTCCGCTTCTTCTCGCCACCAGAGAACCCCTGATTCACGGAGCGCGAGAGCATCGCCTTGTCCATGTCGACGAGCTTGAGCTTCTCTTCGACCATGTCCAGGAATTCGAGGGGATCGACTTCTTCCATCCCCTTCGCCTTTCGGATCTCGTTGTAGGCGGAGCGGAGGAAATAGGCGTTCGACACGCCGGGGATCTCCACCGGGTACTGAAAGGCGAGGAAGATCCCGTTCTGGGCGCGCACTTCGGGATCCATCTCGAGGAGATTCTGCCCGCTGTATTGAACGGTGCCGCGCGTCACTTCGTACGACGGATTCCCGGCGAGAACCTGCGCCAGCGTCGATTTGCCGGATCCATTCGGACCCATCACCGCGTGCACTTCGCCCGCATTCACCTGAAGGGTGATTCCCTTCAGTATTTCCCGTTCGCCTATTCCGGCGTGCAGATCATTTATCTCGAGCACGAAACCAGTGATTGAATGTTGTTTGGACGGCGTACACGAACTGACTAAAAAGCGTCCAGTTGGCGGTGAACGGATACCCGGGCGTTCTCGGCCCGGAGCGCACCCATTTCCAGCCCGCGCGGATTCTGTCGTTGAGATTGCGCGACGGCATCAGTGAGCTTGCGACTCAGCCTACGCTTCCTTCGAGCGTAATTCCGAGGAGCTGTTGCGCTTCGACTGCGAACTCCATCGGCAGTTCCTTGAAGACCTCACGGCAAAAGCCGCTCACGATCATCGACACCGCGTGCTCGGCGCTCACTCCGCGCTGCTTGCAGTAGAAAATCTGATCCTCTCCGATCTTGGACGTCGAGGCTTCGTGCTCGAGCGTCGCCGTATTGTTCTGCACCTCAATGTATGGAAAGGTGTGGGCTCCGCATTTATTTCCAATGAGCATCGAGTCGCACTGTGTGTAGTTGCGCGCGCCATCCGCCCTGGGCAGCACGCGAACCAGCCCTCGATAGCTGTTATTGCCCTCGCCCGCCGAAATTCCCTTGGAGACGATCGTCGACTTCGTGTTCTTGCCGATGTGGATCATCTTCGTGCCGGTGTCCGCCTGCTGCTTCTTGTTGACGACGGCGACCGAGTAGAACTCGCCGACTGAATTGTCGCCCTGAAGGATTACGCTCGGATACTTCCAGGTGATGGCCGATCCGGTCTCGACCTGCGTCCACGAGATCTTGGAGTTTACGCCCGCGCACTTGCCGCGCTTGGTGACGAAGTTGTAGATGCCGCCCTTCCCTTCGGCGTCGCCGGCGTACCAGTTCTGAACCGTCGAATATTTCACCGACGCGTTGTCGAGCGCGATCAGCTCGACGACGGCTGCGTGAAGCTGATTCTCATCGCGCTTGGGCGCGGTGCATCCCTCGAGGTAGCTGACCGACGCGCCTTCGTCAGCAATGATCAGCGTACGCTCGAACTGTCCCGTGTTCCGGCTGTTGATGCGAAAGTAGGTCGAGAGCTCCATCGGGCATTTCACGCCCTTGGGCACGTAAGCGAACGAGCCATCGCTGAACACCGCGGCGTTGAGCGCGGCGAAGAAGTTGTCGCTGTGCGGAACGACGGTGCCGAGGTATTTCTCGATGAGCTCCGGATGATTCTGCACGGCCTCTCCGAACGAGCAGAAGATGATTCCGTGCTTGCCGAGCTCTTCCTTCATCGTCGTGCCGACCGACACGCTGTCGAAGATCGCATCGACTGCCACGCCGGAGAGAAACTTCTGCTCCGTGAGCGAGATGCCGAGCTTGTCGTAGGTGCGGAGCAGCTCGGGGTCGACATCGTCGAGGCTCTGGAGCGGCTTCACGCTCTTCGGCGCCGAGTAGTAAACCAGCGAGTTGTAGTCGATGGGCGGGTATTTGACGTTGCCCCAATGGGGCTCCTTCATCGTCAGCCAGCGGCGGTACGCCTTGAGCCGCCATTCGAGCATGAATTCCGGCTCGTTCTTCTTCGCGGAGATGAGGCGAACGATGCCTTCATTGAGTCCGGGCGGCACGGTATCCGTCTCCACATCAGTGACGAACCCGTACGCGTACTCCCGATTGACCAGCGCCTCGATTCCCGAACCCATTCCAACTCCTTGGCGTTTCCCTACGTCCTTCGTAGATTCAATCTAAAGTAATCCTGTCGGGATAGTCAAGCAAACAACGGCCTTCCTATCCCATTGTCTCGTCAGCACTTACGCGGCAGGACCATGCACGGAGCGAGCCGCATCCCCTACATTAGAGGACCTGAGTGACGGGCATATCGAGACCGCTTTCCGAATCGCTCGAGCCCAACGCCGAGTTCGAAGCCATCGCGTCGGTGGGCGAGCTGGCGGAGGGGACCGTCCTGCAGCGGGTGCGCTCGCGTGGAGACGCCGTTTGCTTGGTTCGACACAACGGCGAAATCTCCGTCCTGAGCGACATCTGCACCCACCAGCATTTTTCGATGTCGCTCGGGGACGTCCTCGGAGATGGAACGCTCCAATGCGCCTGGCATGGAGCGCGATACGATTGCAGAACGGGAGAGGTAAAGCAGGACCCGGCGACGAGTCCACTCCCCGTGTTTCAGGTTCGCCTGGACGGCGACACGATATTGGTCGGACCAAGGTGCAAGCGAACCGATGGACGGTACGAGACTTCGACGGTGCGTGTGCCATGAATGTCCGCGCCGATTTCCCGCTCCTCGCCAACAATCCGGGTCTCCATTACCTCGATTCGGCCGCGACATCGCAAAAGCCACGCGTCGTGCTGGACGCGCTCCGCGATTTCTATGAGACCGCGAATGCGAATCCGCATCGCGGCGCGTACGCGTTGTCGGTGCTCGCGACCGAGCGCTACACACAGGCTCGGGAGCGAATCGCCCGATTCCTGGGCGTTGGAGATCCCGATTGCCTCATTTTCACGCGGGGAACAACGGAAGCCCTGAATCTGATTGCTGGTTCGTGGGGGGTCGAGAACGTCTTGAGCGGGGACGAGATCGTCGTGACCGCAATGGACCACCACGCGAACTTCGTCCCCTGGCAGGTTCTCGCCACGAGAAAAGGGGCGAAGTTCAGGGTTTGCGAGCTGACGCCCGACGGCAGGATCGATCTCGATTTCCTGAGCTGCCTGCTCAACAGGCGCACAAAGATCGTAGCGTTCAGCCATGTATCGAACGCGCTCGGAACCATAAATCCGATAGCCGATATCGCACGCCTGGTTCGCGCTAAGACCGATGCGATCCTCGTCTGCGATGGCGCGCAGAGTGCCCCGCATTTCCCCGTCTCTTTCGACTCGCTCGGCGTCGACTTTTACGCCTTCAGCGGGCACAAGATGCTCGGGCCGATGGGAATCGGCGGATTGATCGGGAAGCGCGAGATACTGGAAGTGATGCCTCCGTATCAAACGGGTGGCGACATGATCGAGTTCGTATACGACGACCGCACGACGTGGAATGTGCTCCCGCACAAGTTCGAGGCGGGAACGCCCAACGCGGCAAGCGCGGTGGGGCTCGCCGCGGCTGCAGAATACCTGGAAACGATCGGCATGGATCTGGTGCGACAGCATGAAAGGGCGCTGATGACACTCGCGCAGGAACGCCTCGCCGCCATCGAGGGCGTCCACATCTATGGGCCCCCAGCCGCCGAGCGCAGCGGCGTAGTGAGCTTTACGATGAGCGATGTCCATCCGCACGACCTCGCGACGATTCTCGACGGCGAAGGCGTCTGCATTCGAGCAGGGCATCATTGCGCTCAGCCGTTGATGCGGAGGCTCGACGTCCCGGCGACCGCCCGCGCCTCGTTCTACGTCTACAACGACGAGCGCGACATCGATGCGCTGGTCACCGGGATTTTGAAGGCACGGGAGATACTCGCATATGTCCCGTCCTGAAACCTCCGCCGAGCTCTCGGCGCTGTACCAGGAGCTGATTCTCGATCATTACCGTCGGCCGAGGAACAAGGGCACTCTTGAGAACGCGGACGCGAGCGTCGAGATGAAAAACCCCCTATGCGGCGATGAGATTTGTCTGCAGGTCGCTTTCGAGGGAAGCTCGGTCTGCGATCTGAAATTCGCCGGCCGCGGGTGCTCCATATCCCAGGCGTCGGCGTCAATGATGACACAGCTCGTGAAGGGGAAAAGCGCCGAGGAGATAGCGGTGATACGCACCCGCTTTCGGGATCTCATGCTCGGCGACAAAAGCGCCGCGGATGATCAGGCGTTGGGAGCCCTTCGCGCGCTTGCGGGAGTGGCACGATTTCCCGCTCGCGTGAAATGTGCGCTCCTAGCGTGGAGCGCGCTGGAGGCGGCGTTGTCCGAGCGGACTGGCTAGAAGAAACCAAAGTCGAAGCGTCAATGTCCAAATGGCCTGCGCGCCCACAAAGCTCTGGCATGGAATGCGCTTCTAGAAGGCTCGTCTATTTCCAATCGCACGGACCGACATGACTACTCCGACACCAATTTCTGTCTCCGAGACGTACTCAACCGAACTCTTGCCGCGCGACAAGCTTCGAACTCTGGTAGCTGTGGCAATCGTGCTGCTCACGATCGGCGGCTGGATCTATGTGGTAATGAGTCCGATAAATCGCTCTGCGCTCAGCTCGCAGACGCGCTTATGGTGGATCGAGCAGATCACCACCTTCGTGCTCGCTGTCGTCTGCATCGCCATCGCGCTACGCAAGCGCTCGATTCTTGGGTTGGCTTTCTGGCTGACTATCTACTCATTGATTTTCAAGGTCATGCGCTGGTATTTCGATTTCAGGGCAGGTGAGTACCTGATTCCGATTGCGCTGATTCTCTATGCCCTGTTCATCTGGCGGCTTCATCTCGCGCGACGCGGTGTGGGCGCCGAGGGACAGATCGTAGCGGTGTAGCGGGAGGCAGGCCGGAGTGGCGAACTCCGGTCCCTTCGATAACTATTTATCGTGGGAAACAGCGTGGGGTTTTACGGCGCGTCTTCTGATTCTCGCTCCCGCCTGATTGCAGGCGGCGGGCTGCACTCGCCGATTTACCTCGTTGGATTCGCTTTGATTGGAATCACGGGACTCCACGCCGATGCCCTCGCCCAGACGCGGCTCCAACAGGCATCCTTCCAGAACTCCCAGGCGCTGATCGACTCGAGCGAGGTCGATCATCGCGCGCGCACTCTTCAGGAACGGTTCGAGAGACGGCGCCGGCAGATGCTGCCGAAGTTCTACGCCGGGACGGCGGATCACTGCCTGATCGTGGGCCGGTTCTGCGAGTGGCACCCGAAGCTGGATGAGGATGTCGTTCCCAACGAGGGCAACGACATCCGCAAGGCGCGCACGGAGCTGCTGGCTGCGCTGGCACACGCGTCCGCGGTCATCCCTGGAGACGACTGGATAGCCGGCCAGCGCATCCGTTATCTGACTGAAGCCCACGACACTAGTGCGGTGAAGCTGGCGCAATCGTGCAAGGCTACGAAATGGTGGTGCGACGCTCTCCTGGGGTTCGCGCTGCACGTGAGCGCGGATTTCGCCGCGGCCGACAGCGCGTTCTCCGCCGCACTAGCCGGGATGCCTCCCGTAAAGCGTTGCCACTGGATGAATCTCTCTCCGCTTCTCGACGATGACATCAGGAACACATACCGGAAAATGTCGTGCGCCCAGCGGGAAGCGATCAATGCGAGAATATGGTGGGTGGCCGACCCGCTATTCATGGTTGCGGGCAACGAGCGCCGGACTGAGCACTTCTCCCGCGTTTTGCACACCGCGCTCCAGGCCGATGCCGCAAACACCTATGGGATGAGCTGGAGCGGCGATCTCGCCGAGCTGATTCTGCGCTTCGGCTGGGCGGAGAAGTGGACGCAGCAGCCTCCGCCAGGTCCATACATGCTGACTACGCAGCAGGTCTCGATCACAGGGCACGAGCGCGAGCCGGGCTTCCATTTCTTCCTCACACAACGTCCGCCGGACAGCGTCGCGCAAATCACTGATTCGCTTTTCGAGATCGATCAGTTTCCGCCGAGGGAGCAGTATTCGCCGGTCTACGCGAAGGGCTTCGTGCATCTGGATGCGCAGGTGGCCCGGTTCCGCCGGGGCGACTCGACCAGGGTGGTCGCGGCCTTCGACGTCGCCGACGACACAATATTCTCCCGACATAAATTCGCCGCCGCGGTCGTCGCGATGGGAGATGAAACGGTACTCCCCGCGATCGCCCAGGTCGCAGAGTCGCCGGTGAAAAACGTGCTCACGGTATCGACTCCCTGGAAATCGCAGCTGATCGGCGTCGAGCTCCTGGCGAAAGACAGCGCCGCCGCGGCACGCTGGCGGTCCGGCTTCGCCGAGCTTCAAATGGATCCGGCCAGCATCAGCGTGTCGGACCTGCTGTTCGTCGACGAAGGGCCATCGCTCCCGGTGGACCTGAGCGAGGCAATTCCGCGAGCGCACGGCGGCACCAGGTTCAGCCGGGGCAAGCGGATCGGGTTGTTTTGGGAGCTGTACGGAAAGGCCCCGGCGGACAGCGCGCTCCCGATGTCGCTGACGATCACGCCCGTAGGCGAAGGATTGTTGCGCAGGGCGTTCAGGGCGCTCCGGATTTCGTCGAAGGTTTCGCCGCTGAACATCCGGTGGCAGGAGAACGGAGCCGCAGGGATGATGTCGGCTAGATCCGTTTTGCTGGATCTCTCACTCGTGCCGGCCGGAAAGTACGCGGTGAAGCTCGAGGTTGGGGATTCTCCGAAGGCTGCAGCGTCGCGGATCATCGAGATCCAATAGTTTTCAGGTCATGATGAACGTCGGCGAAAGCTGCATAGCCAACATCGGACCGCGTGAACGGCGCAAACGACTCGTCTTTGGCGTGGTCGCGCTGGTTCTGAGCGTGGTGATTTCCGCGATCTTCGTCGTTGAGGGCGTGCGTCCCATCTGGAGGCTTTCGCTCTTCGTCCCGCTATTCGCCGGCGCCCTCGGTTTCTTCCAGGCGCGGGACCGAACGTGAGTGAGGCTCGCATCGCGCGGTCTGCGCGATCTGGATAGAGGTGAAGAGGCGGTCACCGACTCGGCGGAGGAGACACAGATTCGGCGCCAGGCCCGGGCCGTGTACGTGAAATCCTTCGTATCCGCAACGATCCTTACCGCGATCGCTCTCCTTAAGTAACCTTCGATCGATCGTTTTTCGTACTCAGCCAGAGGAATAGATGCGCTCGTCTTTCGCAGCAGCTTTCATGGGGATTGGTGGAATTTTCGTCTCCTTCGCCGGCGTGGTGTTCATCCTGGAACTATTCACGAGGCGAACCAACGCCGTGCATCAATTGCCGACAATGAGCGCGTTGGGCGCGATCATGCTTGTGGGCGGAGGCATTCTGTTCGCGCTGGGATTTCTGCTCAACCGCATGAGGCCGGCGCGTACTGACGCTCGTTGAAGCGGCGGTCGAGACCCTTCAGGCAGCACTCGCCGCGGAGCGTAGTGGCGCGGGCCGGGTCGAGCTCTGCGTCAATCTCGATCAAGGCGGCACGACACCACCCGCGGAGCTGACTTCGGCGGTCGCCGCCGGAATTCAAATTCCGCTCTTCGTTCTGGTCCGGCCTCGTACTGGTGACTTCGTCCACTCGAGAGCGGAAATCGAGAAGATCCGCATTGATATCGAGGCTGCTCGCGCATTGGGAGTCACGGGAATCGTGGCGGGTGCTCTAACGTCGGAGGGCCGCATCGCTGTGAGCGGCACGCGCGCCTTCGTTCAGGCAGCGGGTGGGCTCCCCGTCACTTTCCACCGCGCATTCGATATGGTGTCCGATCCGGCGCGGGCGGTCGAGGAGCTGATCGAGATTGGAGTCACTCGCATTCTGACTTCCGGCGGGAAACCGACGGCGCTGGAAGGCGCCGACGTCATCGCTCGACTCGTGGATCAGGCGCGCGATCGGATCACGATCGTGGCGGGCGGCGGAATTCGGGCGAACAACGTCCGCGAGGTAATCACGAGAACGCACGCAACGGAGGTGCACTCGCGGTTTATCGACGAGCCTGCCATGCATCGGCTGACAGACCTCGCACGGGCCGAAGCGACTTAGCTCTCGGGCAGCTCGGTTTCCCCCAACTCCCTGAGCCTGCGAATCACGAAGCGTCGCTCGGGTTCCTGCGTGACGAGCTCCAGTGTCCGCCGGTATGCCGCCACTGCATCGCCCACTCGCCCGAGACGCTTGTACAAATCGCCCCGCGCGGCGTGTGACAGGTAGTAGTCGTCCAGCTCACCGCGCGCGGTGATCCCATCGATGATCGTCAGTCCGGCTTCTGGTCCGTCGCGCATCGCGATCGCCGCGGCTCGATTCAGAGCGACGACAGACGACCGCTCTACCTCCAACAACACGTCGTACAAGCCTACGATCTGACTCCAATCCGTCGAAGGTGCATCGCGGGCTTCGGCGTGCAGCGCGGCGATCGCCGCCTGGAGAGAATATGGGCCGATACGACGCGAGCTCAGTGCTCTCTCGACCAGGGAAACGCCTTCCGTGATTCGCTCGCGATTCCAGAGCAACCGATCCTGATCCTCGAGCAGGATCATCTCGCCGGCTGGCGATGTCCGCGACGCCCGCCGCGCCTCGTGAAGCAGCATCAGCGCCAGGAGTCCAATCGCCTCCGGCTCCGGAAGCAGCTCCACCAGCAATCGCCCGAGACGAATGGCCTCCGCCGAAAGATCCTCTCGCGTGAGGGAGGCACCGCTCGATGCCAGATATCCCTCGTTGAAGACGAGATAGATGACGTGCAGAACGCTATCGAGCCTGGCCGGAAGCTCGGGAAGCGACGGAATCTCGTAGGGAATTCCGGCGTCGCGGATCTTCGCTTTCGCGCGCACGATCCGCTGTGCGAGCGTCGGTGCGGGCGTGAGGAAGGAACGGGCGACTTCCTCCGTAGTGAGCCCGCAGACCTCGCGCAGCGTGAGAGCGATCTGCGCATCGGGACTCAGTGCAGGATGACAGCACGTGAAAATCAGACGAAGGCGATCGTCTTCCACCCCTTCTTCGACCTCTGGCGCAGTGGTTTGCACGAGCCTCTCCAGAGCGTTTGCGTCCGCCGAGTCGAATCGATCGGTTCTGCGCAGACGATCGATTGCCTTGAACCGGCCCGTAGAGATGAGCCAGGTCCGCGGGTTCGCGGGCAAGCCATTTTCCGGCCAGCTCTCCAGCGCGGCCGCGAACGCATCGTGCAGCGCCTCCTCGGCTAGATCGAAGTCGCCGAGCAGACGAATGAGTGTCGCGAGAACCCGGCGCGAATCAGAGCGATAGATCGCTTCGACGTGATCGCGTACGTCACGACCCGAGTCCTCCCGCACGATGGTTCCGGGGAGCCTCTAGCGGGTGTACACGTGGATCGGCCGCACTTCGATCGAGCCGAACTTTGCCGACGGAATTCGCGAGGCAACCTGGATCGCGTCGTTGAGGTCCTTCGCTTCGATCAGGTAGTAGCCGCCGAGCTGCTCCTTGGTCTCGGCGAATGGACCGTCGGTGGTGGAGACCTTTCCGCCGCGAGAGCGGACGGTGGTGGCGGTGTGCGTCGGCTGAAGGGCGTCTCCGCCGAGATAGTGACCGCTCTTCCTGATCCCTTCGGTGAAGGTCATGTAGTCGGCATTCATTTTCCCGGTTTCGTCTCTGGGTCGTTTCATCATCTGCTGTTCGTCATCATAGATCAGGCAAAGGTATTTCATCGGTTCCTCCGGATGTGGTGAGTGATTCCCTGCCAGTAGTCGTTCTCGGAGGGGTCAATTCGACATCGACCTTCGCTACGGAAGCGGAGCCATCACCTGGGGAGACCCGGTAAGCAGTCCGTGACGTATCGCCACGGCTTTGGCGGAGGCATCGGCGACAGGTTCTACAGTGGCCCGCACGCGAGTGCTCAGCCGCACCGGCAGCTGGAGCGTGAGCGTTTCGGCGCCGCGACGCACTACGAGAGGAATCGTTGTCCGTGCGGTTCCCGCGTAGCGCCCGCGAAATGTCTCGAAGGAAGCATCGTTGGTGATCGTCACGTCGCCAATGGAGACGATCCGGTCGCCCATGCGTGCACCGGCTACAGCCGCGGCACTGGTCGAGCCAATCTGAGTTATTCTGAGGCCGGTGCTGTCTGTTGCGGTACTGATACCCAGCCTTGGCTCCCGGATCGTGTCGCCATGAAAGCGGAGAGCCGCAAGCCGGAGCACGGAATCGACTGGCAAAGGCTCGCGACCATCGACGTACCGTCGAGCGAACTCGGCAAACGACTTCCCATTCGCCGCACGGCCGACTTCACTCCACCATTCGACGCCCGTGAACCCTCTGCCGTGTTGCTTGTGCGTCGTGACGTAGAGTCGTCGCATCACGTTGTCCAGGCTGGCTCGGTTGTCAGTCGCATCCCGAATCATCACGTCGATGAGAAATCCAATCAGGCCACCCTTCGGGTAGTAGAGCCCACTGCTGCCGTCGGTGGGATTGATCCAGGAGTTGAGCGAGGCATCACTGACCGCGGTAGGAGGGGAACCAGCGACAGAGGCGATCTCGCGCGCGATGAAATCGAAGAACCGCGTGCTGTCGTTCACACCTCCGCGAACCGTGGCCAGCGCGCTGTAATAGTCCGTCACGCCTTCGCTGACCCAGAGCCAGGTGGTTGGCTGCGCGTCGTCGTAGCGATAGGGCACGAGATCGGAGGGGCGCAGACGCTTGACGTTCCACGCGTGAAAGAATTCGTGGGAGTAGAGGCCAACCAGATAGTCGGCGTCGAGCTGCGAAGTGAGAACTTCATCCACCTGGGACGCCTGATGCTCGAGGCCGCCGCCATTCACAACCGTGTCGGAGCGTTGAAACATCGTGTAGTTGCGGAATGGCGCTTCACCGAACACTGCGACCTGAGCCGGGACGAACTGGTGAAGCCAGGCGAATGTGCGATCGCGGCGTGCGGCGGTTAGGTTGGCGGCGGGATACCACGCCAGGCGGATCCAGCGATCGGCAACTTTAGTCGAGTCGATCGCGAATCGGCCGACGTAAAAGGGCATGTCGGTGAGGTCGTGGTAGCTGCCGGCCGTAAAGTTGTTGGCGCCCGCCGCCGGATCCATTCCGGTCGCAACCCTCCATGACGGCTCCGTCCTGACGGTCACGCGCGCGGGCCAATTGAAGCCGCGCCCGACGGGATAGAGGAAGAGATTGGTCCCGTTGAAGAAAGCGAAGTTCGGCGATGTCCACGCGACGGCGCGGTCCACTGCGTCGGCGAAATACTGGAAGGACACCCTCACGGTGCCCGCAGAGCGCGGCTGGATCTCCCACGTCTGGAAGTCGAGCTTGCGCCAGATCAGTGGAGCGCCGTTGGAAGTGGCGGAGAACTCCGATACCCGACGGGCAAACCAGAGAAGCGTGTAGTGTCCCGGTGACCATGCGGGGAGCGAAAGAATTACGGGAGCCGCGCTCCCAACGTGAAAGGACATGGAGGCCCCCAGCTGTCGCCGGCCGACCGCGGCGGAATCAGCCGTGACTTCATAGCTGATGTCCGTAATGGGTGCGGACAGACGCGCAGTCTGCGCGCGCGCCTCGCGCGCGACAGTCAGGACGAGGAGGAGTGATACAAACTTGCGAATCATTGGCTCTCCGGAGCTCTTGAGACTCTTGGACAGTGCACGTGCTGCGAGGGTTTGGCCGCGTGACCCACGGGTGAATCCGTCAAAGGCGTTGCGGTGTAGATCATACGTTAGCTTCCGTCGAACACCTTCGATATACGGGTTACTCATGAACGTTTGCACTGCGACTGCGCTGGCACTTTGCGCGACGCTCTCCGGCGCGCTCTCGGCGCAATCGTCGCGTCTCTCCATCTCACCCGTTCGTCCGGAGCCCGGTGCGATTGTCAGGCTCACGCTCACCACCGCTTCAGGGAACAGCGATTCGATCGTTTCGATCCGCGGAACGATGGCCGGCGAGCCCCTTCATTTCATGCCGGCGACGGGTGGAAGCTGGCACGCGATCGGCGGCGTACCGGTAGATGCGGAGTACACCGTTGCAGCGAACGCCGAAATCAAGCGTGCATCGGGAAAAATGGAAACCGTTCGCGCCCGTGTGACGTTGCCGAAAATCCCGCCGCCGGTTGCGCAGCCGCTCGCGGTGGACAGCAGCTTTTCACGACCGCTCGACCCGGCCACCGCGGCCAGGGTTGCGCGTGAGAACGCCCGCGCGCAGGAGATCGGCAGGCACGCGCAGGAGTCGCGGCCCATGTGGATCGCGTCGTTCATCCGACCGCGATCATCCATCATCACGAGTCAGTTTGGATCGGGCCGAGTTTTCAATGGTCAGCTGACCACACGCCACCTGGGCGTGGATTTCCGGGGAGCCGCCGGCGAGCAGATCCATGCTTCCAACCGGGGCGTCGTCGCCCTGGTCGACAATTTCTTTCTCGCCGGAAATGTCGTTTACGTCGATCACGGTGGTGGCGTTGTCACCGCGTATTTCCATATGAGCAAGACGCTCGTGTCAGCGGGAGACACGGTGAGCCGAGGACAGGTGATTGGCCTGATCGGCGCCACTGGGCGTGTGACGGGACCGCACCTCCATTGGGCGGCGCGCTACGGCGCGATCACCGTGAATCCCCTCGATCTCGTCTTGCTCGGCCGGAACTGGTACAGCGCCTCGGCTCCGCGGAAACCGGTCCCGTCCTCCGCGTCAGCGAGGCAGTAGCTCACGCCACGGCGTCGTCGGCCTCGAGCGTCATCGCAACTCCGCCCGTCCATAAAGCGATGATGTTGTATAGCCAGCACGCAAACGCCGTCACGATGTATCCAAACACGGCATAGCAGACTGGCCCGAGAATCAGGATGATAGCAGGCAGCCTGTTCGTTGGATTCGTCTGTGAAGCGAAATACAAAATCGGGACAAAAAGCAGGGCGAGGATGAAATAGAGGATAGCGACCGTCGCCGCCGTCGAATGCGCTCCAAACCGCTTGATTCGATATCTCAAGGGACCCCACGCTTAAGAGAAGCTGAAAGGTACGCGCCGCCGGCTTCACGCGAACGCGAGCTTCACGCCCGCGACGACGAGCACGAGGGATAGGAGCCGGCGAAGCACCGGAGGGGGTCCGCGCTTGCTTCCGTAGGTCGCACCGATCCAGCCTCCGATCACGACTGCCGCCCCCCAAACGGGGATGTTCGACGGCAGCTGCGCTACGCTCGAGAAATGTCCGAGAAGTCCGGCGACGGAATTCACGAATATGAATGGCGCGGCAACGCCCGACGTCGCCCGCGTTTCCGCCCACCCCATGTAGAGAAGCAGCGGGCTCAGAAATATTCCGCCGCCAACCCCGGTCACCCCGGACAGGAAACCGAGGGCGAGGCCGGCTATCAGGGCGATCCCGAGCGGTGGCCGGTGGCTCGCAATGCCGACCGGCTTGAGCGCGGAGCGAAACATCCACGCCGCGGCGTAGAGCAGGACCACTCCGACCACGACGTGGTACCAACGTGTGGGCAGCGTCATCGCACCACCGAGGAATGCGGCGGGAATCGACGCCACCGCGAAGGGCCAGAAGAGCGACCAGGAAAACAGCCCAGCCCCGGAGAATCTCGCCGTTGCCACCGCAGCCACCAGAATGTTGAGCGCCAACGCCGTCGGCTTCATCACACTCGGCGCGAAGCTGAAGAGGCCCATCACCGCGAGGTACGCAGACGCGCCGGCGTGCCCGACCGATGCATAGAGCATTGCCGCCGCAAAGAAGAGAATCGCTATGACAACTGTCTCTGAAACCGACATCGCTTTTCCGATATATCTTTGTTTACGCCCGACCCACGCCAGCCAAAATACATGACCGAATATGCCATCGACATAGTAAACGTCACGAAGCGTTACGCCGAGCATACAGCGGTGCGCGATCTCACACTGCGCATTCCGACCGGAAGCGTGTACGGGTTGCTCGGCCCCAACGGCGCCGGAAAGACGACCACAATCCGGATGATCCTCAACATCATGGCGCCCGACTCGGGGTCGATTCACATATTCGGACGATCATCGAGCGACCCCAAAATCACGGAGCGGCTCGGATATCTCCCGGAGGAACGCGGACTCTATCGCAAGATGCAGGTCCGTCGCGTCCTCAAGTTTCTCGCCGAGCTGAAGGGCGTAAAGGGAAGCGACGCTGATAAGCGGATCGACGAATGGTTAGTGCGCCTGTCGCTCAAAACGCCAGAGAAGGATTGGGGACTCGCGAAGATCGACGAGCTCTCCCGCGGAATGCAGCAGAAGGTGCAGTTCATCGGGACGCTGCTTCACGACCCCGATCTCGTGATACTCGACGAGCCCTTCAGCGGCCTCGATCCAATAAATGCGCAGGCGCTGAAGGACACCGTCGTGGACCTCAAGCGCCGGGGCAAGACGGTGATCTTCAGCACGCACCTGATGGACAACGCGGAGCGCTTGTGCGATGCGGTGTGCATCATCGCGCGGGGCGAGAAGGTGCTCGACGGGACGGTGACCGAGGTCAAGGAAGAGCACGGGCAGAAGAACATCGCGCTTGCGCTCGAAGGAGACGGGATGCAGGGTGTCGCTTCGATACTCCGCGACACCTCTCTCGTGCGGCGGGCGGACGACTCAAATCGATTTTTCGAGATCGAGATGGCTACCGGGGCCGATCCCCAGGTGTTGCTGCGCCGCATAATCGACTCGGGTGCGTCGGTGCAGCGGTTCGAGATGATCCAGCCTTCACTTCATCAGATCTTCCTGCAAAGGGTCGGCGCTCAGGGCGTCGAAGAGGGGATGACCGGACATGGCTAAGCTCTGGGCTATCATAAAGCGCGAGTATCTCGAGCGCGTGCGATCGAAGTGGTTCCTGATCGCGACGTTCTTCGGGCCGATTTTCTTCAGCGCGATCATCATCGTTCCGGCGTGGCTGGCGTCGCGCAGCAAGGCGACGAGCGACATCTACAACACGACGATCCTCGATGCGACTACCACCGGATTCGGGCGTCGACTCGCCATCAACATCGCCGGTGACAGCACGATTCTGAGCAAAATGCCGGAGGTGCGGGTTGTGGCGCCGCGCGCGCTGACGCAGGCTGAGAGCACGGCGACGCACTCCGTGATGCAGAACGAAAAGACCGGGTACCTCGTCATCGATCAGCAGACGCTGGCGGGTGAGTCGGCGCGATACGCGGGTCGCAACGCGACTTCGATAGCGGACATGGCGCAGATCAAGAGCGCAATTCGGGAGACGATCCTCGCTTCGCGACTGGAGAAAGTGGGCCTCGATAATTCCCGGATGAAGGAGATCACATTCATCCCGCTCGACTTCAGCACCGAACGAATCACGGAAAAGGGCCGCGCCGGATCGGGGATGGCGAGCGTGATGTTCGGGTTCGCGATCGGATTCCTGCTGTACCTCTCGATCGTGATCTACGGGCAGACGATCATGAGTGGGGTGCTCGAGGAGAAGACGACCAGAGTCGCCGAAGTCGTGATGTCGAGCGTTCCGACGGACACTCTTCTCGCCGGCAAGGTGCTCGGCGTCGGCGCCGTGGGACTCACGCAGCAGATACTATGGATCGTGACGACCTACGTGCTGCTCCAGCTTCGCGCGCCGATCATGGCGAAGTTCGGCGCACCGGCGATGAACTTCACGCTGCCCGACATCTCGCTCGGAGCGGGATTGATCTTCCTTCTCTTCTTCCTGTTGGGATTCATCTTCTACTCGTCGCTGTACGCGGCGGTGGGGTCGTCCGTGAACAGCGAGTCCGAGGCAAGGCAGGCCGCGAGCCCGCTGATGATCATGATCGTGAGCACGGCGGTGTTCATTCAACCGGTGCTGCTCAACCCGACGGGAACCGCGGCGAAGGTGCTGTCGCTGGTGCCGTTCTCGTCGCCGATCATTATGCCGATCCGGATGGCGGTGACGGGAGTGCCGCCGCTCGAGCTTGCCGCGAGCCTCGTGTTCCTGGCGATCGGGTGCCTTGCCGCGCTCTGGCTTGCGTCGCGGATTTACCGGGTGGGGCTGCTGATGTACGGTAAGCGGCCGACGATGAGGGAGATGGCGAAGTGGGTGTCCTACGCTCGCTGAGCAGACTAGACACAAGTACAAACGGCAAAGCACGCGATCCGAGATCTCAGAAGCACAGATCGTAGTTATGAGACAACTGCGCTGTGACCGCCCTCGTTGGCGCGATGGCAACGGCAATTGCCTTTACCCTATACGCGCATCCGAACGGTCTTGACGCGGTTGTCTGAGATCTGGGATCTATGCCTCTGAGATCCCGGATCGCGTGCTTTGTAGTTGAACTTCCCACCGGCGCCTCGACTATCTTTCATCTACAACCACGCCATCAGTTAAGAGAGGCCAGAGATGTACGACGAAAAATTCGTTACCCCCATGCGCCAGGAGCTAACCCAGCTCGGCGTTGAAGAGATGCGAACCGCCCAGGAAGTCGACGCCAAGCTCGCCAGCGCTCAGGGCACGACCCTGGTGGTCGTGAACTCGGTGTGCGGCTGCGCTGCGCGGAACGCCAGACCCGCCGTGGCCAAGGCCATCAGGCACGACACGAGGCCGGATACGCTGACCACCGTGTTCGCCGGTCAGGATGTCGACGCCGTGCAGCGAGCGCGCAGCTACTTCACCGGGTACGCGCCCAGCTCGCCACAAATCGCGCTGCTGAAGGATGGACGAGTTGTGTACATGCTCGAGCGCCACCAGATCGAAGGACGCACGGCTGACGACATCGCGCAGGATCTGGTTGGGGCGTTCGACAAGTACTGCGAAGAGACGACGGCGGCCTAGAAAGCGTCCGTCTTCCTTCTCTCGATGAACGGCTGACCATCGGGGAGGGTCGATGGGTCTACATCTCTCCCCGTGTCCTTGAGGACTCGACCGCGCACGAACTGCACGGTTCCGCCCAACAGCAGCGCCCACACGGATACGGCGAGGACACGCCAGAACACGACGCCCGTCGCCATCGGCTGCCAGTCGGCGAATTCCGCCCGCGCGGTGCCCCACGGCTCGCGATGGAGCGAAATGAGCACGAGGCTCACGAGCATTTCGCCCGCTGTCTCGAATATCGCGAACAAGGGCGCGCGCCATGGCCACTCGCGCACGGGAAATCGTCCGAGATGGAGCGTCGCCATTCCCAGCAGGAAGAGCGTCCCCAGCACGAGCGACGCGCCCAGGTAGGAGCTGGTGGAATCGCCGTGAGTCAGAACGACGGCCCGGAAGACGCGGATGACGACGCCCGTCATCAGCGCGAGCTCGACTGGTGATCGCGCGATCCTGGCGAACGCGGCCGGCTCCTCAATATCCCATTCGCTGGGCTTGAAAGACCGGCGACGATGCTCGAGTGGAGAAGGCTTCGTCACGCGTTCCAATGTAACGTCACCGCGGATGCCGTCCATAGATTTTCCCGCAGGATCAGAGGGGGAGCCGGTAAACCTTTCCGATTCGACGCGGCACTCGGGCGCTCGTAACTATTTGATCCAGTGACCGATCCTGGACCACCGGATGTCGCTGAGCATGGGGAGAGGTCGGTCGCTATCGTCGGCGTTGTACGAGTAGTACACGAAAAGTGGTTTGCCGCGCACGTTCTCCCTCGGGACGAATCCCCAATACCGGCTGTCCTTCGAGTTGTAGCGGCTGTCGCCCATCATAAAGAGCCTGTGCTGTGGCACGACGATGGGACCCCAGTTGTCGAGCGTGGGCTGAGCGGGCGCGGCGCCGAAGCGGGACGATGTGAGCGCGAATTTCCTTTCCCAGTCAAAGTGCCAGCTCACGGAATTGCCCATCACCGAGTCTGGTGTCGCGGTGATTCCGTATCCCTGACGCTGAGCAATGCCGTTCAGGTAGAGCAGACCTTTTCGCATGTATAGGGTGTCGCCCGGAGTTCCCACGAGGCGCTTTACCAGGGTTGGTGTAGGATCGCGGCCCGCCGAATCTTCATCCGCCTGGAATGGGGAGACGAACACTACCACGTCGCCCCGCTGCGGCTCTCTGTACACGGGAAGGCTCGAGCGCGTGAAGGGAACGTGCGCTCCAAAGATCGCCTTGTTCACGAAGAGCCAGTCTCCGACGAGGAGAGTCGGGATCATGCTCCCGGAGGGAATGCGATACGCCTCGACGACGAAGGCGCGCAGCAGGAGAAAGATCGCCAGAGCGCCGACGATCGATTTGAAGTTCTCCCACAACGCGCTGAGCCGAGACCGGTGCGAAACGGGGCGCGCCTTTTGAGCGCGCCCCGCATTTGACGGAGTTGCCAAGGAGCTTAGGTATTTCTGAGGTGCTTGTTGACGAGTCGGGTCATCTCGAACATGGAGACCTGTCCGCGGCCGAAGATCGGACGGAGGTTCTCGTCGGCGTTGATCATGCGGCGGTTCTTCGAATCCTGAAGGCCTTTCCGCTTGATGTACTGCCAGAGCTTCTTGGTGACTTCGGTACGCGGCATCGGCGAGCTTCCAACCACATTCGCCAGATCAGCGCTCGGCTGCATCGGCTTCATGAACGCCGCATTCGGCGTGCGCTTTTTGCCTGAGGACGATTTTCTGCGGGTCTTGCGACCGGCCTTCTTTGCGGAGCTCTTTTTGCCGCTGGACCTCGATGACTTGCGGGCCGAAGACTTCCGGGACGAGGATTTCTTTTTTCCGCCGCTCTTCTTTTTTGCTGCCATCTTGTCTCCTGGTTTGATGATCGGATGCGAATTGCTGCTAGAGTGAAACGCCGTCCGTCAGAGGAGCAAACTATATCCCCGTAGGGCGAAAGCAATAGGGAAAGCAAAGAGTTTCCCTATGAAAAACATCAAATCACAGAGGGAAAAACGAGGTTTGTCTGTCCGAGGGCGCTGATCCCGCGCATCAGTTTTTGACCCAGCTCTCCAGCAAATTCATCATTTTCACGTCGTAGGGATCGGGCGAATCGTCGTCGTCCGCTATCTCATAATTCTGTTGCGGAGTCTCCAGTATGAGCGGAATCCCGCTGCTGCGGGGATCCTGCAACAGCCACTCGAACGGATGCTTGCCAATGCGACCGTCCCCTATGAGAACGTGACGATCCTTGTTGGAGCCGAGCTCCCCCTCGCTGTCGTTGAGATGGAAAAAAGAGGGCTTCTCCCCCGTAGCTTCCTCGAATTCATCGAGAATCGCGGTGAGTGCTTTCTCCGACTGCGTAATGTCGTACCCCGAGGAGAAGAGGTGGCATGTGTCGAGACCGTACCCCGTTCTTCCCCTGAGAGATTTGGGGACGCCCGACAAAATCTGTCCAACCTCCTGAGCTGTCTTTCCCATCGTCTTGCCCGCTCCGGCGGTATTCTCGACGAGGAGCTTCGTGCCGGAGTCGATCGCCTCCAGAGCGACAGTTATCGCCTGCGCGATTCTCTTCGCTGAGTCCGAGCGGTCGCTCGTTCCTGCTGAGCCCGGATGAAAGCACACGGCGCCGACGCCGAGCGCGCTGGATCGCTCCATCTCCTTGGCGAGTCCGGCGCTCGCCCTCGCCCACTTCTCGTCGTCGGGGGTTGCCACGCTCAACACGTAGGCCGCGTGCACCACGACGTTCGCCGGCTGGATTTTGGTTTTCGCCAGCGCCGTCTTGAATCGCGCCACCCGCTCCGGCTTGATTGTCGACTTGTCCCCATAGAAGCGCGGGATTGCGGTAAATACCTGGAGCGCTGTCATTCCCGCGCTTCCCGCGCGAAGTACGGCCATGTGAAGACCGCCCTTGTCGACGGTGTGCGCACCGATATACCGTGTCATGCCGCCGGTCTGTGCAAATATTCTACCGCGCGGCGAATAGCTTGTGCGTTCTTCTCGCAGGCGCCGGTAGCCAACAAGCGGGTATCTTTGGTTTTAACATGCGAAATCTGACCCTGTCCCTCATCCTGCTCGGCCTGATACCAACGGTAGTTCAGGCCCAAGCGATTCCGGGAAGCGACGTCCTCAGCGGACGCGTCACCGATCTCACGGGTCACCCGATCGCCAATGCACAGATCGGAGTGACATCGGCTCGCACGGGCGTGACTCGCTCCCAGACAACCGATGACACTGGTCGCTACAGAATTTATTTCCCGGAGAGAGCGCCCACTTACACGCTTACGGCGAAGCGGATGGGATTCAGCCCCGTCCAGCGCACAATCACACGCAAGAGCGACGGCCCCGAGGAATTGGCGGTGGATCTCCAGTTCGGAGGGACGCCACTGGCACTTTCGGTGGTGGAGATCGATGGAAACTCCGATGCCCCCGTTCCGAACGAGACGGAAAAAACACAGCCTTTTGATGCGACCGTCCCGAATCCCGTGCTGGACATCCTCGCCCTCAAGGACACGCTTCATCTGAGCGCGGTACAGGTCCTCGGGCTCAACGATCTCGCGGACACTCTTCAGGCAAAGAACACTCGCATCTATCGCGACATCCGGACACTCCTCGCCAAATCGCAGGCGGCCGGCGACATCACCCAGATGACTGGCAGCGTTGCACTGATGCTCGAGGAAGCGTCGCGAAACACGACCCACGCCGTAGTGTTCGCGCTAAAACTGCTGCGGCAGGAGCAGTTCGTCGTTTTGCCCGTGGAGATTCGAGGACGCTCCGAGAGGGTCGAGGCTGCCGCAAAGCAGTAGTCAGGGGACGATCAGTTCCAGCTGCCCACGCGGTATCCGACGCGATCACCGCGGTTGCCGGCGACGTCTTCGCCCGCCTTCCACCATACGCTGATCCTCCGATGATCGAGCACGATCCAGGGAGTCACCGCCGGCACGTCGTCCGGAGTTACTTCACCGCGCGTCTCGAAGATGTGGCCCGTCGAATGTGAGAGCGCTATTCCGATCCTCGGAGCCGTCGCGTTGGGATCCTCGAACACGACTACGACGCTGTCGCCATTTGCGGCGACGCTGGCCGCGGATGGCGCGTTGCCGAAGACAACGGGAACCGGAGAGTGGAACATCGCTCCCTTGTCCATCGAGTGCGCAAAGAAGACCCCCGCGCCGGCAGCAGCCTCGATGAAGTAGACGAGATGCAGGTAACCACGGGCCGGATCGTAGAACATGCCCGGTGCCGGACGATCACATCCTCGGCGGCCACGATCGCGGTCCTCCACTGTTACGGGCGGGTCCCAGCTGGCGCCGCCGGTGCGCGAGTGCTGCATTGAGAGGAGAACGCTGCTGTCGCTGCGCGATGTCCACCAGACGCGAAACACATCCGATCCCGCGCTCGTTGCCAGAATTGATCGAAGGCAGTGATCGACCCCAGTGCTCACCCGTGGAAGATTGGCGCTGAGGATTCCGCTCCTCGTGTCCGGGTCGCCGAGCCGTGACCCGCGATACGATACGTCACCCCACTCGACGGGCTCTCCTACACACGCCGTCACGCTCAATCCCGCCGCGCCGAGCAGAGTCAGCCGCGCAAGATTATTGATCAACGCGTGTCTTCCGCGATATCCCATTCGCGCACGTTATCGGGAGACGCGCCTTGTGAGAAGGGTAGCTATCTTTCGAGTGCATCCCCGCCATCCCGAGGAGCTGAGTAATGTCCGCCTCCGCAGTACGTCCGACTCGCCCTGAATCCCAGCCGGCTCACGCGGCACCGCACACCGATAGCGATCTCAGCGGTGCCGAGAGTGTTTCGCCGGAGACTGCTGCACGCACGCTGAGCGGCTTCAACGGAAACCGCCGTGTCCCTGCGCCCGTGAACGAACCAATCAAGAGCTACGCGCCCGGGTCGCCAGAGCGCGCGGAGCTCAAGGCTCGGCTTGAGTCCATGTCGAATGAGCGCGTCGATATTCCGCTCATAATCGGTGGCGAAGAGGTGCACACCGGCGAGCTCGCGCAGACGGTGATGCCGCACAACCATCGTCACATCCTCGGCGATTGGCATCGCGCGGACCCCGAGCACGTGGACATGGCGGTAAAGGCCGCCGAGTCAGCCGCCAGGGACTGGGCGAATTGGGCCTGGGAGGATCGCGCCGCCGTGTTCCTCAAAGCGGCCGAGCTCCTGACAACCACGTGGAGATCGACACTCAACGCCGCGACGATGCTCGGCCAGTCGAAGACGGCGTTTCAGGCCGAGATCGACGCCGCCTGCGAGCTCATCGATTTCTGGCGATTCAATCCGCACTACGCGCAGAGCCTGTACGACGAGCAGCCCTATAGCGACAGGACGATGTGGAATCAGCTGGATTATCGGCCGCTCGAGGGATTCGTATACGCGGTAACGCCCTTCAACTTTACGTCGATCGCGGGAAATCTGCCGACGGCTCCGGCCTTGATGGGAAACACCGTCATCTGGAAGCCCGCGTCGAGCGCGATGCTGAGCGCGTACTACATCATGAAGCTGCTTCAGGAAGCGGGGCTTCCTCCGGGCGTGATCAACCTTGTGCCGGGCGATGCGGGAATGATCTCGGACAAGCTGCTGGCGCACAGGGATCTCGCCGGCGTGCATTTCACGGGAAGCACGGCGGTCTTCAACAACATGTGGAAGACGATCGGCGCCAGTATGTCGCGCTACAAATCGTATCCGCGCATCGTGGGCGAGACTGGCGGCAAGGACTTCATTGTCGCGCATCCGTCGGCCGACCCGGTCGCGCTCTCGGTCGCGATCGCCCGGGGCGGATTCGAGTATCAGGGTCAGAAATGCTCGGCGGCCAGCAGAGTGTACATCCCGGAATCGATCTGGCCCGAGGTGCGGGATCGCACGGTCGCGATCATGAAGGACATCAAGATGGGGGACGTCGCGGACTTCCGGAATTTCATGGGCGCCGTGATCGACAAGAAGGCATTCACGAAGATCGGCGAGTTCCTCGATCACGGTCAGAAGAACGCGACGGTGGTGTCGGGTGGCGTCGCGCGCGGCGAGGATGGCTACTTCATCGAGCCGACTCTGATCGAGACGAAGGATCCGGGGTATCGGCTGCTGTGCGAGGAGATTTTCGGACCGGTCGTGACGGCGCACGTCTATCCCGACAGCAGATGGGCGGAGACGCTCAAGATCGTCGACGAGACTTCGCCGTACGCGCTGACCGGTGCGGTATTCAGCCGCGACCGCCGGGCGATTCGCCAGGCCCAGCTCGCGCTCAGAAATGCGGCCGGCAACTTCTACATCAACGACAAGCCGACAGGCGCGGTAGTGGGGCAGCAGCCCTTTGGCGGGGCGCGC
Organism: Gemmatimonadales bacterium; assembly: GCA_038322455.1. GTDB lineage: Bacteria > Gemmatimonadota > Gemmatimonadetes > Gemmatimonadales > Gemmatimonadaceae > UBA4720. Next base: position 16,169 of record JBBQFZ010000005.1, on the reverse strand, counting down.
GGCTCCGGAACGAACGACAAGGCGGGGTCCAAGCTCAATCTCGTGCGGTGGATCAGCCCGCGGAACATCAAGGAGACGTTCTCTCCGCCGACGGATTATCGATATCCGTTCATGGCCGAGGAGTAGCCGGCTTTCGTTAGTTCGAGATCTCGGCGCTGGTCAGTCGGAGTTCACGGCCGGCAACCGTCAGTGGGCTTCCGTGAGGAGCGCTGTAACGCCGGGCGCCCAACGGGAACTCCACCGGTACGCCCATCGCCAACACGAAGCGAAGGACCAATGGAGGCGCCATGCATTCGCGGTGCAATTTGTCGGGATCGGTGATCACAGCCTCCTTCGCGCCGTCGAGACGTCAACTACGGAGCCCAGATGATGACAGAGATTCGACACACTCGCCTTGCGGTTCTCTCCGCGCTCCTTCTCACAGGTCTAGCGGGTGCCATCACAGCCGGCGCCCAGCCAAATCGCATTTCGACCCAGCCAGCTCCCGCCGCCCCGTGCTGCAGCATCGTCTCGATCGACGCTAACTCAGGCCTCATTGAGGCCAAGGTGAACTCAACCGGACAACAGTTCGCCTTTGCGCTGGCGAATAGGGTGCTGGTTAGTCGACTCCGTGCAGGACAGGGCATTTATGCGAATCTTGGCAACAGGCAGGTTTCGCTGGACGGCAAGACCATGTCGGGGACGATTGTAAAATTTCTACAAAATGGAAGGACTGCGCAAAACAACCCTGGCGGTACTTCGGGCTCGTCTTCGACCGGTTCGGCCTCCGGTGGCTCGTCTTCCGATAGTCCGCCGCCCTCGGTCGATTCATCTGCCTTGGCCGCGGCCCAGACCGCGGCCAGCATGCTTATCAAATCGCGGACGGCAGTCCTTGCATCACAGTGTGCTCCACCCGTCACCTTTGGTTGCGCCAACGGGACTGCGACACCTTCATCCATTCAACTCGACCGGAAATCTTCAATGGTCGCACCGAGCGCGAACGGCAGCGCCTGGTACCCGTTTTCGGCAACCATGTCCGCAGTAACCGCTATGGGAATTCCCACCACGATCAACGGCATCGCGTGCACCCTTATAATCAACACCGCTTGGTCATCGCCGCTCAACATCTCCGGCACCTTGAACATCACGACGAACACTTCCGGACACACCCCGATCTATAAGGTGAGTCTCCTTAGTCCTGCGACTTCGTTGGCACCGGCGGATTTCGCGGTGTCAGACTGTATCGGTGGTACGGTCACCGCAATTCCTGCTGGTTTGGGGGCGTCACTTAACGCGGCGCTCTATCACGAGCTTTTTGGGCAGTGGCAAAGCCCGGTGTGTTTCAAATCGGAGAATGTCGTGCGCTGTCCGTCGTGAATCCCGGATAGAACGCGGCCCGCCACAGAACTACGCACTCCAAGACAATGCGGACGCAACACTCGACGGACCCGGGATGCCAAGGAGCGGGTCCTCGAACTACTTGCCCACAGTATCAGTTGCTCTAGCGAAATCCGCCGACTAGAACGAACGGCGCCCACTGCGATGGGAGTGCATCGGCGCCGCCGGCCGCGATTCTCCTCTGGCGGACCGCCAATCGATCCACTCCCGCTTCCGTCAATCACGTATGGCGCGCCACAGCCCGTTGAGGATCTGCGTCGCCCCAACAATGTCTCAGAGCTCCGGCCGATAACAACGCGCATCGGGGGACGCGATGTAACCGGCAAGGTGCTGCGGCTGCGCGGCCTCGCCGGAATCCAGCAAGCTCGCGATCTGCCCGAGGGGGCTCGGCGCCTGCTGGAGATCCACGTTCAGAAGCTCGATCAGGGCCAGTCGCACGACTACATCGTCAACACCGCCCTTGCAGAACAATGGATGGCGTCCCACCCACCTGTGCCCGATGATGTGAAGCCACCCGAGGCGGGGAGTAGTCACTCAGGCTGTAACAGCATCTCGATGCATTGTGCCGGGGAAGTGGGCAAGCACGCCGAGGATCAGGGCTCGCAGGAATGGGAGAAGCTGCGTGAAAAGGCCCAAGGCGTGTGGGATCACGCTTCCGACGAACTCACCCACGACTGGAGCATGGCGCAGGGTTGTTTCGCCGATCACACGCTCCCACTTAACGACATTCCTGTCAGCTTCTCCATCACCCCGAACCTGACAATCCCGCTTTCATCCGTCGCAAACGGAGCGGGCATGAGCACCTCAGCGCACAATGAAAGCTCCTCGGCTAAAGTCGACGGCAGTGTGGGACTCGGCTTTCCGATGCAATCGGATTTCATGGCCAAGCTCGACCTGTTCTACATCCCCTGCCTGCCGTTCGTCGTCCGGCCCAAGTCAATCGGGGCGAATGGCACAATGACGGTCGGCGAGACGCTCACGGCAAACGTTACCGCATCGGGGAAATTCGACAAGACATTCAAGATCCCGCCGACTGGTGGGCCAAAGATTCCGATCCAGATGATACCGATTGTAATTGCCGGAGTGCCCGTCGCGGAGCTTGATGTCAGCGCGTACATCGAGGGTAACATAGAAGTCGGTGGAAGCGGCAAGGCCGACGGACACTTCGAGCTGAACAACCCCCACAAGGCTACATTCGCCTTCGCTTGCGACGGACACGGCTGCAGCTCGGGAAACCGGCAGCTCTCCGACCCCACAACCGTGAGCGAGTCCGCTGAGATCAACGGACAGGTCTTCGTGAAGCCATCGATCTACACTGCGTTGCAGCTCGACTTCGACTACGACCTCCTCAGTGCGAGGGCTGGGCCGCAACCCTACCTGCTCGGAATGGCCTCGGGCTGCATAGAGGGCTCGGCGCAACAGGCAAGCAATGGCACATCCACATCAGAAGAGAATCACGCGCTCACCGCGGATCTCGACTGGGGAGTGGAGCTGCGGGCCGAGGCGCTGGTTGCGAACAAAGTCGTCGGCAAGCCCTGGGTGCCTTCGCTTATCGCCAGGCACCTCTGGTTCCGCGATCTCGCTCCCGGTGGATCCACGGCACTGATTGCCAATGTTCAAGGGGCGAGCACCGCGGCCGCGGCGATGGCTGCCTCCTACAGGGTGAAGATGCCCACGTGCTATCCGTACACGGATCGTGTCCTCTATCAAGTGTCGTGGACGGGTGGGGCGACGCCAGCAAATAACCCCGCGTGTCAGTGGCAGGCCAACCGCAGTGGCACCTGTCAGTTCGATCCCACCAAGGATCTGCTGATAAATCTCACCTGGCCCTCCCCCGGCAGCTGGTCACTCACTGTCAGGCCAGTGAGCGACGAACATCACCGCACCTTCAGCCCGGCGCCACAGGCTACACAGGTGCCGATAACCGTCGGCGCGGGAGGGTGACGAAAATGCGGACACGACGCTTCACAACTTTTGCCCTGATCGGAGCGTTCGTGCTGGTCGGGTCAACGAGAGGAAATTCCCAGCCGGCAACAACTCCCAACACGCTGCCGGTCAGCACTCCCTGTTGCTTCATATCGAAAATCAACCTGCGTTCCGGGAGCGCCACCGCCAACTCGTCATCGACATCCGGAACTATTCAGTTCAAGGCTGGCCGTTATCTGCACGATATCAATCCCCTGACAGATCCGTACGGTCCCCTCGATTTTGGAAAACTCTCGCTGGCGACCGACTTCGAGCCAACGAATGTGCTCAGGCTATTTGGCACTCTGAAAATCGGCCAGAAGGTATGGGTAAGCCCGGGTGGGAAGGTCTCACTGACAGGACGTGATCCCTGTTGTGGTGTCGTGGCCGAGTACCCGCCCACTGGAAGTTCTCCCGGCAAGGGATCGGGCGGTCTCACCAAAGAGCCAAAGAGACAGGCTTACTCCATTGACTCCGCCGCCCGCGTTAGTGAGTGCAATCGAACCGCAAGGACGAGCTTCCCGAATGGCGGCCATGTGTGCTTCCCGAAAGCGACGCTGATCTCGAGCGGCACCCAGCCGGACGGCGTGGACGCCACCTACAACTGGCGCTGCGCCTGCTCATAAGGACAGGAGAGCGCCAGGCCCCCGCGACACGGAGGATGGCTTACCGGAGCTAGAACCTGGCCTCGAGGTACAGGTTCGTGCGAATCGCCTTTTCCGGGTAGATGCCCTTCGCGACGTCGATTCGAATCAGGCCATCCATGAACGAGGCGCCCACACCGGCGCCACTGAGCGGACGTCCCGGGTGCGCGAAATCGCTGCGGCTCCCCGCCCAGCCGAGATCCCCGAAGACGATCTTCCGGAATCCTGTGGAGCCCGCGCCGAGCTCTGCGCTCGTCATCCAGAAGGAATCGCCAATTGCTGCACCCGCTCTCTGGCCGCGCACCGTCTGAACTCCGCCGAGGAAGAACTGCTTCTGGATCGGCACGTGTCCACCGGATGTGCCGCCGCCGACCGTCAGCGCGCCGTCGAGCGCGCGACCCAACCCGTGCGAAAGAGTGGTTTGAACCAGCCCGCGCGAATAGTCGAAGCTGCCGGCAGCCCCTTCGATTTTGAGATCGGTGAGCGCCCGGAATCCGTGGGGATCGACTCCGATCGACGAATGATGCTCCATCGCGAGTCCGACGACATTTCCGTTGACTGCATCGATGTTCGTCAGCTCGCCTTTCACTCCGCCCGGATGCGCAATCGAAAATTCTGTGTTCACCTGCGCGTCGAACTCCTGCTCTGCGAAGAGGCGCCAGTTGTGCACGAGTCCATAGTCCTTCTCTCCCCGCAGCTCGGCGCCCCAGGTTCTGTAGTAAAACCCTTCGTCTCGTCCAAAAAAGAGCGCCGACACCGAGCTGCTGAAGCCGAGCGGGTCTCCCCAATCGTTAGCCGCGGCGAGTCGGCGGTAGACACCGACTCCGATCGTGCGACGTCCATCGCTCCGATCGAGGGAGAGCTCACCGTTGGGCGATAGATCGGCCGCGCCGAGCCGGAAGAGCGCGTGCGCGGAGTATCCGCCGCCCAGCACCTGATCCGCGGCGAGCGCCGTCGAGAATCCTTCGATGCGGTTGAACCGGGTATACGTCAATCCGTACGAGAAGGTCGGACGCTGGGCGGCGAACTCAGGCTGGGCTCCAAGCGTGAGAGCCTCCGACACCAGCGCATCCCGCTCGGCGCTGCCGAACACCGCTTCGCCTTCATCATAGATCGACTTTGGAAGTTCCGGCGACTTGGCAAGCGCGACGCTGTCGCACGGAATTCTCACGCGGATGCGCAGCGCTTCGTCCGATCTGTATTGGGTGCGCACGCGCTCTGTTCCCGTCTTGCACTCCGAGTGACGGAGTTCCCGCCGAGCGGCGCGTGATACCGAATCGCTGGCGGTATCGGCGATGGCGATGGTGAGGTCGGGCATCGGATCGGTTCCGTTCACGCTCTCGTAGGTGAACCGCTGCTCGAGCTTGAACGGGATGTGCATGAAGCTCACCTGCGCGTCGCCTTCCACCGTTTCCGCGCGCGGAAGCCAGAAGCGCCCTTCGTGCAGGCCGTATTCGACGGTGATCGCGCTCACCATCGCTTTCATCGGCGTGATCATCGGCTTCACCCACGTCGGGATGTCGTCGGGGTCGTTGTCCTCCTTACTCGCTTCCTTGGCGACGGCCATGATGTCCATCTGCTCGGCCATCCGGTACACGGCGCGCACGAGGTGCGCGGTCGATGCGTCGAACCAGAGTGAGCCGACCGCGACATTCCACTTCGCCTGGCGCGGCCGAATGAGCAGCTCGCGCAGCTCGATGCGCTGCCCGCCCGGTAGCTGAAAGCTCACCGAATCGCCCGACGCATAGGTGTAATAGGCCTCAGCACCGGTCGCGAGCGGATGGATCATCTCGTCTTCGCTCACGTCGGCTTTGGCGAGTCCCGATCCGATCCAGAGTGTCTCGCGGCCCGGATAGTACGGGACGTCCCCGGCGCCACCGAGATCTATATCGCCGTGTCCGGCTCCATCGATCATCGGGAAAGCGCTCCGCTGCCCTTTGACGTCGATCGTCGCGCCTTTGTCGCGCTGCCAGAAGACGTGCGTGGCGCGCTCGGCGCGCATCAGCAGTCTGTCTCTGCCGATTCGCTTGAACCCCATGCCGACGGACATCCGCTCGTAGGTGTTCGCTTCGTACCCGGTGAGTGTCGAATCCTGTGTGAGCCTTGCCGCGCGCGCCTTGAAGAGAAGATCGCGCGCCCGGGAATCCTTGAACGCCGATGCCAGAATTGCTGGAGTGACCACGGGACGTCTGGCGAGGCGGAACGCTTTGCGCACCGAATCTCTCGCGTGCTCTTTCACCCTCATCGAGTCGCGGTGTGCCTCGCGGCCCACGGCAATCGAATCGCGCCTGGCCCGGTTGAGGCTGTCCTTTTTGTCGGCTGGTCCGATCTGCAGGCTGGCGGACGTTTGGGCGAACACCATTACGGCGAGAAGTGACAGCATCTAGTGGCTCGTTGCGCGGGGAATCGTGAGTGCGAATCCAAGCTGCCATAGCACCATGTCGGTTTTGCTGATGCGCGGATGCAGCGTGATCGTGCCGTCGGGGTTGTCCGTGATGTCGCCTTTCGTCAGATACCTCGCGCGGCCGCCGTAGTAGTATCGCGCGCCGGCGTTGAACGCTCCGGCGTCGCCGAATGGCACCTGGAGACCGCCGCCGAAGATCCACGCGTGCGAGCCGTCGTGCGCGTTCTGGGTCGATGCCGATTCGTATTGGCCGGACGGGTCGCTCAGCGACGATGAGGTCGAGAAATCGGTGTAGGCGATGGCGGCATTCGCATAAGGGCGGAACGGGCCGTCGGGGATCATGATCTGCGGTCCGATGGCTCCCCACGCGATGTTGTTCGTCGTCAGGAGATCGAGATTTACACGATTCGAAATTCCGAAAAATGACGCGTCCTTGTGCTCGCGACCGTACTGCAGACCGCCAACATCCGCCCGGATGTTGACATATCCCTTGTAGTCCAGCCTGAACATCCCATTGAGATCGAAGCCGAAGCCACGGCCGACGTTGCTGGCAAACTCACCTTTGGGCTGCGACAGAACGCCATCCGCACCGACCGAAAAGCGCGACGGGCCGGACGCCGAGTTGAGGATCTGCGCCTGAATCGATGGGATGCACACGAGAAGAAAAGCTGTGCTCAGTACCCACACGGCCTTGAACCGCATACTTTCACCCTCTGGTTTGAATCAGTGTTGGCAGGACGGACCGATAAGGGTGCCAACGCTAATTCATTTTACGGTAACGGGTTATAGGAAGTTTCATGGCAACGGCAACCTCACCGGCCCCCGCGCTTCGCGTCCAGGGACTCAGAAAATCATATAGCGACGTGGTCGCCGTCGATGGTCTGGATCTGGAGGTTCGCGCGGGCGAATGCTTTGGCCTTCTTGGTCCCAATGGCGCCGGAAAGACGACGACCATCGAGATCTGCGAAGGACTTCTCACAGCTGATTCCGGCAGCGTCGAAGTCCTCGGCAGGCGCTGGGAGACGGATGCCGACGACTTACGGGAGTTGCTAGGGATTCAGTTGCAGGAAACACAGCTCTCGGAGAAGCTCACCGTAGATGAGACACTCACGCTCTTTCAAAGTTTCTACCGCGATGCGCGCGACGTCGGAGATGTCATCGACCAGGTGGACCTCGGAGAAAAGCGGTATTCCCGTGTTGGGGGACTCTCGGGCGGGCAGAAGCAGCGTCTCGCGGTCGCGTGCGCGCTGGTCGGGAATCCACAGCTACTGTTTCTCGACGAGCCGACCACCGGCCTCGACCCCGTCTCTCGCAGGGGGCTTTGGGAGCTGATCTCGAAGTTTCAGGCGGAAGGGAAGACGATCGTGCTGACGACGCACTACATGGAAGAGGCGGAGCGTCTCTGCGACCGCGTAGCGATCGTCGATCACGGTCGGGTGATCGCGCAGGGGGCACCGCAGGAGCTCATCGAATCGATCGACGTCTCGCACTTGCCGCCGCCGGAGCCGAGGAAAACGTCGGCGACACTCGAGGACGTGTTCGTGTCGCTGACGGGGAGGACTCTGCGCGATGAATAAGCGAGTCCCGTTTCCGATGACCGAGGAGATGGCGCGAGCCGAGCGGCGGCCGCTCAGGCGGCGCGGATTCAGGAACAGCTCGATGGTTCAGCTGACGCTGGTGCGTTTTCGCGAATTCATCCGCGAGCCGGAAGCAGTGTTCTGGACGTTCGTTTTTCCAATTCTGCTCGCGGCTGGATTGGGAATCGCGTTCAGGCAGCGAGGACCCGACAAGGTCGCGGTTGGCGTGATCACAACGGCACCAGGGAGCGCCGCGCTCGTTCAGTCTCTGCAAAAAGATTCGACGCTCGTGGTTACGACGTACGGTGATAGCGCGGCAGCCCTCGCCTTGCGCACGGGAAAGGTTGCGGTGCTCGTGGCCCCGGGAGCGGTGAAAGACAGCGTCCACTACGTCTACGATCGCGGACGCGCCGACGCGGTGAGCGCGCGGGTTCTGGTCGATCGCGACGTGCAGACGGGAGCAGGCAGAGCTGACCCCGTCCGCGCGACCGACAGTTATGTAACGGAGGCCGGCTCGCGCTACATCGACTTCCTGATTCCCGGGCTCCTCGGAATGAATCTGATGGGGAGCAGCATCTGGGGGCTCGGCTTCTCGATCGTCACCGCGCGCAGCAAGAAGCTGCTCAAGCGGCTGATGGCGACGCCGATGTCGCGCGCGCAGTACCTCTTCTCATATCTGTGTTCGCGACTGGTGTTTCTGGTACTGGAGGTCGCCACGCTTCTCGGATTCGGACACTTTGCGTTCGGCGTTCCGCTTCGTGGCTCGCTGGTGACGCTCTTCCTGATCTGCGTTCTCGGCGCCGTGTCGTTTGGAGGTTTGGGTCTGCTGACCGCCTCCCGCGCCAAGACGACCGAGGCCGTCTCCGGGATCATGAACTTCATCATGCTCCCAATGTGGATTTTCTCCGGAGTGTTCTTCTCCTCGGCAAACTTTCCACACGCGGTGCAACCGTTCATCCGGTTGCTTCCATTGACGGCGGTGAATGATGCGCTCCGCGCCAACATGCTCGAGGGGGCTTCGCTCGCGGCGGTCAGTCCACAGCTGCTGGTGATAATCGTGTGGGGAGTGGTGACCTTCTTCGCCGCGCTCAAGCTGTTCCGCTGGCGCTGATGAGCGATTCCGCTCCCGTCGCGGCCGAGAATCTCCTGCAGGTCAACGAGTCCGTTGCGATCCCCCGGAGCGAGCTCGATTTCCGTGTTTCGCGCGCGTCCGGCGCGGGTGGACAGCACGTCAACAAGACGTCATCGCGGGTGGAGATTTTCTGGAATATCCCCGCGTCGAGAGCGCTCACGGAAGATCAGAGAGCCAGGCTCCTCGCTCGACTCGCGTCGCGGCTCACGACCGAGGGAAGTATTCGCATCGTTGCGAGCGACATGCGGAGTCAGGCCCGTAACAGGGATCTCGCCGAGGAGAGGCTCGCCGAAACTGTGCGTCGCGCGCTGCTGGTGCCGAAGAAAAGACGACCGACGCGCCCGACGAGAGCGTCGAAGGAAGCGCGACTCGAGGGCAAGAAGCGACATTCACACAAGAAACGCGAGCGGCGGAACGTGGACGAGTGAATCAGAAATACGCTCCGCGATCACAGATCGCTGCCGCGTTCGCGTCGATCTACATCATCTGGGGCTCCACCTATCTCGCGATCAGCTACGCGGATCGGACGATTCCGCCCTTCATTATGGCCGGCGCGCGCTTCCTCGTCTCCGGCGCGCTTCTCTATTTCTGGGCGCGCTACAAGGGCGCGCCAGCGCCGACGAAGACTCACTGGCGAAACGCGACGATCGCCGGCGGCTTTCTTCTCCTTGGCGGCAATGGCGCCGTCGTCTGGGCGGAGCAGTACGTGCCGTCCGGGCTTACGGCGCTGCTTGTGTCGATTCTGCCCTTCTGGCTCGTGATCATCGAATGGATGAGGCCACCGAGAAAGCGACCGGGCGTGGCGATTCTCGTCGGGCTCGTGCTCGGCTTCGTCGGTATCATCGTTCTCGTCGGTCCGGGCAATTTCGGGGGAAGCGGAGACGTGCGGCCGATCGGCGCGCTCGTTCTTATACTCGGCTCGCTATCGTGGGCGATCGGATCGTTCTGGTCGCGCGATGCAGAGCTTCCGGAGTCCGGGCTTCTCACGACGGGCATGGAAATGCTCGGTGGGGGCGTGCTTCTCATCATCGTCGGTGCGTTGAGCGGCGAATTCTCCAGATTTGACGTGCACCAGGTTTCGCGAGCATCCGCTATTGGCCTCGCCTATCTGATCACCTTCGGCTCGCTGCTGGGCTTCACGTCGTATATCTGGCTGCTCGACAAAGTATCGCCGGCCAGGCTCGGCACGTACGCATACGTGAATCCGATTGTCGCCGTGGTTCTCGGATGGGCGATCGCAGGAGAGAGGTTATCGATTCGCACCGGAGTGGCCGCGGCAATCGTTATCTGCGCGGTCGCGTTGATCACGACGGCGCAGAAGACGACGAACGCACCGTGAGTACTCCGATTCATCCTCAGGAGGTGTAACACCCTGGAGTGCATCTATTGGAGAGGACAATTCCCCCGGAGCCGAGAGGAAGAAGTGGATTGGGAGGAACGCGAAGCGGTTACTAGATCGACCCGTAGTGCAAAGGGGCCATCCACCCGCTATCCAACTGATGGACACCTTATCGCCGGCATCCGGCGTGGCGAAGAGCCAGGCATGAAGGAGCTCTTTCTACTCTACTGTCCGCTCCTGCGCGATCAGGCGAAGAAGATGAGCGTTCCAGCCGAAGACCGCGAATCACTGGTTGAAACACTACTGGATGATGTTGTGATTCATCTCCTCGAGGCCGAGGCGCCGCCACGAGACTTGAGCCGATATCTGATATCTGCTCTTCGTAATCGTGCACGAACTCGCCATCGGGACGAACAACGCCATCGCGCCGTTGATGAAAGCGCCTATGCGCAGTACGGCGATTCGGGTGAGCGAATCGTCGCCGAATGCCATTCGCAGTACGGAATGGATGCGGCGCGCTCGCTCGATGCGGAGGGCCAGCCCAATCTTCGTTCCGCCATTGTCATGCTGGCGGAGAAATTCGTTCATGAGCTTAGCCAGGAGGAAATCATCATGATGGTGGGTGTCGGGCGTCACATCGCACTCCGGGATCTCGCCGAGCAGCTTGGGGTCAGCTATGGCGCGGCGCGGGTCCGATTGTCCCGGATCCGCGAGCGATTCCTCAAACTCGCGATTCTGTATGTCGCATCGCTCGATGGTCCTCAGAAAAACGAGATTCGAAAATTCTTCCGCCGAGCTGACGTGCGTCTCGATGAAAACCGAGAGCGAGACGATTCGAATGTTCGGTCAACGAGAGAACCGAAGGGCATTTCTCCGCCGGAGCCAGTATGAAATACGATGAACATCTGATTGACGAATTGATGCGTCTCGTTGCTGCCGAGATCGAGGCAATAGACGATGAGAAAGCTTATCACAGCGAGCGGTTTCTTTCCTGGCTGGCTCATGATCTTCGCGCTGGGTTGAGCGGATCTGAACGAGCGAGTGACGAACGCAGCGCATCGGCGTTTGCGAAGCGGACTACTACGTGTATCGCTGCGCGACGAACGGAGAAGAAGTTGCCCGAACGAGAGCTACGCTATCGCGCTGCACCCGTTGTCGGAAGTGTCGCTCGTTCGATCGCGGAGTCAGCGCAAAGCAGATGCGCAGCCATGCTCGATCTCGCCGTGGCGGCGGGGGATGGGAGAGAGCTTTGGGAGGAACCGTGCGAGCATTGGCTAGAACTGCCAGAGGACATCCCGTCGTCAGATCGATACATCGCTTTACGCGTCGCGGGTGACAGTATGTCGCCCGTGCTCGAGCCGAAGGATGTAATTCTGATCAAGCTTGGTACGCGGCCGTCGGTCGACGAGCTGGTTGTCGCTCATGTTCCCGAGCAGGGTTATGTGGTGAAGTACATTTCTGCGATCGAAGACAACCGGATCGAGCTAAGCTCGTTCAATCCTGAGTATGGAGCAGTGCAAATACCACGGAGCAATCAGGCGATCGTTGGAACGGTGCTCGCGCGATTTCGTCACTCGTAAGCGAACGCATCACCCATATCACGAGAGCCTCGCCATCGGCGGGGCTCTTTCGCATCGTGCGATGATGTAACACCGAGGAGTGCATCTCTTGGAAGGATGTGCGTAAGCAACGCGACCGCGATGCATGCGCAGTCCAAATCAGGAGGAGCATATCATCATGCGATGCATCCGCATCCCTCGCGCGAGCCGTCACGTGGCGTGCGTTGCGACAATGCTTGCGCTAAGCGTCGGGGTGAGCAAGGCGAATGGACAGCAGCCGTATCCGCCGCCCGGCTACCCGGTATATCCGCAACCCTATCCACCGCAGCAGTATCCTTACCCGCAACCAATCCCCACCGGCGCTCCGGCCGGCGTGCCAGCTACGCTGCCGGCCTATCGCCGACCCGTGATTAGCGTGGCCGCACCCACGGAAGGAACGGCGGTGCCCGAGGACAAGCCGGTTGCCGTCCTGCGTTTCATGAGTGGCGAGCCGCTGGATCCGATCGACGCGCTCAGCTTTTCGATCACTGTCGATGGCAAGGACAGGAGATCGCTATTCCAGCTCACCGAAGGCGAAGCCTGGGGTCGGCTTGCAGACCCCAGCGAAGTCCTTGCTGCCGGGCAACATGAGGTTGCGGCGCGGATCTGCACTTCTCGTGGCGAGTGTGGGACGACAAAGGCGACGATCACCGTCGTAGCGGAATCGGCATCCATTCAGCTCGCTTCGACCGCGGCAAAAGCTGTAAAGAAAAAAACAAAAATCTTCGACGCCGTGCTGCAAGCCGCGCGCGTTCTGATTCGATAACTGAAAGAGGAATCCAACAATGACTTATGCGAAAATACCGCGGCGGCTCGGCTTGCTGCCGGCGTTTCTCTTTGCTGCCGTGCTCCAGACTACCCCTGCTCGCGCTTACCCGCGAGTAATCCATAACTTCGCGCTCGATGGTACGATGAATAACGGCGATTATATCGGCCCAGCCATCTGCGCGGTGGCATGTTTCGCCGCAACCTACAGCTTCGGCACGATCCCTTACTACAGCCTCGATCAGCCGCGTAACGTGACGCTGGTCTATAATGGCGACCAGGCATCACCAAGGCCGTTTCTGTTTGCAGACGTCACTCCCAACGACGGGACCGGCGTCATGGTGAACGGCTATACCATGGAGGCTACGGTAAACTCGAGCCCTGTCACTTTCGTGAACGGGTCGACGCAGCTCTCGTTTGGTGGGGGACCGTTCAACCAACGACTTTTCGGACAGTTTGATGCGTCTGCTCTGGCGACTAACGTCTATCCACTGGTCATTACTATCCGCGCGACGTTCGCCGATGGGCAAGTGGTTACGAAAACCATCAATACCCAAGTCATGGTAGTCAATGAGATGAGCTCTCCGATCGCAAAGGGCTGGACGGTAGCGGGAGTCCAGCACCTGTATTCGACCTTGGGTAACGGCTTCATGGTTACGGAAGGCGATGGGTCTGCCGTTCGATTCACATCACTGAATATCAAAGCCGCCGACTACACATCGCTGAGTTTCGACAATGGGACGCAGTCGTACACAAGGTGGTATCCAGACGGTACGCGCGTGGTCTTCAACAGTGTGGGGCAGGAGACGTCGCTCATCGAAATCAGCAGTCGCACCTACACTTTTTGGTACGATTCGTCGGGCCGGCTCCAGGCCGTGAAAGATCCGTACCGGAAGCAGCCGAGCGGAGCTGTGACGTCGATTGGACTGTCTTACGACGCGAATGGGCTGCAGATGATTCAGGAGCCGGGGGCTGACGGAACGCAGTGGCAGGGTCGTGGCACATGGTTTGTTGTCAATGCGAATCGCTGTCTTCAGAGCGCGCAGGATCCAGATGGCGTCGCCACCGTCTTCGCCTGCGACGCGAATGGGCGGCTTGCCACCATCACAGATCGTCGAGGTGGCATAACTACTCTCGGGTACGACAACTCGTGGAAGCTTTCTTCGGTGACGCTGCCTCAGGTCCCGATCGACGCAGGTGGCGGTACAACAACTCTGGCCAACCCCGTCGTTCACTATTATGCCTGGCAGATCGGAGGCGTGGGCTCGGTCGCCGATCCCGTGGGACGCACCACGCAGTTTGCAGTCAACCGATTCGGCCAAGCCGTGAATATCACCGACCCGGCCGGTCGCCACACGCTGTTGAACATGAACGGCATTCTGCCACTCAGCATCACGCGTCCCGACGGATCTGTGGATTCCATGGCTTATGATGCCTCGGGACGTGTCACGATGACCAAGGCCGCGGGAGATTCTGCGATCTATTATCAACACGCAGGACCACTGGGTCAGGTCGACAGCGTGTACGGCGCCGGTACCCGATTGGAAGGCAGACGCTACGACGCGAATAACCGGTTGATCCATGTCGATTACTGGGGGCCACGGCACGAATATGTCGATCTTGTCTACGATCCAGCTACGATTCGCATCGACACCGTGAAGGACGACATGGGCCACCGTACCACCTACGCTTACGACTCCAGATTCGGCAACTTGAGGTATACGGGAGTCGCCGGCGGACGTGGAACCACCAAGACTTTCGACGCACTTGGGCGCGACTCCACCGTGTCTGGAACCGGATCGTCGACATCAACTACGGCCTATGACATTCTGAACAGGCCGACCAATATCTACGATGGAGTGAACGCCACGCCGGTGGTCCTCGGATACGACGCTTTGTTTATGACCGACCTTCACGATCAGAAGGGCAACGGGTATCACGTGGACCACAACTCCCTCGGCTGGAACACCGCCGAGTGCGATCCGTTCGCGGCATGCGTCAGGCAACGCTACGACGCAGCGGGAGATCTAACGAGTACAACGAACCGCCGGAACATGATCTTGAGCAGCGCTCTCGACAACCTGGGCCGCGTCGTCAAGAGGTTCGGCTCACCCTTCGACACTTGCTTTTACAGCTATCTCCCGAACGATCTGGGCTTCGTTGCGTGGAACTCGGTTGAGAGAGACTCCGTCTTCGTCAATCCCGGCGTAGGGGGTGGGGTTGCATCGGACTCAACGGTCATCTGGAGGGGCACGAGTCGCTACAGAATATTTCACGGCGGCCTTATGACGACCTCGGGGGCTGATAGCACTGTTATCAGCTCGAACACCGGGCTCGTTTTCAACAAGAGGCGATTCGTGTGGGGGACTGATGGGAAGTTGGTCTCGGTCAACATCGATTCCGACACGACGAAGTTTTCGTATAACCCGGAGGGCCTGCTATCCGAGGTCGATTATCACGGAGTTCCTCCGATTACGCTAAGCAATACCGCGCTCCACGCACCACGAGAGAGCTATTACTGGTCCGCTCCTCTTGAAGCCAGCCTAGGTCGCGCTCAGCACTACGACTTGGCCGCGCGCATCGACCAGATGACTCCTGCGCAAGGCGCGGGCA
The DNA here is from genome assembly GCA_038322455.1 of Gemmatimonadales bacterium. Lineage (GTDB taxonomy): Bacteria > Gemmatimonadota > Gemmatimonadetes > Gemmatimonadales > Gemmatimonadaceae > UBA4720. The sequence goes on along the minus strand of JBBQFZ010000005.1, from coordinate 755 downwards.
ATCAATCGGCGTTCGGCTACGACCTCCTTGGACGGCTTATGGGCCGCGATATCCGAACATCCTGCACAAAATCGAGCGACGACTATGTTCCGCAGGACGGGTCGGGAATCGGATACTACTGTCCAACGCTTATGTCCAGCGATGCATTCACCTACGACGCAACGGGGAATCGCACCGATCACGGCGGATCACCAACAACTGCCAATCGCTACACGAGCTTCAACGGCTCAAGCTACACCTATGATGCCGACGGCAACGTGTCGAGAAAGACGAGCGCTCAAGCCGATCGGCAGTACTTCTGGACTTTGGAGAACAAGCTGGCGACGGTGATCTACAACAACGGTACCTCTCAGACCAATTATCACATCAATGCGTTAGGGAAGCCGATCAGGATCATCACCACCGACGCGACCGGCCGGCACGTCAGGGAGCTGCTCTGGGATGGAGACCAGCTCTTGGCCGAGCTCGATTCGACTGGGAAACGAATCGCCGACTACGTCTATCTTCCGGGCACGATTGACCAGCCCTTTGCCCAGGTGTCGGGAGCTTTGATGCCGAACGTGGTTCGATATCACCACCAGGACGCGCTTGGCAACGTGATGGGAACTGTTGAGGGAGGGGTTGTGAGTCAGACGGCGAGCTACGACTCCTGGGGAGTGCCCACGGTGCAGGGGAACACCGACAACAAGCTTCTCTGGAAGGGTTTGCTTTGGGTGGATGGGAATACGTCTCTCTACTACATGAGGAATCGCTGG
>JBBQFZ010000004.1:0-76504 GCA_038322455.1 Gemmatimonadales bacterium | reverse complement strand
GACGAGCGAAGTCTGTTCTCGGACACCTCGGCTCGCAACGGCTGGGCGACGTACGACGCGCGTCCCCGCTTCGGAACCAACTACTACGGAATCCGCGGTCGCATCGCGATTTTGAGCGAGGCGTATTCGCATGACACGCTCAAGCGGCGAATCGCCTCCACCTACGCATTCGTGAAGGAAACACTTTCCCTCGTGGCGGAGAGGGCAGCCGCAATCAGATCTCTCTCCGCGCGCGCCGATAGCCAGGCGCTGGCGTGGGGCCGATCGCCCGACTCGCTGCAACTGGTGGCGATTCGCTCCGAGCTCATCGCGACGCCGCGCATGCTCGATGTCGTCAGGGAAGACCTGGAGAAGACAGGAGACTCTTCTCTCACCCAGCCGGGAGTGCCACGCGGCGAGCGACGCACGGGACGCCTGAGGACGATCCGGATGCCCGTGTACGACAGATTCACATCGACGCTGGATCGCGTGCCGCCAGCCGCCTATGTCGTCGCCCCGGAAGATACCGCCGTTGTGACGCTGCTACGCCTCCACGGCATTCGTGTCGACAGGTCCGATTCCGCCTGGAATGCGCGTGGCGAGTCCTACGTCATCGATTCCATCATTACCAGTCAGCGCCCGTTTCAGGGGCATCGCGAGGTGCGACTAAAAGGGCGTTGGGAGCGAGGATTGCAAGCGCTGCCGGCGGGATCCTTCCTCGTCTCCACCGCGCAGCCTCGCGGAGCGCTCATAGTCTATCTGCTGGAGCCGGAGAGCGATGACGGCTTCACAACGTGGAATCTCTTCGACAGCCACATCCGGAAAGGCGGCCGATATCCTGTAAAGCGCATCTTCGACCTCTCGCGTCGATCGCGGAGCGCGGCCCCGCGCCGTTCCACGGCATCATCTCCACAAACACCAGAGAACTAATGCTTCGCAGCGTCATGCTTTATCTGTCCGAGCAACAGCAGATCTTCCGGTTTGTCCGCAATAACAAGCTGGCAAAGAGCATGGCCAACCGATTTGTCGCGGGCGAGACGCTCGAGAGCGCGCTCTCGGCGGTCAACCGGCTTAATGCGCGGGGGATCACGGCGTCCCTCGATCTGCTGGGCGAGAGCGTCCACAACGAGGCCGAGGCGCGCACCGCGGGACAGGCCTACGTCAACATGCTCGACCGGATCTACGAGCGTAAAGCGGATGCGAACGTCTCCGTCAAGCTGACGGCGATGGGTCTCGACATCTCCGAGGATCTCTGCGTCTCGATCATGCACAAGATCCTGCAGCGCGCGCGAGAGTACCGCACGTTCGTCCGCATAGACATGGAGTCCAGCGAATACACGCAGCGAACGCTCGATCTCTTCGAGCAGCGATTGTATCCAGCTTACAGGGAAAACGTGGGCGTCGTACTCCAGAGCTATCTCTTTCGCAGCTTCGCCGACGCCGAGCACATGAATCTGATCAAGGCGCGGGTGCGAATCTGCAAGGGCGCGTACAAGGAACCCGAGACCGTCGCCTACCCCGCCAAGAAAGACGTCGATACGAGCTACGTTCGCTGCATGCACGCGCTGATGCAGCACGGCAACTACCCCGGCATCGCGACGCACGACGAAGCGATCATCAAAGACGCGAAGCGGTTCGCGAAGGAGAATCAGATCGCGCTGAACCGTTTCGAGTTCCAGATGCTGTACGGAGTGCGGCGCGATCTGCAGGATCAACTGGTGCGGGAGGGATACCGGATGCGCGTCTACGTTCCCTTCGGAACGCAGTGGTACCCTTACCTGATGCGGAGACTCGCCGAGCGTCCAGCCAATATCGCGTTCCTCACCGGGAATATTCTGAAGGAGATGGCCGGCACCCGCCGCCAGAAATAATGGGACGATTCCTCCCGGCCGATCATTCCAAGGGCGATCCGAATACGATCGGCGGCTACATGGCCGTGCACGACCGGCCAGCGGCATTTGAGGGAAGTGATGGCGCATCGTACAGCGTCGAGATCGTCACCGATACGAGTGGAGACAAGACACGTCCATTCGCCGCCTACCTTCTTTTCGTGCGCTGGCGCGAAGGTGACCCCGTCGCCAGCGGGCATCTCGAGACGGAATTTCTCGCGTTCTCCAACACCGAGGACGACGCCCGCAAGCTGGTCGGCGCGATGATGCTGAACGAGGTGAAGGCACGCCTCGACGATCTCATCAAGGCCAAGCGGTCCGAGCTTCTTCCCTGGTGGGATGCGATGCGCCAGGAGGGAAGCGCTTGACGCGAAAGGAAGGCGTCGTACTCAAAGGGACGGGCGGCATATGGCACGTTCGCACCGAGTCGGGCGAGATACACGAAGCATCCATGCGCGGAAGGCTCAAGCAGGAGCGCGACGAGACAAGAAAACTGGCGGTGGGCGATCGCGTAATTCTGGAGACGGATCTGCGTGAGGAACACTGGGCCATCGCCGAGATTCTCCCGCGCCACTCGCAGCTCGCCCGTCGCGCCCCCGGTGCCGGTCAGGGTGAGCGAATCGTCGCCGCCAACGTTGATCAGGTCATCGTCGTATTCGCCGCTGCCAAGCCGGTGCCGCACCGGCGGATGCTCGACCGATTCCTGGTGATCGCCGAAGGGAATTCACTCCAGTCGCGCATCGTCATCAACAAGATCGAGCTCGTCGACAGGGCGGAGGTCGAGCGCACGTTCGAGCCGTACGCGACGGCGGGGTACCCGGTGCACTACACAAGCGTCAAGCAACGCGTTGGGCTGAACGAGCTCCACGATGAGCTGGCTGGAAAGACCTCGGTGCTCACGGGCCCGTCGGGTGTGGGGAAATCGTCGCTCATGAACTCCATGTATCCCGGCTTGGACCTCCGTGTCGGCGAGATCAGTGAATCGGTCGACAAGGGACAGCACACGACCGTCGGCGCGCTGTTGCATCCGCTGCCCGATGCAGGCTACGTGGTCGACACTCCGGGTTTGCGCGAGGTCGGTATGTGGGGCCTCGCATCGGAGCATCTCGACGAATGCTTCCGGGAGTTCAGGCCTCAGATTCCCAACTGCAAGTTCGGCGACTGCACGCATCGAGTAGAGCCTGGGTGCGCAGTGCGCGCCGCGGTGGATCGCGGAACGATCAACGCGGAGCGGTACGACAGCTACCTCAAGCTTCGCGAAGAGATGGAAGATTCAGAGAAAAAATGGGCACCCTATGCCGCAGCGGCGTCGAAGCCGCGGAAGCGCCGGCGAAGCTAGGACACTACTCTCCCCGCAGCTCAACGCTCCAGGCGACCATGATGTCGCTCCTCAGCGAGTCGCGCACCGAGCAATACTTCGTCACCGCCAGCTCGATCGCGCGCAGCGCCTGATCCTTTTCGATTCCCTTTCCCTCTATGTGGAAGTTCAGGGCGATGTTCTTGTATCGCCGCGGTATGGTATCCACCCGATCTCCCACGACGTCGACCGATAGCGTTTTGACTGGCGTGCGCTGCTTGGCCATGATATCGACGACATCGTAGGACACGCAGCTCGCCAGCGCGCTGAGCAGGGCCTCGGGCGGGCTCTGTCCGGTTTTTCCATCACCGTCGATGCGAGCTGTTGGTCCGTCCGGACGTCCTGCGTCGAAGCGGTGCTCCCCGACCCACTCTACATGAATCAGAGACGGCTTCGCCGTAGTCTTTGCGGTCGGGACCGGAGCTGTCATCGCTCGGCTCCCTTTTCGATCGGAGCACGCACGGCGTTACCCCACTCGGTCCAGCTGCCGTCGTAATTTCTGACGCGATCGTAGCCGAGCAGATAGGTGAGCACGAACCAGGTATGGGAGGAGCGCTCTCCGATGCGGCAGTAGGCGATAATGTCGTCGGCCTTCCCGAGACCTTTTTCCTTTTCGTAAATCGCGCGGAGCCCTTCGGCATCCTTGAATGTGCCGTCAGGGTTTGCCGCGCGCGCCCACGGCACGCTGCGGGCACCCTTGATGTGTCCTCCTCTAAGCGTTCCTTCCTGGGGATAGTCGGGCATGTGCATCCGCTGGCCCGAGTATTCCTCGGGCGAGCGCACGTCTATCAGCGGCTTTCCGTCAGCGGAGTGATCCCTGGCTTCGTGAAAGAACGCGCGGATCTTCTCGTCGGAACGCTCCGGAGCTTTATAGCTGGTCGCCGCGAGGCCCGGGACATCGGTATTGAACGGCCGGCCCTCCTTCTCCCACTTCATGCGGCCGCCATCGAGAAGTTTCGCGTTGGTGAATCCGAACAGCTGAAATACCCAGAAGGCGTACGTGGCCCACCAGTTGTTCTTGTCGCCATAGAACACGACCGTCGTGTTCTCGTCTATCCCTTTTCTGCGCAGCAGCTTCTCGAACTGTTCCGAGGAGATATAGTCCCGGAGGACGGGGTCATTGAGGTCCTCGTGCCAATCGAGCTTCTGAGCGCCGGGAATGTGGCCGGTATCGTAGATCAGAACGTCTTCGTCGCTCTCGATCACTCTTATTGCGGGATCATCGAGGTGTTCGGCGAGCCAGGAAGTTGTCACCAGCACTTCCGGGTGCACGTAACCTTTGGCTTTTATCTCGGTATCGATCGTTGAGGCGGAACGTGAAACGGCGGGACCCATGAATAGCTCCTGAAAGAGGAGAGCCTTCAGGATAATCGGGTGACGAACGCGGTGGGGCAAGTGGATCGCGCTCCCAACTATCTTTTGAGCAATGACCGATCCTTCACAGCCTCAAATGGAGCAGTACTCGCGGCACGTAATCGTGTGCACGGGAAATTTCTGTTCTCCCGAGCGGCGGGGACGTCAGCTCTATTCGCAGCTCTCCGAGCTGTTGCAGCGGGAGGATCTTCTTTTCGGTCCTGATCGCGTCAAGCGAGGCGAGACGCCGTGCCTCGGGGTCTGCGCCGATGGACCGATCGTGGTGGTGTATCCGGAGGGTATCTGGTACCACAGAGTCACGCCGGCGCTTCTGGAGCGAATCGTCGTCGAGCACCTGAAACGGGGGCAGCCGGTGGAGGAGGCGATTTTCTTTCGTCTCGGGGGTTAGCGCCCACTCATCCCGGCCTTACCTTTCACACCCACAGCCACACGTTGCAGTGATCCCGCCAAATCCATTCAATCCCCGCCGGCTCGCGTTAGGGGCCGCCAAAAAAATGATTTTCGAGAACGAGGACCCGGAGACCGCGCTTCAGCGCATCGCCGGCCTCACCTCGACCGACAATCGCAGCGCTTCGAGCCCGGAGAGCAAGTCAATGTCACGCACGCGCACCACGATTCTGAACGACCTCGATGAGATGTATCGCGAAGCCTTCGAGCGGGCTAAAGTATCCAGCGATCAGACCCAGATGGCGACGCTCGATTTCGCCTATCGCAGAGAGCAGCTCTACTTCGAGATCCTTCTCGACGTTCGCGACGCATTAGAGCGCCGGTAGCTTTGAGGCGCCGTCCCGCCAGCCCTCACAGGCCTTGAACAGCCTCTGGGGTTGGGTCGGATTCAACGTCGTTGTCCTCGCGATCCTCGCACTCGACCTGGGCGTGCTCCACCGCCGGTCGTCGACGGTGTCGGTCAGGGAAGCAGCGACATGGAGCGCGGTCTGGGTCGCGCTTTCGCTCTGCTTCGCGTTCGCCGTCTACCAAACGATGGGAAAGCAGTCCGGACTCGAATTTCTGACCGGCTATCTGATCGAGTACGCGCTATCGGTGGACAACATCTTCGTGTTCGTCCTCATCTTCACGTACTTCAACGTTCCCGAGAAGTATCAGCACCGCGTTCTCTTCTGGGGCATCATCGGCGCGCTGGTGTTGCGCGGCGTGATGATCGTCGCCGGCTCCGCACTCGTAACCAGATTCGCGTGGACGCTGTACATCTTCGGCGCCTTTCTGGTGTTCACGGGCATAAAGATGGCGCTCCAGAAAGACGAAAACGCGTACAACCCGGAGCGCGATCCGCTGCTCCGCCTGGCGCGGCGCATCATACCCGTAGCGGATGACTACCATGGCGACAAATTCTTTATTCGCCAGCCGGCTAAAGGGGGCGGGACCAGGTTCGCCGCGACTCAGCTGTTCATCGTTCTTATCATAGTCGACACCACCGACGTCATCTTCGCGATGGATTCGATACCGGCGATCTTCGCCGTAACGCGCGATCCGTTCATCGTCTACACATCGAACATCTGTGCCGTCCTCGGACTTCGCGCGCTCTATTTTCTCCTGGCGGGCCTGGTGGACAAATTCGTCTACCTCAAGCTGGGCCTCTCGCTCGTGCTGATCTTCATTGGCGGGAAGATGCTCCTCGAGCACTTCGTGCACTTGCCCATCGTCGCATCGCTGGGGGTTGTCGGCGCGGTTCTAGCGGCGTCGATACTGGCCTCACTCCGGTGGCCGCGGGAAGGGCACTAAATCCCATCTAAGGGTTACGCTTAGGTCGGGATCGACGTCTTTCCCCCGGACCCCCACCCAATCATCAACTCCAGGAATTTCAGCATGAGATTCGCTTCACGCCTGATGGGCGCGGCCGCGCTCGTTCTCGCGCCGATGTCATATGCGAGCGCCCAGAACCCCGGTAAGACGCTGGCGATGGATTTCCGCACCTCCGTCAACATCCAGGGTAGCCCGGACACCGGCGTCATCACGGGTCATGCCGTCGGCACTGCTGACAAAATGCGTCTCGACGTAATAATGAAAGGAACGAGCGCCCAGGTGAGCCCACTCGCGTCCGATAGCATGGTCAGCATGATCGTGACAGACACCGGCAGGACGATTGCTTACCTGGATTCCAAAAAGAACCAGTATCTGCGGGTGCGTCCGGCTGAAATGATCGCTCAGGCGCAGCAGATGGGCGGGATGAAGATGGACTTCACCGACACGAAGGCACAGGTCGACAGTCTCGGGGCCGGTCCCGTGATCCTTGGGCACCCCACGGCCCACTATCGCATCGCGACTGGAATGACCATGACGATAAGCGCGATGGGCCAGCAGCAGGTCGCCAAGATCTCCAGCACGAACGACACCTACTACGCGACAGACATCAAGGGCACATTGAATCCGTTCGCCAGCATGACAGGTGGCGACATGGCGAACATGTTCGGAACCACGAACAAGGAATTCGCGGACAAGATGAAGGCCGCCAGTGCCCGGTTGCCCAAGGGCGTTCCGCTGCGCGCTAGCAGTTCCAATACGCTAACCGCCCAGGGTCAGACACGGGTCACCAACAGCCAGGCTGAAGTCACCTCGCTAAAGTGGATCGATTCGGATCCGAAGGCGTTCGAGATTCCTTCGAGCTACACTGCGGTGCAGCTTCCAACGATGGGTGGCTCGGCGCCGGGCGGGGCGATACCCCCACAATAGCTGTAGCTAGAACTTCACGATCTCTTCGTACGCGTCTTTGAAAGTCGCAACCTGCGGCAGTATCGCATCCTCCAGCCGCGGAGCGTACCCCACGAACGTATCCGCCGACGCCACCCGCTTCACCGGCGCATCGAGCCACGCGAAGCACTCGTCCGCTATCGCTGCGGCGATCTCGGCGCCGTACCCCCACGAAAGCGAATCCTCGTAGCCGACGATCACCCGTGAAGTCTTCTTCACCGAGCTGAACACAGCCTCTCGGTCCCATGGGCTCAACGTCCTCAGGTCGATTACCTCGACCGAGATCCCGCTCTCGGCAACCGCGTTCGCGGCCGTGAGTGCGCGCTGGACGGTCGCGCCATACGTGACGACCGTGACGTCGGTACCCTCGCGCACGACCTTCGCCTTTCCGAACGGAATCATGAAGTTCGGACCGGGGTAGGCGGACTTGTTGTACGTCTGGCGGTAAAGGTGCTTGTGCTCGAGAAAGATCACCGGGTCGTCACACCTGATCGCCGTGCGTAACAGTCCGTTCGCATCGAGCGCCGTCGCCGGACAAACGACTCGGAGGCCGGGACAGTGCGTGAAGATCGACGCACCCGTCTGCGAGTGATAGATCGCACCGCGGATGTACCCGCCGTACGTCGTTCTCACGACCACCGGCGCGGCAAAATTGTTGTTCGACCGCCAACGCATCGTGGCAAGCTCGTCACGGATCTGCATGTAGGCCGGCCAGATATAGTCGAAGAACTGCACCTCGACCACAGGCTTGAATCCACGTAACGCCAGACCTATGGCCCTGCCCACGATGTTCGCCTCAGCCAGGGGCGAGTTGTACACGCGCGCGCTGCCGAACTCCTTCTGTAGCCCACGCGTCACCGTAAATACGCCGCCCTTGCCCTTCACCTTGCCTATGTGCTCTTCGCGCGAAACGTCCGCGATGTCTTCGCCGAAGACCAGAATCTTCGAGTCCCGGCGCATCTCGTCCTTCATGCACGAGTTGAGTAGATCGACCATCGTCGTCGGATTCCCCGAGAACTGCGGATCGTCCTCCGTGTCAAACTGCTCGCTCGTCGGATCCACGTCCGGCGAGTACACGCCGAAGTACACCGTCTCAGGGCCTGGCTGCGGCTGCGCGAGCGCATCATCGGTGGCGGCCAGTACGATGCTGTCCACGTCTTCCAGGATCTGCTTGAGCTCATCCTCGGTAACGTGGCCTTCCGACAGCAGCCATTTCGGGAATTGAGTCACCGGATCCCGCGCCGCATCGGCCTCACGCTCGGCGGGTACACGGTACGACGTCTCATCGTCCGACAGCGAATGCGAGTACGGACGAATCACGTTCGCGTGCACCAGTGCCGGGCCCTTCCGCTGCCGCGCGTACTCGATGGCGCGCTCCATCACATCGTAGCTCGCGAGAAAATCGCAACCGTCTACTTCTTCGATGAGGAAGTTGGGAAACGAGCGAACGAGCTTCGAGATGCTTCCGCCGGCCGTGCTGACTTCGACCGGGACCGAAATGGCGTAACCGTTGTCCTCGACCAGATAGACGACGGGGAGTTTCAGGTTGGCGGCAGTGTTCAGCGACTCCCAGAATTCCCCTTCGCTGGTGGTGCCCTCGCCGGTGCAGATGAGGACCACCTCGTCCTTCTGGAACCCTTCCGAGATGTTCAGCAGCTTCGCCCGATATGACGCCTCTGCACTCCCGACTCCCTGAAGGAACTGCGTGCCCGTCGGAGACGAAGCGGAGACGATGTTGTAGGCCCTGTGGCCCCAGTGACTGGGCATCTGGCGCCCGCCGGATGCGGGATCGATCGCGGCCCCAGTTGCCTCGTAGAGCATCTCGGCCGGCGTGACGCCCAGCTCGAGACAGAGAGCGCGGTCACGATAGTACGTGTAAAACCAGTCATAAGCCGGCTTGAGGATCATTCCGGCCGCGGTCAATACAGCTTCGTGCCCCGCCCCCGATATCTGGAAGAAGATCTTGTTCTGCCGCTTGAGCTGCACTTCCTTGTCGTCGATACGACGGGACAGCAGCATGTTTCGATATGCACCAACGAGCTGCTCGGACGTGAGTCTCGCGCTGGTTGGTCCTGCTGACGACTTGCGATCGGGAAGCGTTCTTGTAGCCATATTCTCCGGCAGGCGGGGGCAATCTCGACTTCCAAAATAGCAGATAGCGCGCCGTACGGGATACGCCCGCGAAGCCGGGTTCCGGTGGCCGAATTCCTGCCGACTGTGAAGTGTCCGTCACAGAGAGGCTGACACCGTGCTTCGAGAAATTCGTCTGATCGTAATCGCTGCGGCCCTGGTCGCTTGCTCCCAGCAAACCCCGGGCGCACCCTCTGATCCTGGCTCGGGGCCAGTGAAGTTCACCATCACGGGTGACCAGAAGGCCGACTGGGCCCAGATAGTCGCGATCGAAGCTGAGGCCAAGGCGCTGGTGGACACTACCGGCTGTGCGAGCGCCGGAGAATGTAGGACGGCGCCCGTTGGATCTCGGGGCTGCGGTGGTCCTCGCTACTATCTGGTGTACTGCTCGCGCACGACAGATTCAGCAGCGCTCTACGGCAAGCTCGCCGCCGTCGCCGACGCGGAGCAAAAGTACAACACGCGCTACAAGATCGTCTCGACGTGCGAATTCAGAATGCCGCCCGCGGTCGCGCTCAGCGGAGGCTCATGTCGGGCGCAGCCAACCCCTTAACGGTCTCTATCTGCTGACCTAACCCCCACCCGTTGGCGCAAGGGTAGGGTCAATAATCCACTGGCCTGAGGTAGGACTCACCGATTCCGCTCGCGCTCACCAGCGCCACGGTTGGCAGTTTTCTCTTCCAGTGGGTGCCAGCGAGCCGCTTTCGCACAAGCTCCACCTTGACCGGATCGAATCCTCGAGCCGCGAGTGACGCCGGATTGTATCCGCTCACAAGCCAGTTCAGGATATTATCCGCTTCAGCGTAGCTGATTCCGAAATCGCCCTCGTCGGTCTGGCCTTCGATCAAATCGGCCGTGGCGGGCTTCTCGACGATCACCGACGGAACGCCCAGGAATTTTGCCAGCTCCCACACCTGGGTCTTGTACAGATCGCCAAGCGGATTGATGGGCGGGGAATCGTCGGCGTGCCATGTGAAATAGCCGAGCAGTCTCTCGGTCTTGTTTCCAGTGCCGACCGGCAGGGCTTTGTACTTGGCAGATTGATCGAACAGCACGATCATCCTCTCTCGCGCCATCACGTTGCCGCGACGCGCGGGATCCGCGTCCGGCTCGCTGGAGAGATAGCCGTCCACCGCCGGTGAGATGTCTATCGTCCGTGACTCGATCCCGAGCTCATCGATTACGAGCTGCGCGTGAGCGAGGGACTCGGGGTTCGACGTGCGATACGGCATGCGCACGGCAACCACGTTCTCTTTCCCAATCGCTGCCGCGGAAAGAAAAGCGGTCACCGCCGAATCCACACCGCCCGAGAGCCCAACGACTGCTTTCTTGAATCCGCGCCGCTCGAATTCCTCTCGGAGAAACGAGACGAGCCATCCCGAAGCCAGCTCTGGATCGATCTCCAGCGGGGGTGGTCCGCCCGGAGACTGTGGCGCGCGCAAAACGCGGATGGGCTCACTCCCATTCAGCTTCGCGGCCGACTTCTCGTCTTTCGGCTTCTTCTTACCCGAGCGCTCAGGCGGAGAGAGCGGCCCGGCCTCCGCAGGCACGTCGTCGTAGCTCAGCACCAATCTCTCGCCGGCCTGAATCCGATCGACCGTACGCATCAGGTGCGGCATCATCGTCTGTAGATCAGTGAGGAGCGGCACATCGGACCGCGCCCGGGTGAGATCTTCCGGGTCGAGCGAGACCGTCATGATCGTCTCGTCCCAGAGAGGCGCTCGCGCGCGGATATCTCCGAACGGCCCGCAGACGATCGATCCGCCGGAAAATGTCTTCCCGCCTTCCGTCCCCACGAGATTCACCAGCGCCACGAACACTCCGTGCTCCTCGGATATGTCCCGGGCGAGACGCTCCCACCGCTTGAGGTTTGCGGGAACTGAGCCCTCATCCTCGCGCGGCCATATTCCGCGGGCCGGAGATGCGGCGACGATGTAGAGCGTCGTCGCTCCGTCGAGTGCCGCAACGGTACCCGTGAGGCTGTGCCAGGCGTCTTCGCAGATCAGCATTGCCGAACGCCCCGTGGGAGTGTCGAATGCGCGAACCTCGAAGCCGCGATCGACGAACCTCTCCTCGTCGAACATTCCGTACGTGGGAAGGAAGAGCTTTCGGTGCACATGGCGGATCACGGGCCAGGCCGATCCGCCACCCAAAGTCACATATAGCGCGCTATTATAGAAAGCGTTGTTCCACTCCTCGTAAAACCCAATGCACACATCGAGTGGTCGGGGTGTAGTAACTGCCAGGGCGTATTGGGCCTGAAGGTCGCGCGCAAAGGCACCCGCGGTCTTCGCGATGTCGCGCACGCCGCCTTCCACGAAGTACCCGGTGAGCGCGGTTTCTGCGAAGACGGCGATGTCCGGCCGCGGCTCGAGAGCGTCTATCTGTGAGAAGATCCCGGCGAGTCGCTCGAGATTGGCAGAATAGTCGCCCTTGCGCGGCTTCAACTGAACTATGACGAGATGAATAGAGCGATCCATCCCTCTGAAGTTGCCATGACGCCGAGGCACAATCAACCGCTCCGCGCACTGGCGGCGGCAATGCTCATCTTCGCGCCCGCTTACGTGGGCGCGCAGCAAAACAAACCGGCAGACACCGAGGCCTGGACGATCGTCCCGATGCCGCAGGCATCGCTCGTTCTGGCGCGTGACGGGTCGCTCATCGGCGAGATCGGAAAGGAAATCCGCACCAGCGTATCGATCAGGTCGATGCCGAAGTATCTCCCGCAGGCGTTCGTAGCTGTCGAAGACCATCGGTTCTACCAGCACGATGGCGTCGATGTCGTCGGCATTGCGGGCGCGCTCAAGGACAACATCTTCGGCGAACGTCGCGGGGCCAGTACCATTACACAGCAGCTTGTGGGCAACATGCACCCGGCGCTCATAGATCGAACCGACAAAAGCCTGGGCAGAAAGCTCGCGGAGCAGTCGGCAGCGCGAGAAATGGAAAGGCACTACTCCAAGGATCAGATCCTGGAAGGCTATCTCAATCAGATTTCCTTCGGTCACGGATGGTACGGCGTCGAAGCGGCGGCGCAGCACTACTTCGGAAAGAGCGCATCGAAGCTGTCGCTCGCGGAGGCCGCGGCGCTCGCAGCAATGCCCAAGGGTCCGGCACTCTACGACCCCCTGAAATTCCCCGACCGCGTGCGCCAGCGCCGCAACACGGTGCTCGCGCTGATGGCGGGTCAGGGCTTCATTACGTCGGCGCAGGCGGCGAGCGCCCAGGCCGCACCCCTCGCGACGACGACGAACGGCGGGTACTCCGCGTATTCACCCTGGTTCGTCGATGTCGTCCGCATCCAGGCACAACGCGCTGGAATTCCCGTCGGGCAAGGCGGCTATCGCATCTACACCGGGCTCGATCCGATTCTCCAGAACGCGGCCACGACATCGTTGCAGGAAGAAGCCGCGAACGCCGAATCGCAGCCAGGCTGGGCACACCCGAAATACTCGCCGGGTTCACACAACGCACCGGCGCGGACGACCGACTATCTGCAGGGCATGGTGGTCGCGATCGACCCCGCATCTGGTGATGTCCGAGCGCTGGTCGGCGGCCGCGACTACGGCGACTCGCAGTTCGATCGGGCGGTCGACGGCATGCGGCAGCCCGGATCGTCTTTCAAGCCGATACTCTACGCCGCGGCGATCGCGGACAGTCTCACGCCAAACACGATCTTCATCGACTCGGCTCTCGCGATCCGTTTGCCGAACGGCACCGTGTACAGGCCGGAGAACGCTGAAGGCGAATTCATGGGCCCGGTCACTCTGCGCGAGGCCCTCGCCAAATCTCTGAACGTCATTGCCGTCGAGCTCGGAATGCGCCTCGGAATGGATTCCGTTGCGAGTCTCGCTCGCCGCATGGGACTCAGCTCGCGAATCGCACCCTATCCGTCCAGCGCCATCGGTGCGTCCGTCGTCCAGCCACTCGATCTCGTCGCGGCGTATACGACGTTCGCGAACCTCGGAACTCCAATGGAGCCGCGATTCATCTACCGAATCGAAGACAGGAATCGGAAAATCGTGCTCTCGCGCGAGATCCAGGCTCTCGCGCCGGCTCTCGACCCGCGCGTCACCTACGTCGTGCGTGACATGATGCGGGACGTGGTCGAACGGGGGACGGCATCGAGCGTCCGTCGCTATCTGCCGGCTTCGATTCCCGTGGCTGGAAAAACCGGGACCACCAACGAAAACTCGGACGCCTGGTTCATCGGCCTTACTCCCGATCTGGTCGCCGGCGTCTGGCTCGGCTTCGACAAGCCGGTATCGATCGCGAGGGGTGCCGCTGGAGGATCGCTCGCCGCGCCGGTTTGGGGCAAGATGGTTGCCCGGTATTACGCGTCGCAGCCGCAGCTCGTCGTGTCGCACGCCGCAGAACAATGGCTTCCTCCACTTGGCGTCATCATGGGTGACGTCGATCGCGCGACGGGGCAGCTCGCGAACGATGAGACTCCTCCCGATCGCAGATACACCGAGTACTTCGTGGAAGGCACCGAGCCACCCTCACTGAGGGCGGACCCCTGGAAACTCTTCGGCTGGGGGCCGATAATCTTCTAGCTCCCGAGCTCGAAGGTCCCGTTTTCCAAACGGAGAGGGAAGATCACGATCCCCAGGGTAATTCTCGTCGCGGTCACCGGACTCGTAACCGCGTGCGCTCTCAATGCGACGAGCGGCCGCGATGGCGGCCGGAATGCGCAGGTATGGCTCACCACCGCCGACCAGGCACACCTCCTGTCTCGGCAACCCGACCTGGTGATTCTCCCCGCTTCGGGGGCATCTCCCGTTGTCATCGATGTTGACGAAGGAACCAGCTACCAGGAGATGATAGGATTCGGCGCGGCAATGACAGATGCGTCCGCGTATCTCCTCCAGAACAAGCTCGGCACCCGCCGCGCCGCGATTTTCCACGAGCTATTCGGCCGGGATCCGGGTCTTGGACTCAGTTTCGTCCGCGTGCCGATGGGAGCATCCGATTTTTCCACGCGCGACTATACCTATGACGACATGCCCGCCGGGCAGACCGACCCCTCGCTCACGCATTTCAATATCGATGCAGATCGCGCGGAGAAGCTGCCGGCGATCAAGACAGCGCTGGCAATAAATCCACGGCTCAAACTCGTCGCTTCGCCGTGGAGTGCGCCGGGTTGGATGAAGACGACTGACAATCTGATCAAGGGAGCCCTTCGACCCGAGTTCTACGATGCCTTCGCGCAGTACTTTCAGAAATTCGTGGACGCGTACGCGGCCGAGGAAGTACCGATCTTCGCCGTGACGATGCAGAACGAGCCGGCCTTCGAGCCCGACAACTATCCGGGCATGCGGCTGGATCCGCCGGCTCGCGCGCGGCTGATCGGAAAGCACGTCGGTCCGCTCTTCGAGAGGTCCGGCCTTCACACGCTGATCTTCGACTGGGATCACAACTGGGATCTCCCGGACTCTCCGCTCGAAGTGCTAGCCGACAGTGTCGCGCGAAGATACGTGGATGGCGTCGCGTGGCACTGTTACGGGGGCGAGGTTGGTGCGCAGGAGAAAGTGCATGCGGCTTATCCCACGACGAATGCATACTTCACCGAGTGTTCGGGCGGCGGCTGGGCTACCGTGTTCGGCGACAACTTGAAGTATTTCGTCGGCACTCTCATCATCGGCTCGACCCGCGGCTGGGCGAAGGGTGTGGCCCTCTGGAATCTCGCACTCGACCAGAATGATGGCCCCCACCTGGGCGGATGCGGCAATTGCCGCGGGGTGATCACCATCAACTCGGCGACGGGTGACGTCACACGCAACGTCGAGTATTACGCGCTCGCCCATGCGAGTGAGTTCGTAAGACCGGGCGCGCATCGCATCGCGTCCACGACCGATGTGAGCGGGCTGCAGAGCGTCGCGTTCAAAAACTCGGACGACGGCTCCAAGGCGCTGATCGTCCTCAACACCGCCGCTAGCACCGTGTCTTTCTCCGTGCGCTCAGCTGGTATGATCATCCCCTACGCGCTTCCCGCGGGCGCTGTCGCTACTTTCCGTTGGAACTAGTCGCTCCCGGATCTGTTGAACAGGACCAGCGTCGAGAATAAAAAAAAGGGAGAACCCTTTTCGGGCTCTCCTTTTTTTTTTCGGGTACCGGAGACCAGTTACGCCACTTCCTTCATCTCCAGCGGTGGCGCCTGCTCGCCCGGCTCCGCCGGTTCGAGCGCGATCTGCAGAACCTCGCTCAGTGTTTCCACCGGATGAAACTCTAGGGTACTTCTCACTTCCTCTGGCACGTCCTCGATGTCGGCCTCATTGCCTTTCGGAATGATGATGACCTTGATGCCTGCGCGGTGGGCGCCAAGAACCTTCTCCTTGAGCCCGCCGATTGGCAGCACGCGGCCACGGAGCGTAATCTCGCCCGTCATAGCCACTTCCTGTCGCACCGGGCGATCGGCCATCTCGGACACCAGCGCCGTCGCGATCGCAATTCCAGCCGAAGGCCCATCCTTCGGAATCGCGCCCGCCGGCACGTGAATGTGCGCCTCGATTGCGCCCAGCCTGTCGCGCGGTATGCCCAGCTTTGCGGCGTTGTTCGTCGCGTAGGTGAACGCTGCGCGTGCTGACTCTTTCATCACGTCGCCGAGCTGGCCCGTAAGGATCAGCGATACCGCGCCCCCCGGTCCCACCGACGGGGAGTCACCGTCCCGGGCGCCGTAGTAGCGTCTGATCGACGCCTCGACGAACATGATGTCCCCGCCCATCGGCGTGTAATACATCCCGGTGGCTATTCCAACTTCGCTCTCCGCCAGAGCATGTTCCGGGTGCACGCGCGGTCTTCCAAGCAGCTCCCTCACCGTCTCGGCGTCGACCACGTGCTCGACCTCTTCGCTCGCCGCGAGCTTCCGCGCGAGCTTCCGCGCGACCGCGCCGATCTGCCGCTCCAGCTGTCGAACCCCGCTCTCCCGGGTGTATTTCGAAACGATGGACATGACGGCGTCTTCGGTAAACGAGATCTCCTTATCGCTGAGACCCGACTCCTCCAGCTGTCGTGGAAGAAGATACTTCTTGGCGATCTCCGCCTTCTCCTTCTCGGTATAGCCGGCAAAATCGACGACTTCCATACGGTCGAGCAATGGACCCGGAATGTTCTGCACGAAGTTCGCTGTCGCGATGAACAGCACTTCGCTGAGATCGAACGGAATTCCGAGGTAGTGGTCCGTAAACGTGTCGTTTTGCGCGGGATCGAGTACCTCGAGCAGTGCGCTCGATGGGTCTCCCTGGTACGACGTTCCCAGCTTGTCGACTTCGTCGAGCAGGAACACCGGGTTCTTGGTGCCGGCCTGCTTCAATCCCTGTACGATCCTTCCCGGCATCGCGCCGACGTAGGTGCGGCGGTGTCCGCGTATGTCGGCTTCATCGCGCGCACCACCCAGGGCCACGCGAACGTACTCGCGGCCGAGTGATCGTGCGATCGACTTGGCGATGGAGGTCTTGCCGACGCCCGGGGGACCGATGAAGAGCAGAATCGGACCCTTGGCCATCGCGCGGGACTTCGCTTCCGCCTGGTCGGTAATCAATCGATCGGCAGTATCGCCTGTCGCCAGCGTCGGCGTTGCATCGTCCTTCTCGGTGAGCAGCTTCGCCGCGGGAACTTCGCCCGTCTTCTCGACCTCTTCGGCGAGCTGCTTCGCCCTCAACTGCCTTACGGCTAGGAATTCGAGGACGCGGTCCTTCACGTCGGTGAGCCCATAGTGGTCCTCCTCGAGCACTGTTTCAGCGTGGCGGAGGTCGAGCTGATCGTCGGACCTCTTGTTCCACGGAAGCTCCGCGATCCATTCGAGGTAGGTGCGAATCACCTGCGCTTCCATGGACTCGCGTCCCGCGCGCTCGAGTCGCCCGAGCTCGCGCTCTACCTCCGCGCGCCCTTCCTTTGAAAGCTCGAGCTTGGTGAGCTTGTCGCGAAGCTCGGTGATCTCCTTGCTGGAATCGTCATCTCCCAGCTCCTTTTGGATAGCCTTTAGCTGCTCGCGCAGATACATCTCGCGCTGCCGCTCACCCAGCTCCTCCTGGACCTGCGATTTGATGTCTTCCTGCGCTTCGAGCAGTCCAACCTGACGCTGGACGTGAACGAGCACGCGACGAAGACGCTCTTCGACGCTTAGTGTCTCGAGCAGCCCCTGCTTCTCGGGAACCGGAAGATCGATGTAGCCCGCCACGAGATCCGCGAACCGACCGGGCTCCGTGACCGAATCAAGCACCTGATGGACGACTTCCTCCGGAAGCCCGCGACGCTCGCCAAGCTCAGCGGCGCGCTCCCGCGTTTCCTTCTGTAACGCAGTAAATGCAGGATCGTTTTCAGTTTGAGGGTTCATTTCCTCCGCTGGAACGATCACAGCGCTGAGAAAACCATCTGCTGTTGTATACTGAAGGGCCGTTGCGCGCTGCTCACCCTGCAACAGAAGCTGGACGCCGCCAAGACCGCGCTGAATCTGACCGATTCGGGCAATTACACCCATCGAGTACAGGATGTCGGCGGTGGGCTCCTCGGAGTTGTCGCGCTGCGCGACTGCGAAAACGAGGCGGTCGCCTTTTAGGGCCGACTCGATGGCTCTAAGCGTTGAAGGCCTGCCGGCAGCGATCGGCTGGGTGAGGCCCGGAAAAATAACCGTCCCCCTCAAGGGGAGAACAGGTAGGGTTTGTCGTTGTGCCATTGTAGTTCCGGAGACAAGATTCTATTTAGATACTACTCCACACGCCTCCCACACTGCATCTTTTGCTCTCGTGGATTTACGCCAGCAAGGCACGAATCGCACCAACTGACCTGCTGATTTGACGCGGCCAAATGCCAATTAGTCCAAGCGACGAGCTCGGCACACATGTGGCGAAAATTCTCTCTGCAAACTATGAGCTAGAGAGCGAGGTGGGTCGCGGGGGTATGGGCATCGTGTATTGCGCGCGCGACAGACGTCTGAAGCGCGAGATCGCGGTGAAGGTGCTCCCTCCCGAGCTGAGCTTCCGCGCTGACATTCGCCAGCGATTCCTCCGCGAAGCCGAGACCGCCGCGCAGCTCAATCACCCGAACATCGTCCCGATCTACACCGTCGAAGAAAAAGACAATCTCGTCTACTTCGTGATGGCGTACATCAAGGGCGACAACCTCGGCGTGCGTCTACAGCAAACGGGACCCATGCCGCCCGTGGAAGTGCGTCGAATCCTTCGCGAAGTTGCCGATGCGCTCGCCTACGCACATCACCGAAACGTCATTCACCGGGACATCAAGCCGGACAACATCATCATCGACGAGGAAACGGGCCGCGCCATGGTGACCGACTTCGGCATCGCGCGCGCTCTCACCGACAGCGGCGATTCGCGTCTCACCGCTACTGGGATGGCCATCGGAACTCCCGCTTACATGTCACCCGAGCAATCCGCCGGCGATCGCGCCATCGACGGCCGCAGCGATCTCTATTCGCTCGGCGTCGTCGGTTACCAGATGCTTTGCGGCCAGCCGCCTTTCGTTGCGACGAACACGCCGTCGATGCTGGTGAAGCATCTATCTGAAAAGCCGATTCCCGTGAACGAGCGCTGGCCGGATCTGCCCGAGGATCTTTCGCGCGCTGTGATGATGTGTCTCGAGAAGGATCCGGCCGACCGGTTCCCGAGCGCGGCCGCTTTCGCCGTCGCCCTTAGTGGCGGCGGCATGCCGACGCTCGCCACCAGGGCGTCGACGGCTGCTTCATCCAGCGCCGTCGCAGAAGCGCGTCAACGAGAGCTGACTGAGCCACTTCGCGATCGCTACACGCCCGCTACCCAGTCGAACTATCCGCAGTCCACGCCAACGGCCGAGGAGATGAGCAAGTGGAACGCGCCGATGGTCGTGTCGTTCCGTCGGAAGCTCGCGCCGTACCTCGCGGTCAACGCCATACTCGTTCCGATCTCGTTGTTCTCGAATCACGACTTTATCGCCCTCACCGTCATCTGGACGGTGGCGCTCGCTTTCAAGTACTCCAAGCTCTGGGCGGCCGGCTACGACTGGCGCGATGTGTTTCGGCAGCCGCGCGATCGGCTGATCTTCGACGTAGCCGCCGAGACCATTGACGACGCGCGGGCGCTGTTCGACGAGAAGAAGCGGGCGCAGGTGCGCGCGCGCGCACGATCACGCGGTCAGGGAATGTTTCCCCCAAACTCGCCGCTTCCCTCGATGCAGCCGTTCCAGCCGTACCCGCGAATGAATGCCTCCGCGAGCGCCACTCCGCTCAGTCCAATTCCAGCTGGCGCTCCTGCGGCTTTCGGCGATTCACGCTACGGCTCCGCGATCCGCGAAGCCGAATCCGATCATCGCGAAATCCATCGGCAGCTTCTCAACATGCCGCCGGACGAGCGGGAGCAGATTCCGGAAGTCGCCGCGTCGGCCGATGCCGTCTTCAGGCGAGTGCAGCAGCTCGCGCTCAACCTCTCCGACCTGGATCGCGGAGCCGGCCGCCAGTCGACAGAATCCGTGGAGAGGGAGATCACGACCCTCGAATCGCAGGCAAACCCGCTGGACTATCGCGCCAGTGAAGAGAGAGTCAGGCGACTGGCGCTCCTCCGTCGTGAGCGCCGCGCGCTCGTCGAAGTCGGACGCAAAAAATCGGAAGCACAGGAGAAGCTTGACAGCTGCCGCCAGCTGCTACGCTCGATGCGCCTCGAGCTCGTTCGTTTCCGCACGGGCGGCATCAACGCGCAACCCACCGGCCTCACGATGGTCACCCAGCAAGCGCAGAGCGTAGTGCGTGAGATGGGCTACCTATCCGACGCCAACGCAGAGTTGAACGCTCTCTGACGCTTCACCTCTCCGCGACAATCGGAGCGCTTTCCGTCTCTCTCCTGTGCGCTGGCACTCGGGACCTGGCGGCTCAGGCCGGATCTTCGGCAAAAACCAGTATCGACTCCGTCGGCACGAAGGAGATCGCGCACGTACCCACGCCCGACACACTTCGTGGACTTTACGTGAGCCATTGGGCGGCCCTGGGAAGAAAATTCCCAAGCCTCATCGGCGTCGCGAATAGGACCGAGGTCAACGCGCTCGTCATCGACGTCAAGGACGATCGCGGGTTCGTGCTCTATCGCTCGAGCGTTCCGCTGGCGCACGAAATCGGTGCCGACACCGCCGACGGACACGTTCTGTCGCGCGCGAAGATCCGCGCCCGCCTCGACACGATGATCGCGCACGGCATCTATCCCATCGCGCGCATCGTCGTCGCCAAGGACCCGATACTCGCCAGGAAAAAGCTCGACCTCGCGATAAAGCGCAAATCGGATCTCAAGCCGTGGCTCGACAAGAACGGCAATCCCTGGCTCGACCCGCACCAGCGCGCTGTGTGGCAGTACGCCGTGGATCTCGCCAACGAAGCCTACGACCTTGGGTTCAGCGAGGTGCAGCTCGACTACGTGCGCTTTCCAGACGAGAAGCGGCTCGCGAAGGAAGCCGTGTATCCGCTCGCCAACGGTCGCGCGCGTGACGCGGTCATTCGCGAGCAGCTCGGGTTCGTTCGCGGCCAGCTCAAGCCGCGCGGCATGCGCGTAGCGGCCGACGTTTTCGGATTCACGGGCACCGATACAACGGAGATGGGCATTGGCCAGCGCTGGGAGATGTTCGTCGATCAGGTCGACGTCGTCATGCCGATGGTGTACCCGTCGCACTTTCCGCGAAACAGTTACGGAATAGCACACCCCAATGCGCACCCTTATGAAACGCTCGACCACGCCTTCAAGGACATGATCGGCCGGTCAGCACCAATCGCGAAGCCAGCTGTGATAATTCCCTGGTACCAGGACTTCACGCTTGGCCCCCCGCACTACCGCGTCAGCGAGATTCGCGCGCAGATGAAGGCCGGATATGACAACGGGCTCCAGAGCTGGGTACTCTGGAACCCGAAGAGCAACTATACGGTCGCGGCCCTCGAGCCGCGAAACTAGTCGAGGCTTAGCTGCTGCCGTTACGACGAGCTTCCATGCGCGCCTTCATGTCTGCTGAGTTCTTATCGAATACCACCTGCTGGTCATCGGTGAGCACGGCGCGGATCTCTCCGGACTGTCTGCTCTGAAGGTCCATAATCCGCGAACGAGTAGCCTCGTCGGGAGGATTACCAACTGCCTGCGCCGCCTTGCGGAGCTCCATCTGCTGCGGCATGTACTTCTCGCGGATCGTCTTGATCTGCGCCTTCTGCGAGTCGGTGAGTGTGATGTCCTTGAGGAGCATCCCGCCCATTCCGCCGCCATGGCGCCCTTCTCCCTGGCCCTGCGGCAGGGGCTGTCCCTGTGCGGCCGCGATCGAAGTCATGCCGACGCAAAGCGCAAATGCCAGCGCGGCGGTGTGAATAGCCTTCATGCTTCTCTCCTGGAATGGTCTGTCGGACACTGACGTCCCGGAGCTAATACTCCCCAAAAGTGAAAAAGGTTGAAATAGGACGAACGAACGACCGGAATTCGAGCGCCGCGTGTTGGGTAGTTAAGCGCAACTCTTTATCGCGCAACAAGTTAGACCAGTCCCCCTAGCGCCCGCCCGAAAAAGTGCTATTCTTCCCCCCCAAGTCGGCGGCGCATGAGCCCGCCGGCCTCGAAGGCCTGATCCCTCTACGTGTCGAGCTCCACTAGTGACTGCACCCGGGACTGCCGCCGAACTGCCCCCGACGCTTTCAACTCCTGCACCTGAGCCGCTCACTTTTCCGGTGAGCTGGGTCGTCGAGCACGCTTCGGCTCCAATCAAGTATCGCGCGTTATCGGACGTCGCCCGGCTCAGCGAGAGCGCTCGCGTAGTCGACTGGCTTCCATACTCTCACCGTCCGGCTATTCGATTGGCTGCCACGCAGAACCGCGACGGGATGTGGAACAATTCCATCCTCTCGATTCCCGGAAAACACAGCGCGGACTTTTCGGGCATGGGAACCATTCCCGCGGTGCGCCGCCTGATCGAATACGGCTGGGGACCCGATTCTCCGCCCCTCGTCCTCGCGCGGCGATTGCTCTTTCGATTGCTCGCGGAAGACAATGATCCCGCATTCACGTTCGAGCTCGGCACGAAGACTCGCGACGACGACATGGTCCGCCGCACGCGCGGTGTTTTTCGCGAAGCAGCCGCGGCTACCCTCGCGCAGTGCGGATACGAGAACGATCCGAGACTGCGCGGCGCGGCACGCCGCATTCTCGAGAGAACTTTTACCTATCTCAATTCTCCGCTTGGAGAGAAACCCTGGATGCGCGTTGGCAATACCCACGTGCTCGCTCCCGAGTCGGCGCCGCCATCCATCTACACGCTCACGATGCTCGCCTACATGCCGATCTTCCGGCACGAGCACTTTACGGCGGTAGAACGGATTTACGATTGGATTACCCAACCGCTGCCGCGCCAGGAAGCGGTGCAGCTTTATGGGAAGAAGATGGTGCCGCAGCCCCATCTCATCATGGGTGACGTCCTCCCCCACCGCAACGCGGTCGAGGCCGATGTGCCATTCTCCCTCATGTGGCTCGAGACGATGGCGCGCCTCAACTTCCTCCGCCGCAACGACGGGTGGATGAAGCTGTACGAGCGATTCGTCGACGACCGCGATCGTTCCGGAATTTGGCACCCACACAAGGGAATGGAGCGGCCGACAACTACCCATCCCTGGGCGTGGTCGACATTCCCACTCGACGACGGCGTCGGAGCAGAATCAAAGTGGACCGACGTGACGTTCCGCATCGGACTCATCGGAAAACTTCTCGGCCGGGAAATTGAATTGACCTGATCCGATGATCAGACTACGTCGCCGCGAAGTTCTAACTCCCGGCGAAATGTTTCCTGCCGGCGACGCTGCGTATCGAGTGTCCTTTCCGCGACTGCGCTCGGGATTGAAGGTGCGCGTCGTAGAGCGGGGCAACCCGGCTTCCGTGCCCATCCTGTTCGTGCATGGCTGGGGCTGCTCGGTCTACATATTCCGTCGCAATATGCCGGCGCTCGCGGACGCCGGATTCCGCGCCATCGCCGTCGATCTCAAAGGGCACGGGCTGTCCGACAAACCGATCGCGTCTTCCGAGTATACGATCGACTCCCTGGTCGAGCACCTGCGCGACATCATGGACGCGCTCGAGCTGGAACGACCCGCACTCGCGGGCCATTCCCTCGGCGGGTCGCTGATCCACCATCTCGCGGCGCGATATCCCGCTCGTGTCCAGTGCCTCGGCCTCCTTGCGCCAGTCGGACTTAGAGGTGTGCCACTGATGCGACTGTATCGGGCCGCGACACCGCGAATCCTTGGTCCGTTCATACGGGAGATCAATCCGCGATTAATCGTGAAGCTCGCGCTGTGGCGAGTATACGGACACCGCGGACATTTCACGAAAAGAGACGTCGAAGAGTTTCTGGCGCCTTCGCGGTTTCCCGAGTTCGCCATGGCAGCCCGCGAGCTCCTGCATTCCTACGATTGGAATGCTGTTGACCACCCTGAGATGAAAGTTCTCGACGTTCCGGCCGTCGGACTTTGGGGGGCGCTCGATCACCTGATGCCTCGCGACGGCATGGGTGTCTACATTCCACTCCTGCCGCGAATCGTCCTTCAGGAAATTCCTGGTGCGGGGCACATCATACCCGAAGAAACGCCGGAGGAGGTAAATGCCGCCTTGGTGGGCCTCCTGCGCGCGGCGGCATCGAGTTAGCTCATCGAACAGCACTCCGACGGCGCCGGTCACCAGGGTATATTACGACTAGATGAGTGAAGAAAAGATCGACGCGGGGCTCTCCTTTGCGGAGCTCGACCTCGCGCCCGAAGTGCTGCAGGCAGTGAGTGATGCAGGATACACCCACCCAACGCCAATTCAGCAACAGGCGATTCCACTGGCGCTCGCGGGACGCGACCTGATCGGTCTCGCGCAAACGGGTACCGGAAAGACCGCAGGCTTTACGCTTCCCATAATCCACAATCTCATCAGCGCTCCGCTTGGCGATGACAAGGGCGGGCCGGTTCACCGCGTTCGGGTTCTGATTCTCACACCGACCCGCGAGCTCGCCGCACAGGTGGAAGAGAGCTTTCGGAAGTACGGCAAATTCACATCACTCCGTGTCGTCCCGATCTTCGGCGGCGTGGGAATCGAGCCGCAATCGAAGGCGCTTCGGGCCGGTGTGGATGTAGTCGTCGCGACGCCGGGGCGGCTCCTCGATCACATGGAACGGCAGAACGTCGTTTTCGACGAGCTGGAGGTTCTGGTGCTCGACGAAGCGGACCGCATGCTCGACATGGGATTCGCTCCGCAGCTCAATCGTATCGTCAGCGAGATTCCTCCCTATAGGCAGACGCTGCTGTTCAGCGCGACGATGCCACCGGAAGTCGAGTCGTTGGCGCGTAAATATCTTCGCAAGCCGGTCGTCGTTCAGGTAGGACGTCGTTCGGAGGCGGTCAGCACGGTCACGCACGCTGTTTATCCGGTCCCGCGCGAGCGAAAGACCACCCTCCTCGTGGAGCTCCTGAAACAATCGGCGATGGATTCAGTGCTGATTTTCACACGGACCAAGCACGGTGCCGACCGTGTCGTGAACGCTCTCGAAGATGCGGGGATAGCCGCTACCGCGATGCACGCCGATAAGTCGCAGGGCGAGCGCACGCGGGCTCTCGATGATTTCAAGTCGGGCAAGATCCGGGTTCTCGTCGCAACCGACATCGCTCAGCGTGGCCTCGATGTTTTCGGGATCACGCACGTGATCAACTATGACGTGCCGCAGCAGCCGGAAGATTATGTGCACCGCATCGGTCGAACCGGCCGCGCAGCCGCGACCGGTGACGCATACACGTTCATGTCACCCGATGAGATCGCAATGGTGCGCACGATCGAGCGGACCATCGGACAGCAGATTCCACGAATCTCCGTCCCCGGCTACGATTTCGGCACGACGGCCGAGAACGGATCGAACGACAGCACCGCGGAGCCCGTGATCCCGGAAGTCAATGCCGCAGCCGACCCAGTCGCGACACAAAGACGGTATCGACGGCCGAGTTCCGTCGCACGACGACGCTGAGATTAGCGGCACCATACCCGAAGCCACTCGCCGAGTAGACCATACGCGCCCGACTGGCCGAAAATCGTACGTCGTGTTCGGCGCCGATGTCCGCACTCCGGAGCGTCTCTCCCTCGGCGCTGACGCGGATCGTTCGTGCCGCGGTGTCGATCTCAACGGTCGTCTGTCCCGCGCGCGCGATGGCCAGGTGCCGGGCCGTGCTGAACAGTGATTCGATCTCGATCACTGCCCCGCGGACGTAGATCCCATCCAGGAACCGTCCCGCTAACGGGATGGCTATGGCCGAGAGTATGCTCAGAATGCACAGCGTGACGGCGATCTCGATCAAGGTGAACGCATGCCGCATCTATCCTTCCGCAGGTATGTCGGGTTGGATAGCATATGACGGGTAGACGATCCCCCGCCGTCCAGAAATCTTCGGGTGTATCCATTCCGTCCCGCCAAACCATGAAAAGATTATTCGCATCGAGCGCGGCCGTCTTCTCGCTCGTCGCAGCGTGTTCGCCCCCCGCGGCTACTCCACCAGCCCAAACTCCACAGCCGGTCCCCTCGGTCGCCGTTCCATTCAAAATGGATCCGACGCTGACGCCGGATTTCGTGCCTTCGTTTGAGGAAGGTCCGATGATCGTGTGGGGTCCGGAGCCCGCGGGCGTGTCGCACGCGGAAAGAGTCCGGACCTACGATTTGCAGCATCAGTCCACGACGGTGCGCTTCGACTGGTCGCGCACCGCCGTCGTCGGAACGACTACCCTTCAAATCGCCGGATTGCCTGGCGCGTCGCCGCTGTCCGATGTGACGATCGACGCGGGCGACATGACGATCAAGCGCGTGGCGATCGCCGGCCAGCCGCTGAAGTACGACTACGATGGTCGTTCGCTCGTCGTGCACCTGGCGAACCCTCTCCGTGCTGCTGCGAAGGCGGCCATAACCGTTGAGTACGACGGCGCCAATCGGACCAAGGGCGCGTACTTCAGACCCGCCAAACACATCGTTTGGACCCAGGGTGAGACCGAAGACAACCGCTACTGGGTCCCCACGTACGACTTCCCGAACGACAAGACCACGTGGGAGTTCTACATCTGGAGTGCCAAGGGTGAGCGCGCGCTCTCGAACGGACGTCTGGCGGGATCACGCACGGTCGGCGACAGCATCGAATGGCACTGGGTTCTGGAAAAACCGGCATCCACCTATCTCATGACCGCGGTCGTTGGCAAATACGAGGTCCTGCACGACAAGCCCTGGCACAACGCCACGATCGGATACTGGACGTATCCGGATTCGGTCGATGCAGCGTGGCGTGGATTCGGAAAAACTCCCGCGGCTGTCGACGTTTTTTCGCGCAAGACAGGCGTACCCTATCCGTGGAACAAATACGACCAGATCGTCATTCCCGAATTTCAGTACGGCGGAATGGAGAACGTGACTGCCACATCGCAGAACGACACCGAGATTCTTCTGCCCGCATGGGCGGTGCCTGAGGTGAGCGCGGACGACCTCATGTCCCACGAGCTCGGTCACCAATGGTTCGGCGACCTGCTGACGACCCGGCGCTGGGGCGACGTGTGGCTCAACGAGGGCTTCGCGACGTTCATGGAGCAGATCTTCCGCGAAGAGAACAAGGGAACCGACGAAGGCGCCATCGATCGCCTGGGCACACACGACCAGACCATCGACGCGGATCGGCGCGCCCGTCGTCCGATCGTGTACGACAAATGGGTGAACGATCCGATCGAGGTCTTCTTCAGCGGTCACATCTACCCCAAGGGCGCGACGATTCTTCAGATGCTTCGGCATCAGCTCGGGGATGCAGCCTTCTGGAAGGCGATGAATCACTACACCACCGCGCATGCTTATGGAAGTGTGATCACCGATGATCTTCGGAAGGCTTTCGAGGAATCGACCGGGAACGGCTACAAGACCTTCTTCAGGCAATGGGTTTACGGAGCCGGATTTCCCGTGTTCCAGGTTTCGTCTCGCTACGATCGCGCGACCCGGAAAATCACGGTGAGCGCGACGGAGGTTCAGCCGCGCGACAGTCTCACGGGTTACTTCGACGTGGATTCGGATGTGGAGGTGCGCACCGACAGCGGTCCAGTCCGGTTCGTGGTTTCTGTGAGGAATGGAGCGGGGCAGGCCGATGCGGTTCTCAAGGCGCCGCCGCGCTCGATTCGCTGGGACAAGGGCGACTGGATCCTGGACATTACGGATTTTCCACGGTCTACCGCGATGATGCAGTATCAGATGGTGAATGACGACGACGTCCTCGGGCGCGCGGAAGCCGTTGGCATCCTCGCCCAGCGCCCCGCTGATGTCCTCGCGCTAGATGCGCTTGCTCGCGCCACGCGCAATGATCGCTTCTGGGCGATCCGTGCCCGGGCAGTCGATGCGATCGGCGCCTGGGGCAGTGATTCGACTCGAGCTGCGCTCCGGCAGATGCAGACGGTGAAAGATGCGCTCCTGAGAGCGACCTTTGATCCCGATGCTCGTGTCCGTCAGGAAGCCGCGACTGCTCTCGGACACCTTCCTTTCAGTGGAACCGCCGCGCGCGACATTGTTGTTCGTGTCCGGAGTCTCGCCCGTACCGATCGATCGCTGCGCGTACGAGGTGCCGCATTGGCCGCAGACCTTCGCCTCGAAAAAAACGCTGCTGTTTCGCTGGCGACGGACATGATGGTGCCGGAATTATGGCAGAACGTAATACGGGGACCTGCCTTGAACGCGCTCAAGGAGATCGACACTCCCGAGGCCCGTCAGCTCATTCAGAAGTACGCTCCCGCGTCGCAATGACGCGGCCTCAACGAGGGAAGACATGAAAATCACGATCGAATACTGCATCGTTTGAAACTACGAACCGCGAGCCGCCAGTTTGGCGGCCGAGATTCGTCAACGGTTTTCTGATGCAGATGTCAAGTTGATTCCCTCGAGAGGGGGCAGATTCGAGGTGCTGCGCGACGGGGTGCCCGTATACGAGAAATCCAAGACCAGTCGTCACGCAAAGCCGGGCGAAGTAATCGCGTTACTGGAACAGAAACCATGAGCACCGAAGTCTCCTTGGGAGACTGACGATCCGGGATTCCGCGGCGCTTGTAGGTGTATCAGTGGGCCGTCTTAAATGGAGGACAATCTGCCCTTTTACGGGCTCGGGGTCGACATCTTAAGTCGTTGCCCCGTAACGTATTAGGCCATTTACCCAACCCTGGCACCCCTCGTGCACCCCCTAGGGCCATGATTCGCTTCAGATATCCCTCGCTCCCCCTTTTCGCTCGTCTTGCCGTACCAGCCGTCGTAGGGCTGATCGTATCGGCGAGTCTCGCGGAAGCGCAACGCCCCGTCCCGGTGAATCCGCGGACGAATACTGCCCCGCAGCGGGGTAGTGGGCAGGTCGTGCCCCGGGCTTTTTATCCGCCGGCTGGGATGTGCCGGATCTGGATCAACGAAGTTCCGGCCGGCCAGCAGCCAGCGCCGACGGACTGCGCATCAGCCGTGAGAAATCGGCCCGCGAACGGAAAAGTCCTGTTCGGCGATGACCCGCCGAAGGGGAAACAAACCAAGAAAGAGAAGAGCAAATCCAGCCCAACGGACGAGCTCGTGGATCTCATCAATCGGAGGATTTTACGATGAAAATATTTGCCATCACACTGGCGCTCGCGGGCTCGGCCGCCGCCGCGCCGCTCAGCGCCCAAATTGCGCGCCAGGGCGTCGTACTCAGCCCAGTGCAGCAATCCCGCACGAATTGCTCTTATACGCGCAGCAATAACACTGTCGGCGATATCATTTTCGGCCGCACGAACGCGTCGGCGTGTCACGACGTATACAGTCGGGAGGACGGAGCCTGGTATCAGATCGGTCGTGGCAACACCTACGAGCGCCGCGTTCGCGATCAGTACGGCAACCTTGTGATCCAGCACGCACGCCACAACAGGAACGGCACCTTCACGATCCTAAATAGCCGTTCTGCCGTGAACGACAAGCGTTGGCGGAAGGAAGAACAGAAGGCCATGAAGCAGGAACAAAAGCAGGAGCAAAAGGCCGTCAGACAGCAGGAAAAGGTCGACGACAAGATGATGAAAGAGCGCGTTAAGTCAGGCGCCATCACGAAGTCGCAGTACGACTCGCGGAAGAAATCCGGCAAAGGCCGCGACAAGTAAAAACAGTCATCACACAAGCCGCAACAAGTAAAGCAGTCATCACACAAATCGGAGACTATCAATGAAGCTAATGATCATTGTTGCCACCCTCGCGGGATTCGCCGGCGTCGCACCCCTCAGTGCCCAGTCACGAGGCGGAAATCAGGGAGTTCCTCCCGGGCAGATGCCCCCGGCCGGCATGTGCCGTGTCTGGATCGACGGAGTGGCGCCGGGCAGGCAGCCGCGTCCAACCGATTGCGCCAGCGCTCGTGCCAACGTACCAGCGAACGGCCGCGTGATTTACGGCAGCAACCGCACCAACCGCAACAATCGTCAGGACTGCACCTATTCGCAGTCGACGAACACCGTGGGCGACATCATCTTCGGTCGCTCGGGCAATAACACCACGAACTGCGTTGACAACACCAGCAACCGTGTCAACGGCGGGTGGTACCAGGTGGGTCGCGATAACAACGGCGCAACGATCTATGAGCGTCAGACCCGCGACCAAAACGGCAATCTGATCATTCAGCGGGCCCGCCGGAACTCGGACGGAAGCCTGTCGATCATAAGCACCCGGAATGCGGGCAACGTGAACGACAGAAACAACAGGGGCACGTATAACAGACGCAACGATCGTGACGACGAGCAGGGCAACAATGATAACGAGAACGATGATGAAAGGGGACAGAAGAACAAGGGCAACCACGGCCACGGAAAGGGAAAGGGTCACAACAAGGACTAAATCCCTGCACTCATAGCGCGACGGTCCCGGAGAAATTTTCCCGGGGCCGTTTCGCATCGGCTGCAATCCATGCACTTTCCATGGCGAATGCAGCGAATCGTCACCGATAGATACCTCCCGCCTGACCGTGCGGCGTTCGTCGCGGCCGAGCCGTCGACAGGGCGCATCATCGTAATCGCTCCAACTCGAGCGGCGTGTGAAACGATCGAGCTGGCGCTCGCCCTTCGCATCCCCACCATACTGGAAAAGCAGCACGGCTCCGAGATTCGCGAGCTCGCCGCCGCCGGCAAGGGATTCGGAATTGTGGCGGGAACCGGCACGGGTAAGACGCTCTCGATCCGACCAATAGCTGAGACAATCCTTCGAACGGACACGCTGAGAACTGGAGTCGTAAACCGCGAGCGGGAAGCGACGCCTGAAACTCCGACTTGGAACGTCATCGTCGTAACGACTGGAATCGCGCGTCGGTGGTTCCAGGACGGCGACATTCTTTCAACCGATACGCTCGTGGTGGACGAAATCCACCAGACATCCGCCGAGCTGGAGCTGTGCCTTGCGCTCGGAAAGCGGGTGGGATGCCGTTTCATCTGGCTCTCCGCCACCGTTGATCCGACGTTCTACGCGCGCTACCTCAGCGCCGCCACGGTTCTCGAGAGCTCCGCGTTCGATCCAGCGAACGCCGCCGATGTAAAGATTCTTCGCAAGGATCCGCTGACGTTTCTCGACGATCGGTTTCTGCAGCAGGTGGTGAAAGAGAAACGCGGCGTAGGGATGTTCCTTCCAACCCGCGCTGGAGTCGAGCAGGCCGCGGGGCTCGTCGGCGATCGCTTTCCCAGAATCAACAGCGCGTTCTACCACGGAGGCGAGCCCATCAGGATCATTCGCCCGTTTCTCGAGGGTGAAGAGAAGAAACCGTACTTCCTGGCGATGACCGCCGCAGGGCAGAGCGCTCTGAATGTGCAGGGACTCGACACTGTCGTGATCGACGACACCCGGTTCAGCAACATCATCGAGCGCGGAAAGAATGTGTTGACAAGGCTGCATCTTGGCGCGAACGAGATCCTGCAGATGGCAGGGCGCGTTCACGGACGGGTCGCGGGCGGACGGGTATTCATACTCTCCGATCGCGACATCCAGTTCAGCGCGCTCAGGCCGACGGCACCCGACTTTCAGCTCGCCGGCGATTCGGAGCGCGTAGCGATGACCTGTGCGGATCTCGGCGTGGCCGCCGACCAGCTGGAGCTTCCTGTTCCGCTCGACCGCGTCGCCTACAAAAAAGCGGTGTCGCTGCTCGAAAGGCGCGGGATAATCGAGAACGGCAGACTATCGCGGTACGGGAAAGCCGTCGAAGCGATGCCCGTAGATCGTCCATGGGCCGAGCTTCTCGTCAACGCCGACGACGAGCTCGTTCCGTATCTGGCGGTCATGAGCTCGATAGAGTCCCTCCACCGAATGACACGCGAGGACCGCGATCTGTCGGGCGTGACGGTGCCGGGAAGCGATCACCTCACTGCCTACAACCTTTACGCCGAGGCTTTCACCCACTGTGGCTATATCGGGGAGGTGTACGGACTGCCAAGACACCTGTTCGACGAGAGCATCGAGAATTGGGCGGAGCGACGCGGAGTGCTCGTCAAATCGATCGAAGACGCGGCGCTTGCGACTGCCAGCATCTACCGAAGCCTGGGGATGGAGCTGCCGCTCAGGATGGTGAACGCCCGCGACCACATCTACAAGAAGTTCACGGAGCTGCTCGCGCAGTTCATGCCCTTCGATCTCGTCATCGACGAGCACACGCCCGACGGCACCGAAGCGCGGATCTCCAAGACCAGCGTATGCGGAAGCTGGGGGGCGATTGCTGGAGATCTCCGTTACTTCGCGGACCGATCCGGAATCCCGCGCGCCGCGATCGAGGGATCGCAGATTCCGATGGAGTTGATTCGCCGCAACGCAACGCGAGGGAAGGACGTGCTGATATACGACCCTCGTCGAAAGCACGGCCCGTTGGCTCTCAAGCGGGCGGTCGAGTACTTCGGGTTCGAGCTCGAGAATGAGCTGGAAACATTGGACGAGTTCCCACCGGAGCTGGTGGATGCGGCGCGCCACCTTCTTGCTGAATCGGTGGCGCGCGGAGAAGCAAGACATTTCGCTGTGAAAAAGAACCGCGATGCGATCGAAGCGATCAGGGAGGCGTACAAGCGCTCCGGCGGCCAAACCACGCGTCTCGGACTTCCCGAGCTCACCGCTCTGTACGAGGATCAGCTCTCCGGAGTGAATTCCTTCGACCAGTTCAAATTGGCCCGTCTCGACATCGATCGCGACGGGCTAGTGCCCCGTACGATCCGTGAGCGCCTGAACCGTCTGCCCGGTCAGATCACCATCCGCGATCGCGAGGTGGACATCGATTACGACGTCGAGGAGCGCGACGGTGAGCGCCTGGGCGTCGCGAGACTTCGGCTGCCGGAGAAAATCGCCCGGTCTTTGACGCAGGACGAGATCCCGCAACTCGACCGCCCGGTAAGATTCGTGGTTCTGCGTGGACAGCGCGGCGCTGTCCGGTCCGACAGTCTCGAAGATCTCCAGGAGCGTCTTGCGCAACCGTGGTCACCGGACGAAGTCGAGGAATCCGCGGATGATCGCGCGATGCTGTCATCAGCCGAGCGCGAGGTGCGTCAGATTGCAAGCGAATTTCGGCGGCACAGGCAGGGCGATAGGCAGAGACAGAAGGGTGGCAGATCCGATCGCGGGCCGCGCGGCAGGTCCGATTTCAGAAAGCGCCGGCGTGGACGCTAGGGTGCACTGCCTCTGGCGTCGAGTGAGTGTACTCGTATAATCCGCGCATGCCGCCACAGCATTTTTCTTCGCATTTCCGCGCGCACCAGAAGGTCATCGATGACTGCGTAGCGTCGCTTCAACCAGCGTCCGATGACATCATTGAAGCGCTCATTGGATGTATTGGAACGGGCGGAAAGATTCTGGCCTTCGGCAACGGAGGCAGCGCGACCCAAGCCAATCACCTCGTCGAAGAGCTGATCGGGCGCTTCAAGGAAACGCGGCGCGCGCTACCGGCCATCTCGCTCGTAGGTGACGCCGGAGTGATCACGTGCATCGCGAACGACTTCGGATATGGCGCGCTGTTCGAACGGCAGGTCGAAGGGCTTGCGGTGCGCGGCGACGCGGTGGTCGGAATTACCACGAGCGGGCATTCAGAAAATGTTCTGCGCGGACTGAAGGCTGCAAAGGAGCGCGGGGCGACGACGATCGCGTTATGCGGAAAGAACGGGCTGAAGAGCGGAGAAGCGGATCATATCGTAAGGGTTCCGAGCGAAGTCGGGGCTTACATCCAGGAGGTGCACCTGATGCTCATCCACGTTTGGTGCCTGACTATCGACACCGCAATCGCGTCCGGCTCGCTGTAATTCGAAGCCAGCCCCCAGCCTCTCCTCACACGATTCCCGACAAATAGTCTTCGGTTCGTCGTTACTCGACCAGACTCAGCCTCGGCCGATCACCGGCAAACGCAAGCGCATCCTCACGGTACGTCAGCCAGCCGGTAACGTCGTCCGTCACGAGCTCCATCTCGGTGCCGAGCGGAAGCGTGAGATTCGGTGTCTCGTGCCCTGCCGGAAAATCCATCAGAATCGGGACATCCAGATCCGACACGAGATCAAGGAGGAAATCCTCGAACTCGTCTTCCTCGGACCGATCGAGCGTGAGCTGTCCGAAAACAATTCCACGCACATGCCGGAGCAGTCCCGCCGAGCGGAGATGCAACAGCCGCTCATCAGCGACGGACATCGGATCGTGTATCTCTTCGAGGAAGAGGATAGCGTCACGCGTATCGATCTCGTACGGTGTGCCGATGGTCTGCTGCACCAGGGAGAGATTGCCGCCGGTAAGTCGACCGACTGCGCTTCCTGGTCGCACCGCGCGCGCAATGTTGCGCCCGAGGTGTGTCTCAGGCCGCGGAGATGTGAGCGCTGTCACAAGCGAAGCAAAAGTGGCGTCGGTGGCGCTGCCCGGAGAGAGATCGTCGAGTGTGGGGCCGTGAAAGACCCGCAGTCCGGCGCGGCGCATCATCCACAGGTGCAGCGCCGTGATATCCGAGTAACCGACGAACGCTTTCGGATTGCGGCGAAATAAGTCGGCGTCCAGATAGGGAAGGATTCGGACGGCGCCATAGCCACCGGTTCCGCAGATCACCGCCTTGACCTCCGGATGCGCCCAGATATCCATCAGATTCTGCGCGCGTTTCCGGTCTTCGTTCTGCTGGAAGCGGCGGAAGCGGTCGATCTCGGGCTCCAGCATGACGTTGTAGCCGGCTTCTTCCATCGCCTTCACACCGCGTTGCAGCCACCCGCCATGTGGAGCGTACGAAGGTGCGACCACGCCTATCGTGTCGCCCCTTTGAAGTGGCCGCGGTCTCAACAGCCCTGGCGCTGTCGCGGTCGAATTGAATGGGAGGGATGCTGCGCTTTCCAGCGGCGCCATCGACTGCTCTGCGGGGTACGCTTCGAATGACTCAATCATCGTCGTTTATCAAAGCGCATTATAGGCAGGGCACTGCTAGATTCAGAGGGTATGTCAGACACTGATACGCCGGTAAAGATCACGCCCCAATTGGGCGCTACGCCTATTGGAAATATGCAGGCCAGCGCTCCCAACGGAACCTACTTTCGGAAGGGCTTCGGGCTAAAATCTGAAATCCAGTCCGAGCTGGCTTCCGATTATACCGGCCAGCTGGTCGACATGCTTCAGGCCAGGGAATATACCTTGACGGCGGGGGAAGTAACCATCCGTTTAGCGAAGGAATTCGGGTTCTGCTATGGGGTCGAACGTGCGGTAGAGTACGCTTACCAGGCCAGAAAGAAATTCCCTGATCGTACCATCTACCTGGCCGGGGAGATCATCCATAATCCGCACGTGAACTCGAAACTCCAGGCCATGGGCATCACGTTCCTCATGCCCGAAAACGGGCACATCGACTTCGGTGGGGTGAAGCCGGAAGACGTCGTGATCCTCCCCGCCTTTGGCGTGACGATCAGGGACTTCGAGATCCTTCGCCAGATCGGGTGTGTGATGGTCGATACCACTTGTGGCTCGGTGCTCAACGTCTGGAAGCGTGTCGAGAGCTACGCCCGCGATGGATTCACGTCGCTGATCCACGGCAAGTACTACCATGAAGAGACGCGGGCCACGGCGTCCCAGGCCGAGAAGTATGAAAGCGGCCATTACTTCATTGTTCGGAATCTCGAAGAGGCGCAGCTAGTCTGCGATTTCATCGAAGGACGCCTCAGCTCGCCCGCACTGATGGAGCGTTTCGCGGAGTCCGCGTCCCCCAACTTTGATCCCACCCGCGATCTCAGACGCATCGGCGTGGCAAATCAGACGACAATGCTCGCGCGCGAATCACTCGCCATCGGGGAGCTCGTCGGTCGCTCGATTGCGCATGCCCACGGCGAGGCGTACGCCGGAGAGAACTTCCGTACTTTCGACACGATCTGCAGCGCCACCCAAGAGCGTCAGGATGCCGTCGTCGAGCTGTTGCGCGAGCCCCTCGACGTGATGGTCGTAATCGGCGGCTACAATTCCAGCAACACCATATCGCTGGCGGCTCTCTGTTCCGAGACTGTCCGCACGTTCCACGTCGAGGATGCAGACGACATCGATCCTGCCTCCGGCACCATCCGACACCGCCCACTGGGCGCGAAGGAAGAAACTCAAACCACCGGCTGGCTGAGCGCGCCTGGACCGGTCCGCGTCGGTGTGACCGCTGGCGCCAGCACTCCCAATAACAAGATTGGCGAGGCGGTTGGCCGGATTTTCGCTACCAGGGGCATCGACCCCAAGACGGTTATCTAGGAAACCTCCGAACGGTTGTACCAGTTTGGCGTCGGAAAGAGTCAGACTATTGGAGGGTTTCGGTCCCGGTTGTAGCTTCTGGCAGCGGTGCGAAACTCCTGTTTTGGGGTACCGTAGGGTTGGTAGAAAGGGACACTGAACCTGTGGAGGATGCATGGACGTTTATGGTTCGGATACCGCCCCTGACGAAGAGGCGGTTGGTGATGGTACGGAGACCACGCCTGGAGTGGGGAGCTGGTTTCAGCGGGGATCGACGAATGAGTCGGCGCTGAACGACCGGGGAATCGCAGTTCCGGTCAACGCCATGCTCGACCGTGTCCGCGAAGCGGATGCGCTTACCTTCGAGAATGAGGATAGCGAAGACTAAGACTCCTTCGTGAGAAAAACAAAAAGGGCTGCCCGACTGGGGCAGCCCTTTTTTGTTTTCGCTCGACTCGAGACGAGTAGATTCTGTGCTTGATGGACCCCCACACATTCCTCCAGAATCTCGCGGTAGTTCTCTGCGTGGCGGCCGTAGCAACGGTTGTTTTTCGGCGCCTCCGCCAGCCTGTCGTATTCGGGTATCTGCTCGCGGGCATGATCATCGGGCCGCACATCTCGATCCCGCTGGTTGCGGATCCTCAGACGGTGCGCGCTCTCTCGGAGCTTGGGGTCATTCTCCTGATGTTCTCGCTGGGCCTCGAGTTCAGCATCAGGAAACTCGTGCTGGTGAGCCAGAAAGCCGGGGCAGTGGCGTTGTTCGAGTGCAGCGTCATGATCTCCGTCGGGTACCTGGTGGGCCAGATGCTTGGCTTCACGAGATTGGAGAGCATCTTTGCCGGCGCCATCGTCGGAATCTCCAGCACCACCATCATCGTCAAGGCGTATCAGGAGCAGCAGGTGAAGGGGCGCGTGACCGAGCTGGTGTTCGGGATTCTCATCATCGAAGATCTGATCGCGATTTTCCTGCTCACGATTCTGACGACCATCTCGCGCTCCGGCGCGATCACACCCACCGACCTCGCGCTTACCGCGATCCGGTTGGCAATGTTCCTCGCCGCCCTGATTGGATTCGGACTACTGACCGTTCCGCGCGCGATTCGCGCGGTGCAACGCCTCGGTCAACCCGAGACGACGCTGGTCGCGAGCATCGGAATCTGTTTCGCGGCCGCCCTCCTGGCATTGTCGTTCGGATACTCGGTGGCACTGGGCGCGTTCATCGCCGGCTCACTTGTAGCTGAATCCGGGGAGCAGCTGGA
Source organism: Gemmatimonadales bacterium (assembly GCA_038322455.1). Lineage (GTDB taxonomy): Bacteria > Gemmatimonadota > Gemmatimonadetes > Gemmatimonadales > Gemmatimonadaceae > UBA4720. Next base: position 39,107 of record JBBQFZ010000004.1, on the reverse strand, counting down.
GATAGAGCAGCTCGTACGGCCGGTCCGCGACATGTTCGCGGCGATTTTCTTCGTGTCGGTTGGGATGATGATCGACCCGACCGCCTTGACCGAGCACTGGGGAGCTGTTCTCGCTCTGACCCTGGCGGTAATCGTGGGCAAGGTGCTCGCGGTGACGATCGGCGCGTTTCTCGCCGGTCACGGGCGACGCACCGCGATGAAAGCCGGAATGAGCCTCGCCCAGATCGGGGAATTCTCATTCATCATCGCGAGCGTCGGAGTCGTCTCGGGGGTCATCGGCGGTTGGATGTATCCGGTCGCAATTGTGGTATCCGCCATCACGACGCTCACCACGCCGGTCCTGATCAAGCTTTCCAACAAGGCCGCCGCTTCGATCGATCATTGGCTTCCGGAGCCGATTCAAACAGTCGCTGCCCTCTACACATCGTGGATCGAGCGGGTCCGCAGCACACCACGACTACCGACCGAGAGGTCGAGAACCAACCGCATCATCAGAATCATCCTGCTCGATGCCGCGCTCATCACGGGTATCGTGATCGGCGTCGGCGTCGAGCTGGGCCGACTGAGTGTGATCGTCGGCGGAATGTTGGGCATGGCACCCGAGCGTGTGAGATTCATGGTGGTGCTGATAGGCGGAGTGATCACGGTACCACTCCTCTATGGCCTGATCAACAGCGCCAAAGCCCTCGGCAACCATCTCGCGACGCGAGCATTCGCGAATCCTCAGAAAGGCAAAGTCGATCCCGCCGACGCACCGCGGCGTGCTCTGGTCATTCTCGTCCAGCTGGCGGTCGTGCTCTCGGTCGGCATTCCGATCGTCGCGATCACGCAGCCCTTCCTTCCGCCGCATCAGGGTGCATTTGTGCTCGTGCTGGTGACGTTTCTTCTCCTCCTCGCTCTATGGAGAAATGCCGCGAATCTGCACGGCCACGCCCGGGCCGGCGCGGAAATCATCGCCTCGGCCCTGGCGAACCAGATGGCATCGACCGACGGTGCATCGGACGAGACGAAAATGCTCGAGGATGTGAATGCGATTTTGCCCGGACTCGGCGAGCCGGTCGCGATTCGCGTGGTTCCCGAGAGCATCGCAGTGGGAAGAAGTCTTGGGCAGCTGAATCTCCGAGGCGCCACCGGCGCTACGGTGCTGGCGATCCGGAGGGGAACCCAGCAGATCCCCACGCCACTTGGCCGCGAAGTGATTCAGGCCGGGGATCTCGTCGCAGTCGCAGGCGCGCACGACGCGCTGGCGGTAGCACGTGAGATCTTTGCGCCGGACCTTTCGCGCATCAGAGATGCAGGCGAGGGTGCGGAAATTGAGGCCGAGCTGCAGGCGTTGAACGACGCGCTGCTGGTGGACCAGATAAGGGGTCGACGGAGTTTTCTTACCTAGCCGCTGAAGACTGCCCAAAAAGAAAGAGCCGCCTCGGCGTTCAGGCGGCTCTTTCTTTACGGGTGGGCCAGCTACTCTCCCGCCGCGCGCCGCCGTTTGGTGCGACGTGGTGCGGCGGACTTCTTCCTGCCGATTGGTACCACTCCAACTTCCGCAGCGCGCTCCACCTCGGCTGGAGCGGCAGGGACCGCGCGCGGCTGCTTGTAGACCTGTCGCTTGCCCTCGTAGTTCCGGAAGACCACTTCTTCGTCGTTCATCGACTCGAGGTACTCGGGAAGCAGCGGCACCTTCCCTCCACCGCCCGGGGAATCGATAACAAATTGGGGAACAGCCAGACCCGATGTCCAGCCCCGGAGCGCCTGCATGATCTCGAGCCCCTTCTGGACGGACGTGCGGAAGTGCTCTCCGCCTGCCACCTGGTCCGCCATATATAGGTAGTAGGGACGCACACGCGCCTTGAGTAGCTCGTGCATCAGCTTCATCATCACCTTGGGGTCGTCGTTGACTCCCTTCAGCAGAACCGTCTGGCAGCCGAGCGATACTCCGGCTCGCGAGAGGCGATCGAGAGCAGCGACCGCGGCAGGTGTCAGCTCACTCGGATGATTGAAGTGCGTGTTCATGAAGATCGGGTGGTACTTCTGCACCATCTCGCAAAATTCCGGCGTGATCCGTTCCGGCAGATGCGAGGTGATCCGGCTTCCGAGCCGGATGATCTCGATGTGCGGGATTGCCCGGAGCTGCTGAAAGAAATACTCGAGCCGTCGATCGCTCAGCATCATGGGATCTCCGCCGCTCATGATGACGTCGCGGATCTCCGTGTGCTCGCGCAGATACTGGAACGCAGAGTCGAACTGGTTGAGCGGAATCTTCTCGGGGTCGCCGACCTTGCGCCGTCGCGTGCAGAACCGGCAGTAGCTCGCGCAAACCGGGCTCACCAGAAAGAGGGCGCGGTCGGGGTACCTGTGCGTGATATTCGGCACCGGAGAGTCGCCGTCTTCATCGAGCGAATCTATGACCCCGTCCACCACATCCAGCTCCTCGACTGTCGGCACGTACTGCTGCCACATCGGGTCGCCGACTTCCTTGATCTGGTCGAGGGCGGCGGGAGTGATCCGCATCTGGAAGTTGTCGAACGCGGGCTTCAGGGCTTCGACGTCGATGACGTCGTGCCCGAACTTATCGGCCAGCTTTTCGAGGGACGCGATGCTCTGATCCTTGATGATCTGCTGCCAATCGCTCATGCGTGCACCACTCCGGCCCCGCGAGGGGCGTTGTTGATATTCGGAAAATCCTTCAACCAAGACCCGACAGCCGGAGCGTCTGTGCCCAGCGGTCGGCGTAATTCTCGCTGCGTTTGGCGAGAGCGTGATCGCAGATCCGGCGAATGAGCTGCGAGTACTCCATTCCGGCGACGCCAGCCATGCGGGCGAGGCCGGCGTTCGGCGAGATGTCGGGATTCGCGTTCACCTCGAGCAGCCAGGGGCGGCCCGACGCGTCGATCCGGAAATCACATCGCCCATATCCTTCTCCGCCCGCGACGTGCCACGCCGCGCGCGCGATTACCGCCAGCTCGTTGGCGAGGTCCTCGGAGAGATCGGCCGGACAATTCGGCTTTGCCCCAAGGTCCTCATCGCTTCCTGTCTCCCACTTGGAGCGATACGACACGATGTGCCACATCCCCTTGGGCATCTGGCCGAAATCGATCTCCGCGATCGGAAGAATCTCGTCGTCGAGTATTCCGACGTTCACTTCGCGGCCGTCGATGAAGCGCTGGACGAGGACTTCGTCCCAGCCCTCGAGCATGGCTTCGATCCTCGCGGTAAGCGCGCGCATGCTGCGGACAACCGACCGCTGCTCGATTCCGACCGAGGCATCCTCGGCGACCGGCTTGCAGATCGCCGGGAATCCCACGCTTGTGATCTCGTCACCGCGCCGGACGTGCGCCCAGCGCGGAACGGGCAGCCGAGTGCGATCGAGTACTGCGTTTACGAGATTCTTTCTCAGGGTCATCGCGGTCGTCCAGCTTCCGCTTCCCGTGAACGGGACGCCAAGGAGCTCCAGAACGGAGATCACCATCGACTCGTAGACTGCCTCGCCATCGATCCCTTCGCAGAGGTTGAAAACGAGATCGAATTTCCCCTTGCGGACCCGCTCGACCCAGCGGCCATCGTTCGAAACGGGCACACGCACGACTTCGGTCGCCCAGTCGAGCAGTGCGCTCTCGACGGCTTCGATGGAATCGAGCAGCTGTACCTCCGGCGCCTTGCCGAGCGCTGAGAGCCCGTCGAACAGCAACGCTATTTTCATGGCGTGTTTCTCCTTGTTGCTGCGATCAGCCAACTGCACCCGCGGCGAAAACCTGCTCGCCCTGGGCGGCGCCAGACGGCGCGGCAGATCCCAGTGTTACGCCCTGTCGCCGAGCGGCGTACTTCAGACAGCTCTGAATCAATTCATCGTATCCAATCCCAGCCGCTCTCGCCGCTTTCGGCATGCACGAGTTGTCGGCTGGATCCGGAAGAATTCCCGGAAGCGGATTCACCTCGAGCACATTCGGCATGCCGGCACCATCGAGACGGACATCGATCCTCGCCCAGTCGCGGCAACCGAGAACACGGAACGCGTCGAGTGTAACTCGCTCAATAGACGCCTGAAGATCACTCGTGATACGAGCGGGACACTGGAAAATATCGAGTGGACTCTCGGGTCGATCCCAAATGAACTTCGCATCGAAGCTATAAATCGGGAGAGCGCCATCGGGAAGCGTGTCGAAATTCATTCCGACCAGAGGGAGAACCGTGGCTTCTTCACCGTTGCCGAGGACGGCACACGTGAACTCCTGACCAGGCAGATATTCCTCGACGAGCACTGGCTGACTGTAGTTCTCCAGCAGAAAACGCGTCTGATCGAAGAGCTGCCGTGAGTCGCGGCAAAGATTGTTGTCGGTGATTCCCTTCGACGAGCCTTCGTGGAGGGGTTTCACGAACAGCGGGAGCGAAAGCCTCTCGGAAACAGCACCGAGGTCTTCGAGTGTCCGGACGACAGCAAATTTCGGGGTCGGTATCCCGTGAAAGGCGAGCGTCTCCTTGGTTCGCGCCTTATCCAGACAGAGCGAGAGCGTGAAGGGATCGCTTCCGGAATACGGAATTCCGTAGAACTCGCAAATCGCCGGGACCTGGGCTTCGCGATTCACTCCGAGCAATCCTTCAGCAATGTTGAAGACGATATCGGGCCTGGTCTGGCGCAGGCGCTCCGGAAAATCCTCTTTCGCCTCGAGGCGAACGACTTTTCCGAGCTTCGAAAGGGCGGATTCTACTGCTGCGATCGTGGTTGGGCTGTCCCACTCGGCGAATTCATCGCGGGCAATTAGCTCGGCGATGGTGAGGCCGGAGATTTTACTTGGAGGCTCTTCCTCGGGACGCGAAAGCTCCCCGTCTTGCTGACGGCCGCCCTGAGAGAGAGGGCTGGCGAGCTCTGTTGGCTCAGGTTTTTGGTTGTAGGCGAGTCCGATAAGAGCCATCGACCCCTACGAGAATTCGGACGATCTAATCATGCACACGAGTATATAAACGCCAACCATGTGGCGCAATAATTATTCCGCGTTCTCGGAAAAAAAATTCCGGCAAAAAAAGTTTTTCGAGGGGCGAAGATTTTTTTCAGACTTTGTGGTAGACGATACGAGCCGCTTCGCGGCGGTCTTCGGCCTGATAGATCTCGAAATCGGAGAAAAAGGCCGGACTCTCCTTCGAGAGCATCTTGATGATCGCGACCGCGGAGCGGCGGATCTCGAGCTCCGCACCTTCGCTCGATCGAAGCTCCAGCATCGTCCGCCATGCCCGGGCGTTGGCCGTCACGACGATTTTCGTCTCGGTTGAGTTTGGAAGAACTCCTCGTGCTGCCTCACGAGACATCTTCCGGCGATGGACCTTGTCGGCCACCCAGCCGTAACGCTCCATCAGCTGCTCGACGAGGCGGACGTAGCATCTCTGCGCCTCCTCTATCTGAGTCCTCCATTCCTTTTCCAGAGTCTCGTCGCCGACGATCGCCGGCGGAACGACGAAGTTCGCGTCCGACTCGTCGACGTACCTCTGACTCAGCTGGCTATAGGCAAAACCCGCCCTGTGCCGCACGAGCTCGTGGGTGAGCGAGCGGCTCACTCCCTCGAGAAGAACGGAGTAGTTCGCATGCTCCAGCACGCTCCCATGCCCCTGCTTCTTGATGTTCTCCAGATACTCGCGCGTTGCACGGCTCGCCGGATTCTTCTGGCTCATGTAGCAAAGCCGCCCCGCGAATTCGGCGAGCTTCTCACCATCCGTGCTCTCGCCGAGCCAGTGGACGCGGAGATGCTCCGGCTCGATGAACGATGGGCGAGCGAGGAGTGTGAGACGGGGCTCGGTATAGTACAAAGGGGTTTTTCGAGAAGAAGGAAAGGGGAGAGCGGCAGAAAGCTAAGAAGATCCGCCGATCAACGACAGCCGGAACTGATCGTAGGCTCGCGCCTTCACGAGACTGTCGAGCGCCGCCCGAGCTTCCGCTGGAAGCGGGGGAATTGAAGGATCGTACTTGATGTCCTCGAGCGCCTTCTGGTGGGGAAGCGGGATTTTCACTCCCGGATTGAAAATATTCGCCGGATCGAACGCCTTCTTCACCAACGCGAAAGCCCGCAGTGCGTCCTTGTGCCAGACTCGATTCAGGAGAGGCGTTCGCAGCCGGCCGTCTCCGTGCTCACCTGTTAGCGTCCCGCCCAGGCGTGCCGTCAGAGCGACCGCATCCTCGAGGAGTCCCGTGACCTTGTCGCGCCAGTCCGGCTGACGGACGTCTATGAGCGGATTGACGTGAATGTGCGCGTCACCCGCGTGCCCGAAGATGACTCCGTTCACTTCCCGTTGGCTGAGCGACTGTCTCACGCCCTCCACGTAGTCCGGCAACTTCGCCAGAGCGACCGCTCCGTCCTCGATAAACTGCATCGATGTGGAGCCCTCCATCGCCGCGAGGATAGGGCTCGCCGCGTGGCGCAGCTCCCAGAGATCGTGTTCGCTCTGCAGAGTGAGAGCGATGTCGACATCGCGGGCTCCGGCTGTCTTGAAGGCTCCAGCCAGTTCCTTTGCCTTGGCCGCGGCGGCACCGCCATTCTCGCCTTCGACCTCCGCGAGAAGAATTGCGGCCGCGCCCTCCATCCGGGATCGCAGCGCTTCGTCGGCGCTCGGCGCGCCAGCGGCGTAGGTAAGGAAAGTCCGATCGAGCAACTCACACGCGCTTGCGCCCGTCTCCACTGCTTTGGTGGCGGCGGCCGTTGCTTCCTCGAGTGTGGTAAAGGAGCCGAGGACGCTGCTCGTCGCCGCCGGAAGCGGTGAGAGCGAAAGCTGAATGCGGACGATGATCGCCAGCGTTCCTTCGCTACCCACGAGAAGATCCACCAGATCCGCTCGCGTCGCATAGTCGTGAATGGCGTAGCCGGAGGATTCCTTGCGCACGCCCTCGTGGCGAATCGGCCGGCGCTTGTCGAGCGCCACTATCTCCCCATGCGCATCGCGGAGGAAGCGGCCGATTGCTTCGATACGTCTGGGCGGCGTTTGCCCTCGTGTGATTTCCTCGCGCTCGCCGTCGCTGAAAACGCAGTCGAGCGCCGTAACCCACGCGCGTGTAGGTCCGTATCGGAGAGAATGAGGACCCGACGCATTGGTCGAAACCATCCCGCCAAGGGTACAGAAAGCGCCGCTCGACGGATCGACGGGGAATCGGAGACGGCGGGCCCTCGCCTCGACGTCGAGTGTTGACCAGAGCACACCGGGGTCAACCCAGACAGTCCGCGCCCGCTCGTCGATCGTGGCGATATGGTTCATCCGCGAGAGGTCGACTATGACTCCCTTGCCGATGGCGCCGCCCGACATGCTGCTGCCGGATCCGCGCGGGATGAGACTCGTCCCTGTCGCCGCGGCCCATTTCACGAGCATGATGACGTCTTCAGCATCAAGCGGCACCGCGATGGCCGTCGGAATTGCGCGTCCGATTCCGGCGGCCTCGGAATAGACCGCCCGCGCGAGCTCGTCCTCCCGGAATGTCCCGCGAAACCCAGGAGGCGTCATCTTGCGATGCGGCCTTCTCGCGATGAAAGCATCACAGGCCGAGGCTGCTCACTCGCGGAGGATTCACGGAATAGTCGTAGAAACCCTTCCCGGATTTCTTGCCCAGCATCCCCGCGAGAACCATGCGCTTGAGGAGCGGCGGCGGCGCGTACCGCTTGTCGCGATACTCCTCGAACATTATCTCGGCGATCTTGTACGCGGTATCGAGACCCACGAAGTCGAGGAGCGTGAACGGGCCCATTGGGTGGCCCGCGCCAAGCTGCATTCCCTTGTCGATGTCTTCGACTGAGGCAACGTTCGATTCGAGGGCGTTGACCGCGTCGAGCATATATGGGATCAGCAGGAGGTTCACGACGAATCCCGAGCTGTCCTTTGCCCGGATCGGCTCCTTGCCAAGTGCTCGCACGAACTCGAGCGCACGCTGTTCGGTCTGTTCGCTGGTCGTTATGGTCCGAACGACCTCGACGAGCTTCATCAAAGGCACCGGGTTGAAGAAGTGGAGGCCCAGCATCCGATCCGGGCGTCCGCTCGCTGCGGCCATCGCAATGATGGTGAGACTGGAGGTGTTGGACGCGAAGATCGCGTCGGACCCAGCCAGTTTGTCGAGCTGGCCCCAGAGCGTGTTCTTTACCTGGAGATCCTCTACGACGGCCTCGATGAAAAGGTCGGCATCGGCGAGCAACTTAAGGTCGGTCACGAATTTCAGATTCCCAAGCGTCGTGTCGCGGTCGGCCTCCGTAATCTTCCTACGCTCGATTCCCTTGGCCAGAGATTTCTCGATTGCCTGACGCGATTTTCCGCCAAGCGCTTCGGACACCTCGCGCACGGTGGTGGAAAATCCCGCGGCGGCAGCGACCTGCGCGATCCCGCTACCCATCAGTCCGCCACCGAGCACGGCAACCTTCCTGATCTCTTTCATCTAGCGGTGCGCCCTCCGGCGAGATTGAAGAGTTGGCGTCACTGGCGCGGGAAGCGCGGGATGGAGGCGAGCGTATCCATCAGGCTCGGGCGCCCAAGCTCTCCGTGCTCGAGTCTGTCGAGGACCTGTTCCAGCGCGAGTTGAACGCTGGACAAAACCGTCCGGTGACTGCGGGCGACTTTGTAGGCACCGGCTGTCCCGCCAGCAAGAGGAACCAGCGCCGCCCCCGCAGCGACAAAAAGCGGAAGGTGCGCGATGACGAGCGTGAGGCCGACGAGCCCCGCGAATACGCCTCCCGCCCCGACGACCAAGCCGCCCAATCCAACGCGCCGCGCTCGGCTTGGATGAATGTCAGCGTCGAGCCGCACCACGACGCGATTCGCATCGACGGGCAGGACGGTCGCCGAGATTTCTCTCGCGTCCACCAGGTAGTAGGCGCGCCCGCTGATGTTGACCGTCCGTTTCAGCTTGCCGAACAATCCGCGCTGGGGTTCCCACGTAATGCGGTCCGCAAACCGGCGCTGCACCTGAAGACATTCCTCGCGCGACATCCACGTATCGATGGAGGCCAGCACCTCGCGCGGAGTGCCGGCGATCGTTCTCGTCGCCGTAGCGAATCCGGCACCGGCAATCTGGGCGACGAGTCCGCGCTCCTCGGGGACGTTGATCCGCGTTCTCTCCTCCGCGAGCGCCTGGCTGATCGTCGCGGGGCTGAGTCCGACATCCTTTCCAATGTCGCGGAGCTGAGTTTCGCTTAGGAGATCGGTTGAGTCGGGCATTGAGCCCGTTCCCTGCAGCTCCGCCGCCCGAGCGAGAACGCGTTCGAGCGCCTGTCTGTCGAGCAGCGTCTGCTTGACAGGGAGCGAAGACTTTTCATCGGCCATGCCGAATTATATCTGCTTAAATCCCCCCGAGTACGACGTCGAGCTGGCGAGTGAGCGCATCCCGGATCGTATCGGGCAGCGCAAACGTCGCGAGGAACGTCGACTGCACGTTCGCGCCTGGGGCGCGATTGACCGATTTCAGATAGTACCGCATGTACGCGTCGGCTAGCTCCGGCGAAGTTCGTTGAAGCAAAAGCGCCCCGCCACGCACCGCCGCCGAGCTTTGGTACCGCTCCCCGATGCCCGAGCGTCGCTGTTCGGGAGTGATGTTATCGGCCACCGCCGTTGCGGCTATCCCCGAAACCGCCTCATGAGCGATGACGTATATCGCCTCCGCCGCATCGTTTGGGCGAGCTGGAAAGGCGACCGTGAAAATGTTCTCCTGCTTCCCGTTCGTCAGCGACCGTCCCTCGCCGTCCAGTGGAAGCGAGAGGAGGACAGTGCCAGCCGCCTGCTGAGTGTTGTTGAGAAATCTCTGCATTCTTGGCCGATACGTGCGCTGCCAGAGGGTGTCCACCAGCTCGACCACGTTGCTCTTCTCGCGCTGTTGCTGGACCCAGTAGGAATGGTAGAACTTGTTGCTCTCGTCGCCGAGGGACTGAACGAAGAGTCGAAGCCAGTCCCGATCCGCGGATGTCGGGAAGTAGGCGGCAAGAAACGCAATTGCACCCGCCTGTTCCTGGGAGGACGCGGCGCGCGGATTCCCGTCTGCACGCGTGAAGAGATCGACCGCCTGCGACATCTCGGCCCACGAAGAGAACGACAGCGGCACGAACTGGGCGTTGACCAGTTGGGGATTGGCAACGAGCCTCGCACGGAGACGGTCCCGATTCGCGTCGAGCTGAGTCACCACGTTCGCCTTGTTCTTCAAGACGATCATTTCGGTGCTGTATCCGCGCCTGAAAAACGGGACAAAGGTCGTGTCTTCCTGGAGCATCGCGAAACCGTGCAGCCAAAGATCCACGTGCTCGCGCGTCTTGACCGGCCATATCTGGTTTGGCGCACCCGGACTTTGATCGTTGGGACCGCGGCCGCCATTCGTCGCTGTTCCGCCGCCGCCTCCTCCCACGGAGGCACAGGATGCCAGCACTGTCGCGACACACGCGACGGCGAAAATTCGGGTGAGCTGTTTCATATCGTCCTCATTCGCTCCGACGAGCGCGGTTCTAATGGATGGATTCAATCACGACGGCTATTCCCTGGCCGCCGCCGATGCAAGCGGTTCCAAGCCCGTAACGCTTTCCCTGCGCCCGCAACGCATGCAGTAGATGGGCCGTGATTCTCGCTCCGGACGCGGCAAGTGGATGGCTGAGTGCGATCGCTCCGCCGTGCACGTTCAATCGCTCGCGCGGGAGTGACAGCTCGCGCTCCACCGCACACGTCTGGGCTGCGAAGGCTTCATTCACCTCGATCAGATCCATGTCGTCCATCGACAGCCCCGCTTTGGCGAGCGCGGCTTTGGATGCCGGAACAGGCCCTATGCCCATCACAGCTGGATCAACGCCGGCAAGTCCCCAGGCCAGAAGACGTCCCAGCGGCTTCAGTCCGCGCTCCTCCGCGAATTTCTCGCTCGCGATCACCATCGCACCCGCGCCATCGCCGATCCCAGAGGCGTTCCCGGCGGTAACCACGCCGCCCTTCCGAAATACGGGCTTGAGCGCGGCGAGCTTCTCGGCCGTCGTCTCTGGACGCATGTGCTCGTCCCTTGCGAAATCCTCGACCTTGCCGGTCTTGGGATTTGGTATGGGGACGGCGACGACTTCATCCTTGAACACTCCACTGTCCCACGCGGCTTTGGAGAGCTGCTGAGATCTCAGCGCGAACTCGTCGACGCACCCGCGATCGAGCTTGTACCGATCGGCAAGATTCTCCGCGGTCTCCGCCATGCCCAGTCCGACGAAAGAGTCCGTGAGACCTTCCCACAGTACATCGTCCATTAACGGCGCTCTGCCGAGTGGTACGCCCCAACGCAGGCCGCGGGTGACGTGCGGCGCGAGAGACATCGACTCGGCGCCGCCGACCAGACAGATTCGCGCATCACCGAGCATGATCTCCTGAGCTCCGCTGACAGCGGCCTGAAAACCGGAGCCGCAGAGGCGGTTGAGCGTGAGGGCTGACGTCTCCTTGCGACAGCCGCTCTTAAGCGAGACGTGACGCGCGAAATAAATGGAATCGCTCGTCGTGTAGAGAACGTTGCCGAAAATAGTCTGATCGATGTCGGCGGCCGAGATGCCCGCTCGCTCGATCGCGATTTTGGAGACGTGTGTTGCCAGCTCGACGGGCGAGATGTCCTTCAGCTTCCCACCAAATGTGCCGAAAGGGGTTCTGACCGCCGAAAGGAAAACGACGCCGGAGGATGAGGGCTTGGCCATTGGGTGGAGACGCCTATGCCTTCTTCCCGCAGTTGACACAGAACTTCCACACCGGATCCAGCTCCTGGCCGCACCCTTCGCAGTGTTTCGCGGCGAGATTCTGTCCGCAGTGCGGGCAGTAAGTCACCGATCTTCCCTCCGGCAGCGTACCTCCGCAGAATCGGCAACCCTCGGCAGCTTCCATCGTCGAGAGTCCGGGAGCCGTGAAGCTCGTCGTAGCACCGTCGCCGTTACCGCCTTCCGCGGCGGTTCGGGACCCAACGGAATATCCGCCGGAGTTCTGAGCCGGGATCGAAACGCCGAGTTTTTGCACCGCGGCTGGAACGAGGGAGATTCGTGTCTCGGCATAGTCGCGGAAGATCCCCAGATCCGGGGAAGCGGATGCCATTTCTTTTTTCAGGCGCTCCTGCATCGATTGATCGGCGCGAACATATCCGTTCTCGCCAGAGAGCAGTCGGGTGACCGCCGCCTCGTAATCCTGATTCGTTTCGATGCCGAGGTCGCGCCGATAGTGACGGTAGGGAACCAGCGTATCGTAAAGCTCCTGAACCGTAAACGGCACGCTCAGGTATTCGGCGTGGCCGTTTCTAATATTGTGCACCAGTCTTTGAAAGAGCCGTTCTAGATCGTCCATGCTCGCCTGCTCGGCTGGAATGAATGAAGATCGGGGAAGGGGGCGGTTTCCTTCAGGCGGAGCGGGCCTTCCTGGTGTGTTGCCATCCAGCTGGCGAACTCCGACTGGCGTAACCCGCCTGAGTTCGATTGTTCCGCCGCCGCGCGCGTCGCCAGAAAGTTCGCATATTCGTTTTGCGGCTGGCCATTGTGGCCCCGCACCCATCTCCACTGGCATTCATGCGACGACGCCGCCGTAACCGCTTCCTTCCATAACTCCAGATTTTCGATCGGGCCGCCTTTGCGTCGCCAGCCCCGTGCCATCCAGCCTTCCACCCATGAGCTCATGCCCTCGACGATGTATTTGGAATCGCTAGTAAACAGCACGCGATAGGAATTCCCGTTTCGAGAGAGGGCGCGGAATGCCTCGATGACGGATCGCAGCGCCATCCGATTGTTAGTCGTAGAAGGCTCGGAGATCCAGTAGTCACAGCAGGAGACTTCATTCGACTTCGGATTGAGCCACTCGATGAGCCCACCCGCACCCCCGGGGTTGTCGCCATCGCGGCCATTGCCGATGCACGATTCGTCGGCGTAGATGGCGACGAGGTCTCCCGTCTTTGCTTTTGTCATTTCACGACTTCGAAGCTGTCCATCTCGTCGAGATACAACGTGATCTGATCTCCGGTCGTGGGATGAGTCGCCTCAACCGCTTCCCGGCCGCTGATCATGCGCAGCCTCGTTGGCACCACGATGTATTCGGTTCCGCGGCGGAAGGCGGATATCCGCTTACCATTGGTGATTGCGCGCTCGAGAATGTCGTACTGCTTGTGCGTGAACTGCGCCACTCGGAGCTCCATTACGCTTCAGCACACCATTGGTGAATGACGCGAGCGAGCACCGACTTTGCGCGCTCGATCTCCTCTATCGGTACGAACTCCTCTGCGGCATGCGCAAGGGCGATATCGCCGGGTCCAAAGCAAACCGTTGGAATGCCCGCCTCGTTGAGGAGAGCGGCGTCGGTCCATGCGGAAAGCCCTTCGATCCTTACCGGAACGCCTTCGTGTCTGATCGCGGCGGCCAGCGCTTTCACGATCGGAGCATCGATTGAAACGTCGCTGGGAAGTTGCGCCGTTTTCAATGTAACGCCGGCCTCGAATCCGAGGCGACGCGCTTTTACCCGCGCGCATGCATCCGTGATCTCCAGGAGTGCCTTCTCCATCGACTCACCGGGAATCGTGCGCCTTTCGATAGTCAGATTGCAGCGCTCCGGATAGGTCGACATTCCCACCCCACCCTCGATCGTCGAGGCATGGAGCGAGCCGCGGCCGAGCAAGGGATGCACGGGCCCTGCCTCGCGCGTCTGCTCCAGCAGATCGAGCTCACCGAGCAACAAGGCGGCGTGCATGATGGCATCGATGCCGACATCGTAGCGGCTGCCGTGAGCGGCTTTTCCTTTCACCGCGACGTCGAACCATGCGAAGCCGCGGTGTGCCGGGCAGATCGCGAGCCGCGTGGGCTCGGTGATGATTGCCATTTCGGCGTGAATCCCGGCCGCTAATAGCGCTCGCATGCCGAGGCTCTCGTATTCCTCGTCAACGACGGCGGTGATGAGCACCTGCCGATCCGATTCGGGATTTGCGGCGGTGGCGGCAGCCGCGCACATGGCGGCAATGCCTCCCTTCATGTCCGCCGATCCGCGTCCGTAGATGCGGTTGTTCCGGACTGCGCCGGAAAACGGCTCATGCACCATTCCTTCGACTCCGACCACGTCCAGGTGGCCGTTGAGCATCAGCGCGGGAGCACCGGAGGGTCCGATTCGAGCCACGACGTTGGGACGCCCGGGTGCGACTTCAACCAGCCGAACCGCAAAGCCCCAGTCGTCGAGCACAGAGGCGAGGGTACGAGCGCAATCACCCTCGCCCGGCGAATCCGGAGCGAGGGTGGGATTTCTCGAATCTGTTTTTATCAAGGCGCGGGCGAGCGCGATGGCATCGCCACGCGGAATGGCCACGAGCTACCTTCTTTTCGCGCTCTTGCCGGAAGCTTTTGGCTTCGCTTTCACCACAGCCTTCACCACGTGCTTCTTGGCAGCGGGCTTCATCGTGGTTTTTTTCGCCGCTGGCTTTTTTGAGGCGACGTGTTTGGTCGCTGGCTTCGCGGCATGCTTGATCGGAGCCGGCGTTTGATGCCTCGTTGGGGCAGGATGGGCGGCGTGCGCGTGGACCACGTGAGTCGCTTCCACTTTGGCCGCGGACTTGGCGAGGGAAGCCGGAGGAGTTACGGGCTTTCTCTTTGCGTGCGATGCTTCGACTTCCCGCATCAGCTTGTCGGCTTCATCCTGTGTCATCTGTCCACGACGAACCATGTACTGAAGGAGGTCGCGGGCGCTCTCGAGAACGAGGCTGGTCAGTCCAGCCGCGGCTCCGACTACATCCTTCATTGCTGCCGCCATCTTACTGCCTGCTTCCAGGCTGATCTCGTGCGCCTTTGCCGCCATCTCGGCGACTGTATCTTTGACATCGGCGCCGCGGTGACCCGGGCTCCGCCTTGGAGGAACGAGTGGCGGTACGGGCGGTGATCCGAGGGCAGGGACAGGTGCCGTGGGAGTAGCAACTGCTGGCTTGATTGAATCGGGCATCAATAGGGCTCCGGTCAGCCAAAAGGGGTGGTGTGCCGACGGGTGAGAATCGAGGGAAAGCAGGGGGTCGCCCCGCAGAGGGGGGTGAACGGGGCTAAGTATATGATTTTTCGTGACTAAAACAAGGTGGGGTGACCCACTGCTTAAAGGGCGCTTGGGTTAACGTTTTTTGGAATTCTACCCCACACTACTACAACATTATCTCAACAGTACAACGCCATAATACCCACAATGAAGCTAAAAGTGCTTGATTTAAGCCGGGTACTCGCCGGACCTCTTTGTTCGATGATTCTCGGCGACATCGGCGCGGATGTCATAAAAGTGGAGCGTCCGGGTTCCGGCGACGAGACGCGGGGCTGGGGCCCGCCGTTCAACGCCGACGGGGAGAGCGCCTACTTTCTTTCCGTCAATCGCAACAAGAAGAGTATCGCTGCCGATCTGTCTGACGCACGCGATCGGGCGGTGATCCATAGCCTCGTCGCTCAAGCCGATGTGGTTCTGGACAATTTCGTGGACGGTTCTCTGATCCGCCTTGGCTTGGATCCTGAGCGGCTCCTCGCTGAAAATCCGTCCCTCATCTGGTGCAGCATCTCCGGCTTTGGACCGGACTCGACTCGTCCGGGCTACGATTTTGTCGTGCAGGCCGAGTGTGGCTGGATGGCGATAACGGGCGAGAGCTCCGGCCAACCGATGAAGGTCGGGGTTGCACTCGCCGATGTCGTGGCGGGAAAGGACGCTGCGATCGCCATCCTCGCTGCCGTGGTCGAACGAGCCAGCGGACCGCTATCCCGCGAGAGGAGGCGAATTCAGATTTCGCTCGCCGACAGTGCGCGGGCTTCGCTGGTGAACGTCGCACAGAACGTTCTCGTATCCGGGCAAGAGGCAGAGCGCTGGGGCAACGCGCACCCCAACCTCGTCCCCTATCAACTCTTCGAGGCGGCGGATCGATCTTTCGTCATCGCGATCGGAAGCGATGATCAATGGCGCGCGTGTGCGACGGTTCTCGGTCTGCCCGATCTCGCCGGGGATCCAACTTTCCGCACCAACGCGGGCCGGGTGAAAAATCGGGAAGCGCTGGTCTCTGAACTCTCGGCCCGAACGCGAGAAATGGAGGCCGGACACTGGGTGGAGCGCCTCGCGTCAGTTGGCGTACCGTGCGGAGTAGTGAAGACCGTTGCGGAAGCTCTTGATGGCACCGATGCGTCGCCGCTCACTGGCGTTCCCCCGAGCGTTCCGGGCGGCATAAGACTGCCACCGCCTCGCCTCAATGAGCATGGAGACTCGGTGAGAGCTTTGGGGTGGCGCGCCTTTCAGTCATAAGGGATGTTATCAGTCGAGCGCGTTCGCCCGCAGAATGCTCGTGCACGCCGGAGGATTGACTGTGAAGCTTAGATGGTCCGTTGCAGCTGGCGCGTCTGTCGCTGGCCTGTTGGCGTGCGGCAATGACCGGACGACTGGTCCAGCCGGCCAGGAAGCATTCACACACTATGTTGCGATTGGAACGAGTCTCAGCATGGGCGTTCAATCCGACGGTGTCGTCTATTTTGATCCGAACGCGCAGGGGTATCAGGAGATGGCGAACGCAACTCGCCGCCGCTGAAACGTGAGGTACATCGGCAACAAGACGCGCCTGCTTCCATTCATTCTTCGAACTCTGAGAAGGAGCGGGATCGAGGTCGGTTCGGCGCACGATGCCTTTGCCGGTACGGCGAGCGTCAGTCGGGCGCTCAAGGCGGAGGGTTGGCGCGTTCACTCGAGCGATCTTCTAATGTCGTCGTACGTCTTTCAGCGGGCATACGTAGTCACCGACAGCACCCCCCCGGGTATCGAAGAGCGAGCGAAAGAACTTGCGGCTCTCCCTCCGAGCGAGGGTTTCATCAGCCGTCAATTCTCACCGTCGATGGTTGATGTGAAAGGCCAGGCCCGGATGTACTTCACTCCTGAGAACGCAGGTCGAATCGACGCGGCCCGGGAGCACCTGGAAGGCTGGCGCGAAGGTGGGGCAGTCGACGAAGACAGCTACTACTTATTGCTGGCCGCGATAATTGAGGGTGCTGACAGAGTAGCCAACACAGCCGGTGTGTATGCCTCCTATATGAAGCAATGGCAGCCGAACGCGAAAAGGGCGTTCGAAATCGCGGTCGAGAAGCCGGTGAAAGGCGGCCAGCCGGCGACGGCCCGCTGGATGGACGCGACGGAAGCCGCGCAGGAGATCGGCGACATCGATCTCCTGTACGTCGACCCGCCCTACAACTCGCGCCAGTACGTGGCCTATTACCATATCCCCGAGATACTGGCCCGTGGCTGGACTAGCTCCTCTCCGGCGGTTCGCGGGAAGGTCGGGCTGCTTGCTGGCGACGAAGGCCGGAGCCAGTGGTCGCACGGGCGCAGAGTTCACAAGCTTTTTGCGGGTCTTCTGAGCGCCACGGGGGCGAAACACGCCCTGGTCAGCTTCAATTCCGAGGGCCATTTGACCCCGGAATCCCTTCACTCCCTTTTGGCCGATACTGCGATGGACGGGCGGGTCTCCCACTTCACCCATAGCTATCGGCGCTATAGGGCCGACAGCGAGCGGGAGGGACGGCACTACCATAAAGATCTGGCCCTGGAGCACCTCTACCTGATCCGCCTGAGATAGCTTGGTTGCTTCCACGATCCTTCATTCGTCTTGGCTATCGTAACGGTCATAACGTGTTATCCCCGAGCCACCTGGGTCTATACAGGCGCCGGCAAAGGGATTACACTAGGCAAGTGAAGATGCCAGCCATACCGCTGCCAAATCAGGGAAGTGAAACGTTGGGCGCTGGGAGTGCGACGCCGGACAATCAGGCGCCGCTAATCGACGCCGATCAGGAGATCATCGCCAAGGTTCTGGGCGGTCACAAGGATTCGTTCGGGGTTCTGATAGCCCGATACAGCGATCCGTTGTACCGACATGCACTTGGGATGACCGGAAGTCCTGATGTGGCGGAAGACATCCTTCAAGCGTCCTTTATTAAAGCATATCAGCACCTGGGTGAAGTTCGCGGCCGATTTGACGCTTGGGTGTTTCGAATCGTCGCTAATTCGTGTAAAGATTGGCTGAAGAACATTCGGCGAACGCATGTGAGCTACGACGAGGACGATCAGCCCTCAACGTACTCGACGCCGGAAGAAGAGATGGATCGCAACGAGCTGCGTACGGACCTGCAGTTTGCTCTGGCCAGACTCGCTCCCTCGCTGCGTGAAGCGTTCGTGATGAAGCACGTGGAAGGGCGATCGTACGAAGAGATGGCGCTGTTACTTGAAACGACGGTTGGCGCGCTAAAGATGCGAGTGCATCGGGCGCGAGAGGCGCTCCAACAATTGCTGGAGGAGAAGTACGCATGATGCGCGATGACGCTGGTTTCGACAGAAACGACAAGGTCTCGGGCCGCGAGCCCGTTCAACGGAAAGACAGAACTGCCGAGCATGTCTATGACCGCGAGGTTCCGCTCAACGGCGGTGGCTCCAGTCACGGATTGCTGCACGATTGGCTGGACGGCGAAGCCGACGCCATGCGCGCCAGCGAGGTCGAGGGCCAGTCCAAAATCGAGCTCTGGACCCGCATCAACGCGGAGAGCGAGATGCTCAGACGCCGTGTGACTCCCGTTGGCGTCCAGCAGCGAATCATGGCGTCACTGCCGGAGGCGCCTGGCACCGCGTCCACCTGGTGGAAGCAGCAGATGACCGTTACACCGCTTGCCGCGGCCGCCATCGGCGTCGCTCTCCTCGCAGTCGGAGCCCTTCTGATCCAGATGCTTAGGTAGATCACTCTTCGTGCAGAAAAAAACACCCGACTCCTTGCGAGTCGGGTTTTTTTTAGCCCTTTTGCACCTTGCCGAATTCGGTGCCGGGCTTAGACTTTGCAATCGAAGTACGACTCTGTAACCATAGTAGAGACCCTACCTGATCGGAGGCATTGAAGTATGAAGAAGACCATCGCTGTAATCGCCTTAATGACCGTGCCAGCCCTGGCTTCTGCTCAGGCCGGGCTATCCAAGATCCAGTTCCTGGCGCTGCAGCAGGAGCTCAGAGATCAAGGGTGCGGTGTGACCAACGTCGACGGTCACTACGGTCCGCAGACGCGTCGCGCGATCGCAACCTGTTCGAAAAAGTTCAATACCGCCAACAATGCAGCGGCGCTTCTGGCCGCGATGAACATCGGATTCGGGCCGAGCGATACCCCGCCGATGGGCAAGATGGGAATGAGCGGGGACAACAGCATGAGCTCCGGCAGTGGAAAGACTACCGAGGCGAAGGCTGAAGGCGAGAGCATGAAGACCGAGATGAAGGAATCGAAGAAAATGGTCCACCACGCCAAAAAGAAGGCAGTGCCGAAGGGTTAACTGCGAGTGGCTCGCCCCCGCGTGGGCTAAACTTCGAGGGACAGCTGGATACCGGGGACGAGCGCACCAAGCGCCTCGTCCCCTTTTTCTTCCTCACCGCGACGCGACCATCCGCGCACGCCGTACTTCGCGCACAGCTTCTCGAAGAAGCGCGCCAATCCTTCCCTGTACTTTTCCCCTGCGTAGGCGCTCGACCCATAGGTGTTCCGGTAACGTTCTGCGAGGTGAGGAAACTCCTGCTCGATGAAAGGCAGATAGCGTTTGCGCGCGGCGGACTGCAGGCGCACCGCGCACGCCCCGACGTACGTTGCGCCGGCCTCCGATACGCGCTTCACCAGCGCCTCGAGATCAGACGGGTTGTCCGTGATTCCCGGCAGCACGGGCATGCAATTGATCCCCGCATCAATACCCGCTTCGCGAAGACGCGCGAGTGCGCGGATGCGCGACTCCGGTGTCGGCGATCTGGGCTCGATTCTGCGCGCAAGCTCCCGATCGAGTGTGATGAGCGAAATGTGGATCGAGAGGTCGGAGATCCGATTGATGCGCGACAGGACGTCGATGTCGCGCGTGATGAGCGGACTCTTGGTTATGATCGTCACGCTCAATCCCGGATGCTCGGCAAGGACCTCGAGAATTCCCCGAGTGATACGAAATTTTCGCTCCGCTGGCTGATACGGATCCGTGGCAGTGCCGATGACGATCGTCTCGCCCTCGAGCAGCTTCAGGTGGCGATCGCTACCGAATCTCAGGGTTTTGCTCAGAACCTCGGGCGCGTTTCCCTTGACGAAGATGTTGCGCTCGAACGCCAGCCACGGCGGCAGGCGGTTGTAGGCTTCGCCGAGCACGTCGGTCATTCTCTCGTCGGTGGCGGCGCGCTCCATCACGTAGCGGTGAGTGTAACGGGCGTAGCAGTAGGCGCAGCCGAAAGCGCAGCCTATGTAGGGATTGATCGACCAGAATCCCATGCCCGTAGTCTCGGGGCCGTTCAGGATGCTCTTCGCGGGGGAAGAATAGTAGCGGATGTCCTTCTGCTCGCCGATTACCGGGAGCTGGCGGGAGGAGCGGTCGTACTCGGCGCCGAACAGGCCGGGGGCGGGCTTGGGCTTCGGGGGCGATCGGGTACCCTGCTTCTTCATGGCACCGAATATAACCCGAACTAGCCTCTGAGGACAGCTCAGCCGAAAGCTCATTTACAAAGCACACGATGCGAGAATTCAGAGATTTCCGATCGGGTGCGTCGTCGTCGTAGTTCAGTAAGTCAGCCCAAGTCTGAGTCCAGATCCGTCCGGCCTCATGAAAAAGTGGTCGTATCCCGGATCCCGAGAAATCCGAAACGCTGCATCGCTGATAGCCCGCCGAAGATTAGCGATAGCTGCGTTTTCGAGAGGGAGGAAGTCCGAGCCATGAACTAGCCTGGGCGCGAGAGTCTCAAACTTGCTATTTTCTTCCGCAATATTGTGCTCGGAGCAAGTAACTGATGGCTGACCGTCTATCGGACATCGCGATTCAGCGCGAGCTCGGGAATCTCCAGGGCTGGAGCCGGCGCGGCGATGTGATCACCAAGACGTTTCAATTCCGGAATTTTCTGACCGGAATCAATTTCGTGACGGCCGTGGCAAAGGCGGCCGACGCGGCCGATCATCACCCTGACATCGACATCCGATACACCAAGGTCACCTGCACGCTGAGCACACACTCTGCGGGTGGAATCACGCAGAAGGACCTCGACATGGCCAAGCAGATCGAGCGTTTTCAGGAGTAGAGGCCGCTCCTAGCTGCGCCTGTTGCCGGTCAAGCGGAGCACTGCCATGAAGATGTTGAGCAGGTCGAGGTAGATCTGCACCGCGGCGCCCACGTAGTCCTCGGGTCCGTAGATGTTGCGTAGCCGCCAGGTGTCGAATACGAGTAGTCCGCTGAACAGAAGAACAGTCACCGACGCCAGCCAGACTCTCGCCATGTCGTTCTGGAAAAAGAAGCTCAGAAACATGGTGCCTATCAGCACCCACAGGCCAACCATGAGGAAGCTGCCCCAGGCGCTGAAGTCGCGGCGGCTGACGAAAGCATACATGGTGAGAATTCCAAAAGCGCCGATAGTCAGGATCGCTGCCTGGGGGATGAGGCCCGGCTGCGTTCGTCCGTAGAAATCAAGCGCGGGCGAAATGATGACGCCCATGACGACGTTGAAAAGAAAGACGAGCGCGATGTTGATCGGGAAGTCCGTCTTTTTCCGCGTCGCCATCAGAAGCGGCGCGAGCGAGCAGAAGAAAGCGATGAACGGATGCTGGGCGACCGCCGCCAGCAACCGCGGCTGCGACAATCCAAAAGACGCGCCAACCATCGTCACCAAAACGCTGACGAGAACGAGCGAATACGTTCGGCGAACGAGCGTAGCTCTCTCTTCACCCGTGCGGACCAGGGTTCCCGTTTGATATGACACACCCATTTTGACTGCTCCTAAGAGGGTCGAACGTGCGAAATATATTACCCCGCTTTGGGCGCGGCGATTCGGTCGAGGAGCGGAGGAAGGTCCTTGATGTCGTCGAGGAAGTGGGTGGGCTGGTAGGGTTCCAGCTGATCGCGGCGAAAAGGGCCCCACAGCGCCGCAATCGTGATGACGCCGGCGGCATTCCCGGACTTGATGTCGTGCGGCGAGTCGCCGACGAAAACCGCTTCCGCGGGCTGGTATTCCAGCTTCTCGAGCGCTGCCCGCACCGGGTACGGGTCGGGCTTATGGATGTGCACCGAATCGTATCCGATCGCCACTTCGATGTAGTCGTCCGCCCCGATGAACTTGAGACCGCGCTCCATCATCATGTTGCCCTTGCTGGTCACAACGCCAAGCGGGTGCCCACGCTGGTATAGCAGCGCGAGTGTGTCGATGACGCCGGAGTACTGCGACATCAGGCGATCGTGATTCTCGAGCTGGAAAGTGCGATAGCGGTTGACGAGCCGCTCGCGATCCTCGTCTGATTCGATGTACGGAGTCAGCTGCTTGGGAAGCGGCGTCCCCAGACCTTCGATCCACTCATCGTCGGTCGGCTTTCTGGATCGGTCCTGAAAGGTGTGTTTCATGGAGGCAAGCAGGAGCGCAATCGAGTCGATAAGTGTGCCGTCGAGGTCGAAAAGGACAGCGAAGGGGCGGGTCTCAGCCATGCAGGCAAACTAAACGCAGCCGGGCCTGCGTCGGAATAGGGCAGCGGAGCCTCGCCCACCTTCGGAGCGTTGTAATGGGGGTTTCACGACGCGATATTAGAAGGAACATGTCTGCTTCCACTGCCCCCGCGCGCACCAGCTTCAACAAGTTGTTCGACGAGATCGGAACCGTCGACCAGGTCGGAGTCGAGGAGCGTGTGGCCAAGTTCCAAACGCGGAGCATCAAAAAGGGCTCCAAACTCTGGGGGTTGAGGACAGCCGTATCGATGGTGGACCTCACCACCCTCGAGGGCAAGGACACACCTGGCAAAGTGGCGTCGCTTTGCCACAAAGCCCGCCATCCCAGCTTTGATGATTCGGTCCCACCGGTTGCTGCCGTTTGCATCTACCCTTCGCTGGTCAAATACGCGGCGCGGTGGCTGGCTGATACTGCGATCAAGGTCGCGTCGGTAGCGACGGCGTTCCCATCGGGACAGAGTCCGCTTGCGCTTCGTCTGGAAGAGGTGAAGACAGCCGTCTCCGAGGGCGCGGACGAGATAGACATGGTGATCAATCGAGGACTCTTCCTGGCGGGCGAATTCAGCGCGGTGCAGGACGAGATCGGCGCGGTGGTCGAAGCGTGCGGTGATGCGCAGCTCAAGGTCATTCTCGAGGTCAGCGAGCTCGACACCTACGACAATATTCGGGCGGCGTCGTTCCTCGCCATGCAGGTCATTCGCCCCGGCGATTTCATCAAGACGAGCACCGGCAAGGCTTCGGGAAGCGCGACCCTCGCGAACACGCAAGTGATGATCGAGGCGATCCGCGACTTCTATCTCGCAACCGGTGTGGCGATAGGAATGAAGCCCGCCGGAGGAATAAGAACCGCGAAGCAGGCGCTCCACTATCTGGTGGCGGTAAAGGAAACGCTCGGCGATGCGTGGCTCAATTCTTCGCGCTACCGCTTTGGTGCCAGCTCTCTGCTCAATGATCTGCTGCGCCAGATCGAAAAGGAAAAGACCGGCGCGTACCAGGCGCCTTATTACTTCACAGAGTCCGCCGAGAGCTACTGACATGACAACTCCGAGAGCCATCGCGCGGCCTGCGTCGGCCGGAGGATCGATTCCCCACCTGATATTCGGTGACCTGTGGGAATACGATCCAGCCCCCGAGACCGCCGATCCGAAGCTCAAACCGAGATACGACCTGTTCATTGGCGGCAGGTTCACGGCTCCGAAATCGGGCAAATACTTCGAGTCCATCAATCCTGCCACCGAAGGAGTGCTCGCCGAGATAGCGCTGGCGAATCAGGCTGACGTGGACGCCGCCTATCAGGCCGCGCAAAAAGCCTTCACGCCGTGGAGCAAGCTGCCGGGCGCTGAACGTGGCAAATATCTCTACCGTATCGCGCGCCTGATCCAGGACCGCGCGCGCGAGTTCGCCGTCGCGGAGACGATGGACGGAGGCAAGCCGATCAAGGAGTCGCGCGATTTCGACGTGCCGATGGCGGCAGCGCACTTCTTCTATCACGCCGGGTGGGCCGACAAGCTCGAGTACGCCATGCCCGGCGTCACTGTCGTACCGCTCGGTGTCGTCGGGCAGGTGATACCGTGGAATTTCCCGCTGCTCATGCTTGCCTGGAAGATTGCGCCCGCTCTCGCCATGGGAAACACGGTGGTGCTCAAGCCCGCGGAGACTACGTCGGTGACTGCGCTGAAGTTTGCGGAGTTGCTGCTCGAAGCGGAGCTGCCACCAGGCGTTGTGAACTTCGTGTGCGGCGCCGGTGAAACGGGTGCCGCTGTCGTGACGCATCCGACCGCCGCCAAGATCGCGTTCACCGGCTCGACGGAAGTCGGCAAGATCATCATGCGCCAGCTCGCCGGCACCGATAAGAAGCTGACTCTCGAGCTGGGTGGCAAAGCGGCCAACATCGTGTTCGACGATTCTCCGATAGATCAGGCCGTGGAGGGAGTTGTCAACGGAATCTTCTTCAATCAGGGACACGTCTGCTGCGCAGGGAGCAGGCTGCTCGTGCAGGAGTCGATCGCGGAGATGTTCGTGTCGAAGCTCAAGAATCGCATCGATGTGCTTCGCGTCGGCAATCCGCTGGACAAGAACACCGACGTGGGCGCGATCAATTCGCGCGCGCAGCTCGACCGGATCTCCGAGCTTGTCGAGTCCGGGGTGACCGGCGGGGCCGAGATGTATCAATCGGAAGTGTGCAGGCTGCCGACTACTGGATACTACTTCAAGCCCACAGTATTCACGGGAGTGACGCAGAGCCACCGTATTGCGAAGGAAGAGATCTTCGGACCCGTGCTCAGCGTGCTGACCTTTCGCACGCTCGAGGAGGCAGTCGAGAAAGCGAACAACACGATGTACGGACTCTCGGCGGGGGTGTGGACCGACAAGGGCTCGCGCATTCTTAAGATGAGCACTCTCCTCAAGGCGGGCGTCGTGTGGGCGAACACGTTCAACAAATTCGATCCAGCCTCCCCATTCGGCGGCTACAAGGAATCGGGCTTCGGGCGCGAAGGCGGCCGGCAAGGACTCATGGATTACGGGAAGGTCGTCTGATGGCGCCGCGCATTCCGGTAACCAAGACGCCCAAGGTTTACGTTGGCGGACAGTTCATCCGCTCGGAGAGCGGGCGCGTATTTCCGATCCAGAAGAAAAGTGGCCCCCATGGTGTTCTCCTCGGCAACATCCCCCAGTGCACGCGAAAGGATCTGCGCAACGCCGTGGAGGCCGCCGCGAAAGCGGGCCCGGACTGGGCACACCGCACTCCCTACAACCGCGGGCAGATTGTCTATCGTCTGGCCGAGATGTTGGAGTCGCGAAGCGGGGAGATGGCGGAGTCGCTGGTCATCTCGGGCGCTGCGACGAAGACGGCTGCCGTGAAACAGGTCAGCGCCAGCGTCGATCGACTCATCTACTACGCCGGCTGGGCGGACAAATACGAGCAGGTGCTGGGAAACACCAACCCGGTCGCGGGTCCGTTCTTCAATTTCACGGTCGCCGAGCCGATGGGGATTGTCGGCATCGTTGCGGATGATGCGGCGCCGCTGCTGGGACTATTGAGCCAGCTCGCGCCAGTGATCGTCGCGGGCAATACGTGCGTGGCGCTCGCGTCGCAGGAATTTCCGTATCCCGCGATAGTTCTCGGAGAGCTGCTGGCGGTGTCCGACCTGCCGGGCGGCGTCGTGAATATTCTCACCGGCTTCAGAAAGGAGCTGGTTCCGACGTTCGCGACACACACCCACATACGGGGCCTTAGCGCGGTAGTGAGTGCGGAAGAGAAGAAGCAGTTGCAGCTCGGGGCAGCGGAGAGCATAAAGCGCGTTCGGTCGCGAAAGCGCGACGACGACTTCGACTGGGCTGGGGAGAAGTCGCAGAGCGTCTACGAGATTCGTGACTTCATCGAATTCAAGACCACCTGGCATCCGATCGGAGCTTGAGCCAGAACGCGATCGAGATGCGCGCGCTGCGCAAAGTCTACAAGGGAACGGGGAAGGCCAGGCGGCCGGGCAGCGCGCCCTCCGGAACGCGATTCGGGCCTGGTGCACCGGTCGCGTCCGCGGACGATGTCGTAGCGCTGGAGTCGCTGGATCTCGACATCGGTGCGGGAGAATTTTTCGGGCTCCTTGGCCCGAACGGCGCCGGCAAGACGACCGCAATCGGAATTCTCACCACGCGCGTTCGTCCGACTTCGGGAAAGGCGATGGTCGGAGGCGCGGATGTGGTCGACGACTCGGTGCGAGTACGCCAGACCATCGGCGTCGTCCCGCAGCGGCCGAATGCCGATCTGAGCCTCAACGTGCTGGAGAATCTTCAGTTCCACGCCGCGTACTTCGGAATTCCGTTCGACGTCGCGACGAAGCGCGCGTACGAGCTGCTCGAGCGGCTCGGCATGTGGGAGAAGGCCAACTCCAAAATGAGCGAGCTCTCGGGTGGCCAGCAGCAACGACTGATGATCGTGCGCGCGCTGATGCACGAGCCCGAGATCATCTTTCTCGATGAGCCGACGGTGGGACTGGATCCGCAGGCGCGGCTCGACCTGTGGGAGATTCTGCGCGACCTGCACAAGCGCGGCCGAACAATCGTCATGACGACGCACTACATGGACGAAGCGGATCGTCTGTGCGACCGACTCGCGATCATCGACAGGGGAAAGCTGCTGGCGCTCGACAGTCCGCGGGCGCTGAAATCGAAAGCTCCGGGGGGAACGTTGATCGAGCTCATTCTCGATGGTGATGCGACCCCGACGGCGGAGATCGCCGAAACCATCGCTGGTATCAGCAGAGTGGAGGCGCGCAATGGGCTATTGCGGGCGCACAGCAGTCGGGGCGGACAGATGCTGCCGGCGCTGATCGAGGCGGCCGAGTCGGCCGGACGCACTGTGACGGACATACATCTCCTCCAGCCGAGCCTCGAGACGCTGTTCGTGTCGCTAACGGGACGGAAACTGGTATGAAGCGCGCGACTGACCATGGACGGGTAACGTGACGGCGATTGCAATGACCGAGCGGCCGGCGGTAAGCCCGTCGTCGATCTTCATGGCGCTGCTGCGGCGGGATATGCGGGTAGCGCGTCGCGAGCTGCCGTTCTTTCTGCTGCGCACGACGATGCAGCCGCTGATGTTCGTGATCGTGTTCGGCTATCTGTTGCCGAAGATGGGATTCATGGGGCGAGGATACACGACTGCTCTTCTCCCGGGAGTGCTGGCGATCAGCCTCACCTTTTCGAGCATCCAGTCCGTAGCGCTGCCGATGGTTCAGGACTTCGGGTGGACGAAGGAGATCGAGGACAGGCTGCTGGCGCCAGTTCCGATCTGGCTGGTAGCGGCGGAGAAGATCGTTTCCGGCGTGCTTCAGGGCGTAGTGTCGGCGCTGTTCGTGCTCCCGGTGGCGCGACTCATCATGGGACCGATTCCGAACCTCACGTTCGGCCACATCGGCGATGTGCTGCTGATCACCGTGCTCGGCGCCGCCGCATTTTCATCGCTGGGACTTTTTCTCGGCACCGCAATCCAGCCGCAGCAGATCGGGCTGATGTTCGGAGTGATACTGGCGCCGATGATCTTTTTCGGGTGCGCGTACTACCCGTGGCAGGGATTGAGCGCGGTGCCTGTCATGAAGTACGCGGTGCTGGTCAATCCGCTGGTCTATGTTGCCGAGGGCATGCGCGCGGCTCTGACGCCGGGCTCGCCGCACATGTCGCTCCCGATCGTCGTAGTCGCGCTGCTCGTGATCGTTGCGATCTTCTGGACGCTCGGGATGCGAAGCTTCATGAAGCGCGCGGTGGGGTAGTCTCCGCTAGGCTCTCGCAGACGCCTCGTGTCGCGGCCTGGCGTCGCCATTGGTAACGGCGTGATCCCAGAGTCCGAGGGGCTGGAGCGCGTGCTGTGAGATGAATCCACAATGCTGGCAGACGATCATCACGGCGGGAATCGTTGTGCCTTCGCTGGTGTTGCGCTCGGAGGTGGCCTGGACCTCGATGCGGGAGAACTCGCTGACGATCCACTTGCTGTCGCTGCAGCGTGGGCAGCTGCCGGCGCCTCTTTCCCTGAGCGCGGCGAAGATGCGGTGCTTGTCGTCGGTGGAAATTCCTTTGTAGCTCATCGTGTGCCTGCCTGAAATGAGGAGATAAATCCCGTGATTCACCGAGAGTGGTCCGGGATCGCGCGCATGTCGGTTTGAGGCGGGCGTCGCCAGAAGCGCCTGGTTGCTGTCAGATCAATTCTCGACAGTCGCGCACGGGCTGGTGGAAGTAATCCCGCGCGAAGTAATTCTCTACCTTAAATGTAAACGTTTGACCGATCCAAGCACATAGCGGACTTCATCTCTCTTTGTTGACCCGAGCGGCAGCTCAGGTCTGGCCGCGCAGCAGAAGCAATGCGTGGATTATGAAATCGCGATTCGCGGTGCGCCGAGTGTTCGACTGATCGTCCGCGCGGAGATGCGCGATCGCCTCCAGCCATTCATCGTCCATGAGATCTGAATCGACGAGCGAGTCGAGATCGGCTTCGATCGCCGCGTTCTGCTGTGCGGCAACCACGGCCCTGGCGCGGGCCGCAGCTGCGATTCTGTTGCTCCGAGACTGGGGAGGCGCGCACTCGATCGCTGCGTCGATCCGATTTACGAGGCGCCTTCTGCGGAGAGCTTTCGACGCCGCAATCCCCGCCATCGCTGAAGCGGAGCGCGTCGCCGCCCAGCTCAAGAGCTCGGCATGCGCTCGCGCAAGATCGTCACCGCAGACCTCGACATCGGCGCCGATGGTCAAGTTGCATGTGGCGATCT
Organism: Gemmatimonadales bacterium; assembly: GCA_038322455.1. GTDB lineage: Bacteria > Gemmatimonadota > Gemmatimonadetes > Gemmatimonadales > Gemmatimonadaceae > UBA4720. Next base: position 10,408 of record JBBQFZ010000004.1, on the reverse strand, counting down.
GGAGCTCCAGCTCGGTCGACACGTGGCCGGAGACACCGACGACAAGGTGAGATCGGTCGTCGACGGTAATCGCAGCGAGAAATCCTGATGCGGGGCTCTCCGCGGCGGCGACCCATGTCGCGGCGCCGTCAGCTCGAAGAGGTGCGCCATTTCGTTCGACATCGTCGCGGAATTCTCGGGAAGTCCACGCAGCATCCGTGGATTCGACTTGACGCCACCGCGCGAGTATCGACCGGAGGCTCTCAGTAAGCTGACTTGTGGTCTTCGCGTGAGCGGCGCCTCGCTCATTCGGGGTCTCCGCGAGCGGATGTGACGCGGACGAGCCAACTGTGCGCCGAGCGAGATCCCATTTTCGGTCAACGATCGCTTCGGTCGCGAGCAAAGCCTCAGCACTCGCCGGAGGTCGGATCAGATAGGTGTGAATGACGGAGTGGGGAGACCCTAAGCGCGCGACTCTCCCAACGCGCTGTTCCATTCGCGCGGCGGTCCAGGGAAGATCGAGATGCACGACGATTTGTGCGTCCTGGAGATTCACGCCTTCGCTCAGCAGGTCGGTCGTAAGGAGTATGTCGATCGCCTCGGAGCGAGCTGGCCGCCGTGCGTTCAAGGAGAGGGGCGCAAATCGCGCGAGCGCCTCGTGGCGCGACAGCTTGCCTCCCGCAACGTACGCGCCGTGCGACGTGAGCATTGCGACTCCGCCGATGCTCCGCAATTGGCGATAGAGCATGGATACCGTCGGAGCGTACTGACTGAACGCCACAATCTTCCCATCGGGGTGTAGACGGCGGATCGCCAACACATGTTCCGCGCGCTCCATATCGATCAGAGACTGCTGCGCGCGGCGTGTGCGGAATGCATCGAGAGCCGCGGCGTGGTTTCTGACAGAATCCAGGAGTGCGTCTGCGCGTCGCACATGCGTCGAGAGCAATTCGGCGAATCCGAGCTGCAATGCACCGTCGTCAAACGTCCACGCGCGAAGCTCGTTCTCGGTCGGGTAGGTTCCGGCTTCGAGCGAGGCAATGAGGGCCGCCGCTCTCGCAGCGCGTCTGCGGAGCGCTGTGCGCAACGCCGCCTCGCTAGATGCCCACTGGTGAATGAGACCTCGGCCGATCAGGACTCCGCCCAATCCACCGTCGCGAACCGGAACGGGGTCGGGGAGGGACATCAGGTTGCGCACCACAAGAGGTTCGTCCGACACTTGTAAAGTGTTGACCAACAGAACCTTTGGAATGAGTGCCCGGTTCTCGAGCTGCGCGTGACTTCGCCGCAGAACGCAGCGACTGAGCTCGGCGGGTGTCAGCGTGTTCGATCTCGATCCGAGAAAAAGGGACAGAACTGCGAACATCTCGTCACGCCGGTTGTGGATCGGTGTTGCAGAGAGCAGCAGGACTTTTGCGTCCCGTGTGAGTTTGATAAGGCGAGCGTAGCGTTGTGTCGCGCGGTTTCGAGCGTGGTGCGCCTCATCTATTATCACCACGTCGTATCGCTGATCCCGCATCGGTCGCGACGCAGAAGAATCGCCGGAGCCGCGACCCAGCTTTTCGAAGCTCACGAAATCCGCGCGGATACCAGTCGCGGCGAGCGCGCCCTTCCACATTCGTGTGAGTGCGGCGGGAGCGACGACGAGCGGAGCCGAATATTCCCGCGCGATCGCAGCAGCAACAAACGTCTTTCCCATCCCGACCTCGTCGCAAAGAAGCGCGCCGCCGAATTCGTGCAGCGCCAGCCTGATTCGCGACACCGCGGATATCTGGTGTGGCTGAAGAGCGACTTGGCCAAGCGTGATCTCAACAGGGTCGTCGCCGAGAATGAGATTCGCTATTCGCGCGCGAGCGTGCGCGGCGGTTGTCAATCGCAGCGATTCGTCCAGGAGAGAAGGGGCTGCACGTCTTCCAAGCTCAACTCATAGGCGGCGAGCGCGGCGGCGAGCAACTCGGCATCGGTTGGGGCGTCGCCGGACATGGCGCGCTTGCAGAGCGGCGCGAGCTCATGTCGCGCCCGTTCCCATTCAATTGGGAGGGGAAACAATGACATCGTCCAGCCCAGGTATCTCCGGTAGCCTCCACGCGCGGGCTCGGCGATGACGTTGAGCCACGCCGCTGCGAGCGGACTGTTGAGTAGCGCGGCCAGAGCGTGAGCATCATTCAAGCTCTCGCATTCGACGGCGTAGCAACTGTTGAGCGGAACGATCCTGTCTCCCGCCTCGACAGCCATGGCGCGCGGTGATGTGCCAAAGTCGGCCCAGATGACTCGCGCCTGATTGCAACGGGCGCTCTCGGTGCGAAAGACCGTCCACCACGGCAAGCGGCCGTGAAGATCACTTCTCGTCGCAAGCTGATCGCGAAGTGGGAGCAGCCATCGTCGGGCGAAGGGAGGCAACTGCTTGCATGGCGCATTGCTGGCGTCGTGTGGCCAGACCAGATACTCGCGCGTGCCGGTGGTCCGCCACGCGGCAAGCGTTTCGCCCCTGACGAGCGGGCGAAGCATCTCCCGCTCGATCAGGGCCTGTCGCCGGTTCGATGAAATCGACGCCATGTCACCGGCGACCTTGTCGACTCGAACGACGTACGCCGCGTTGTAACCGGTTTTTGCGCCGAGGCGCGGCCGGCCAAATCGCGAATTGGCGAAGGGTATGCCAGCTTCGCGCAGGCGCTCGAACGCTTTGCGTACCGCGGGAGGCAGAAGGAGCCAGGGGCTTCCTGGTGTGTCATCGAGTGGGAGAGAATCAAAAGACGTCTTCCATCTCACCACCTGCGCACGCCGTTGAACGGTTCCGGTGAATGCCGGTTGCTCGTCGCTTGCGGTACGTCCCTTTCTTCGGGAGATAAGCAGCGACGGATACACGGCGGCGTCGAATTGTGAAGGTGACTCCGACAGGTCTTCGAGCGCGACGAGATCCGTCCGATCGCGGAGCAGTTCGCGCACTCCCCCGCCGGCGAGCGAGCGCCAAAGTTTAGATGGCAGTAGCAGAGCAAGTGTTGCCCCGGGTCGGAGTAACTCGAACGACCGCTCGACGAACAGCGCGGCCATGTCGACCTGCGCCGCGAATCCACGACCAGCTCCGGCCGCCGCCGCGCCGGTTTTCCACGCCGAGTTGCGATACACCACAAAATCTCGGCGTAGTCTGTCCCGCGTCGATTCAGCTATCTCATGGAGTCGAACCCAAGGCGGGTTGCCGACCAGAAGATCAAATCCGCCGGCCACCGCTACGTCCGCGAAATGCGCGGCGAAGGAAAAGGGAAGAGCGCTACCATCTCTCAGTACCCGCTCGCGCTGCGTCACGGCTCTGATCTGCGCGCGAACGGTATGTAGCCAGCGTCGGGAGTCTCGGCCAGGCCGATGCCGCCCGCCGAACAGATCCGTTGCGCGCGCGGCGACCAGCAACTCCTTTCTGACGCCTTTGAGGCGATCGCGTTCGCGGTGAAGTACTTCGATCGCGGCAGTGCGCTCCGCGTGATCCATGGCCCGCGCGAGGGTTCGTTTTCGTGGGCCCGATGCGCGCATGTAGCGATTGCGAAGGCGTTTTATTTTCTCGCCTCCCGGGAGCCGGTGAGCGTCGTCGAACGCTCCGCCCGCCAGGGAATCGCCAACTCTGATGTGTCGATCCAGATTCGGCAATGGCATCACGCGCATCGGATCACCTTCCGAGCTCTCGATGACGATGGCGAGCCAGAGCCGGAGCTCGCATAGCCAGACCGCCATCGGATTCAGGTCGACACCGAAGATGGAAGCCGTCAGCACGCGTCTTCGAATCTGGGCTATTGAGCCTTCTTCGCCGGCTTCGAGGCGAAGGGAAGCGAGCCGGTCGAGAGTATGGACGAGAAATGCCCCCGAGCCGCAGGCGGGGTCGAGCACCCGGAGATTCGATAGCTGCGCGATTCGGTCGGGCTCGGTTTGGCCGAGCGCGGAGACGAGCGCCTGCTCGACGACCTCTTCGACAAGGGGCTGCGGAGTGTAGAAGGCTCCACTCGACTTCCTCTCGTCCGCCGCCATGAGTGCCTCGAACGCCTTCCCGAGCATCTCGGGATCGACGGACGCTTCGGACCAGAGTACTGAGTTCTCCCGCGCGCTGAAGCGATAACGGGAGAGCAGCGAACCGTAGGCATTTCCAAACGCCTCATCGCTGAAGACGGACCCGCGTCGACGCTTCTCCAACTGTGAACGCGAAAACAATCCTCCATTCAGGAATGGAACGCGCCCGAACGACCTTGCGCGTGCGGAGCGTGCGCGCGCCGGCGTGTTGAGTGTTCCGAAGAACAGCGGCTCGAGAAACGTCTTCTGATAGTTTGCGCCGGACGCGATGCAGTGGAGGTATCCGTTGCTCAGGAAGCCAAAATCTCCGTCGAGCCAGCCCTTGGTCTCGAGAAAGGATAGAAAGATCAACCGAGAGATGTAGAGGAGGGCTAGCTCACCACGTTCGGCGCCATTTATTCGCGTGTCCAAGGAGGATGCCAGCTCGGCGACCGTTCGCTCCAGTGTGCGGAAGAATCGACTGGTGATCGCCTCGCGACCGAGTATGTCGAGCCAGCGCGAATGGGTGAGCAGGTCGGAATCGCCAACCGCGGACGAGAGCGCGCAGAGCGTTTCGGCGTCGCTCTCGAACAGCCTGTCGCGATTGCAGACTAGCGAGAGGACCCGCGTTTTCGAGTGTCGGGCGGACCAGCAGACAATCGCCGCTTCGTGTGTGGACGGGTGAGTCGAAACCACGATCCAGAGAAGCTCTGGCGCACGTCTCGCCAGCGCAGTGGCGACCGCGGTCAGGCACTGCCGCAGGTCGGCCCGATCCTCGAGATCGAGGGCAAGACCGCGGAGAGCCCCAAGTCCTTGCGCGATTCGAGCGTCACGAACGTTTTCAGGCAGCTGCAGGGCGTTTCTGGCCCGGAGATCGAGCGGAAGTATTGGATCGCTGAACCCGAGTAGCCGAAGAATTTCAGCCGTTCCATCGGGGGACCCGGCGCCCCGCAGCAGCGCAGTGGCGCGCTCGAGAGTTTGCACTCGTCGAGCGTAGTGACGCCATCTATCGGGGCTTACATCGTTTGACGGCTATTCGAGGCGAATTGCCGCTAGGACTCGATGGACTTCTTCTCGCCCAGGAGACGGGTCGTGAATCTCTGGCCCTCGCTGATCCGCTCGATCTCGATCGCCGTCGTTTCGACGATCTGCTCCATGCGCGCAAGTCTCGCCATGAGCTCAGGATCGGTGGACGCCTTTAGCGTCTGGCCCTGTGCCCGGGACTTTCCAAAGAAGTAGGCGCCCGCGAATGCGCCGAACAGGACCAGGACGCCAGCCGTCACGCTGATAAGGCCAATCACTTCTCCAAGATTGAACTGCCCCATTCCAGGCTCCTCGAGGTCGGCTGCGGTCTATGTATCTCACCTACGGCGCACCCGGTGTCCTAGTTCCAGAGGGCCGGAGTCGCGTGGAACACCGGCCGGTGACTACCGCGCAATGTACGTCCTCCCCTTCCAGCTCACCTTCCGTCCCCGTATGACGGCGGTGACGAAAATATATAAGAGCATGAGCGCGCCCAACGGATACAGGAGGGCATAAAGCGGATTCTCTCTGACTGTCGCGTAGACGACGATCCACCATGCCAGTGTCGCACCGGCAGCGATCGCGGCCCACAGCAGAATTCCCGGTGTCAGGAATCCGAATGCGCCGGCTATCATTGCCAGCAGCGGAAGGAGTTCCATCAAGGGCGGCGTCAGGAGCACCAGCGGGAAGATGGTCTGTCCCATCTTTCCGAAGGGGACCGAATCCAGCCCTCCCGCGAACACGTTCTTCTGCCAGCCGTTGATGATCTCGCGGAGCGATGCGTACATGCGGGTAGAGAGCTGGCTCACGCCCAGCATGAGAACAACTCTCTTCCGCGCCGCGAAGAACTTCTGTGCGAGCATCAGATCTTCAGCCACGGATGTCCGCACGGCGGAGTGGCCGCCGATGGAGTCGTAGGCGTCGCGCCTGACGAAGATGCACTGGCCGTTCGCGATCTTGTTCGCCACGAGCGTCGAATTGTTGACTGACTCGGTGCCGCCGTAGCGCATCGAGAGGATCGTGAAGATCTGTGGCTGGATGATGCGCTCCCAGAATCCGCCGAGCTCCTGGTGGCCTGCGATGGAGAACAGGTCAGCGCTGGTGCGGCGCATCGCGTTGATCGAGCGCGTAACGAGATCGGCGCTGTGGGCCGTGTCGGCATCTGTGAACTGGAGAATCTCGCCCGCAGCGACCTTCGCACCCGTCGTGCACGCCCACTGCTTGCCGAACCATCCATCCGGCAGCGGAGCGTTCGTCACCACGCGCGCGCGCGGGTCTCCATCGACGGCTCTCCGTGCCACGTCGGCGGTTCCGTCCGTGGACGCATCATCGACGACGATGAGCTCGAGGCGGGCGTAAGTCGTCGACAGAATTGACTTCACGCACCTCTCGATGTTGTGCGCCTCGTTCCGGGCAGGGAGAATCACCGACACGAGCGGCGCATCGGGCGGGGGAGTCGCGCTCTCACTGTCGAGCGAGCGCGAGCGGCGGAGCCGCAGGTACGTGACGACGGGCGGCACGATCCATGGCAGCGACAAGACTGTCGCGGCGACGTAATGCATCAATAAAAAAGCGGGGCGCCGCAGTTGCGCGACGCCCCGCCGGAATCGAAGGGGTTAGCGGTTTCCGCCGCCGCCACCACCGGGGGGACGGCCACCGCCGCCACCACCGCCCTGGCCTCCGCCTCCCATTCCACCACCACCGCCAGAGGATCCGCCGCCCCCTCCACCACCGGGCTTGCCGCCTCCTCCGCCACCGCCTTGTCCACCGCCACCCTGTCCGCCGCCGCCCGGGCGTCCACCACCACCTCCGCCCTGACCGCCGCCTCCTTGTCCGCCACCGCCCCCAGGCTTGCCGCCTCCACCACCACCACCCTGTCCGCCGCCTGGCTTGCCGCCGCCGCCTCCACCGCCCTGACCGCCGCCGCCTGGCTTGCCGCCACCACCACCACCGCCCTGGCCACCCCCTCCTCCGGGTTTACCGCCACCGCCGCCGCCGGGAGAACCGCCACCGCCTCCCTGTCCGCCACCACCTTTAGCTCCGAATTCGCCTTCTGTACCGGCCATTCTGCTACCCTCCAGAGTTGGTTGTTGCCAGGCGCGAAAAAAAGCAATGCACATGCCATATTACGCAGATGCAAGCGACAGACTCACTGCGTAATTCGCGCCACAATGCAGCCTCACAGTGTCCATAAAGCACTTTCGCGCGCCCGCGCCCCTCAAATCCGGTTCGCGCGTCGCTCTCATCTCACCCGCGGGTCCGCTGCAAAAGCCCGAAGAGCTCCCGCGAGCTCAGGAGAACGCCCGCACACTCGGCTGGGAGCCGGTCGTCGGCACACACGCGGCTGATCGCGCCGGATATCTCGCGGGCCGCGACCGCGACCGACTCGAGGACATCAATCACGCGCTCAGGGATCCGAAGATAGAAGCGATCTGGGTCTTGCGCGGCGGCTACGGAATGATGCGGATCCTCGCGGGGATCGATTACGATGCGCTGTCACAGACGCCAAAGGTCATCCTCGGGTACTCGGACGTCACGGCCTTCCACACCGCCGTGCAGCGGAAATGCAGGCTCATCACCTTTCTTGGACCCACCGCGCGGGAAACCCTCACCGAATTTTCGCGCGACTCGATCGAGCGCGCGGTACTGCGCCAGGCCGATTCGTGCGGCACCGCGCCCAATGCGCGGGAGATCAACGCCGGATCCGCGGAAGGTCGGTTGGTCGGGGGGAATCTCTCAGTGCTGTCTTCACTGTGCGGAACTCCCTTCATGCCGGATCTCGCGGGGGGAATCCTTGTCCTCGAGGACGTCAACGAGCCTGTGTATCGCATCGACCGGATGCTCCAGCAGCTCTCGCTCAGCGGAGCGCTCAACGCATGCAACGCGATAGCGTTCGGCGACTGCACCAGGTGCCCCGAAGACGCTGGCGGTGGTGGCCGGCCGTTCGACGAAGTGCTCGGTGAGATCGCACGCTCAGTGGGCATTCCATGTCTCGCCGGAATTCCGAGCGGCCACATTGCCGAACAGTGGACGATTCCGCTCGGTGCGATGGCGCGCGTGGATACCGCGGCACGCTCTCTGACGGTGACGTCCTACACATCCTGAGGAGATCGCCCGAGTGACGCACAAGACCGGAGAGGAGCTCGTCGAGGAAGCCAAGAGGCAGATCGCGGAAGTGACGCCCGAGCAGGTTCGCGAGATGCAGGCACGGGGAGAGAGCGTCGTCTATCTCGATGTGAGGGAGCCCAATGAGTGGAACCTGGGCCGGCTCCCGCACGCAGTGCATCTCCCGAGGGGAAATCTGGAGACCAAGGTCGAAGCGCTGATCGATCGGGATCAGCGCGTCGTGATCTACTGCGCGCGGGGCAATCGGTCGGCGCTGGCGGCGCTGACAATGAAGCAGATGGGATATGGCAACGTCGCGTCCATGTCGCGGGGATTTCTGGGGTGGGGCGACATCAACGGCGAGATCGAAGGATGACCGCTGTCAGCGTGAAGACCCCGGAAGGGTTCGAGATTCCGTGCGCGGACGGCCTGTTCATTCGAGGCGAGGTTTATCGACCGGAGAAGTCACTGGGGTCGGTGATAGTCTGCCACGGCTTCAAGGGATTCGCACATTGGGCGTTCTTCCCCTACCTCGCCCGCTCGCTCGCCGAGGGAGGGCTGACAGCGATCACCTTTGATTTCTCGGGAAGCGGGATCGGCCCCGATCGCGAGTCGTTCACTCAGCCGGACGCGTTTGCGGGGAATACGTTCTCGAAGGAACAGGAAGACATCGCGAACGTCTATGATTACGCGCGACGAATAAAAATCCTGGATGAAAAATTTGGGCTGTTCGGCCATTCGCGGGGTGGAGGAATGGCGATCATCTACGCTGCCGGCCACGCGTCAGAGGTGAATTCATTGGTGACGTGGGCGTCGATCGGGCGAACAACCTGGTGGACGCCGGAAGAAGCTCTCGCCTGGCGTCGCAAGGGTTACGCGGAGGTGACCAATTCGCGCACGGGACAGGTGATGCGGGTCGATACTGACCTGCTCGAGGATGTCGAAGTGAACGGAGCCACGAAGCTCGACATCACGGCGGCGGCGAAGAAGGTAAAGGCGCCGTGGCTCATCGTACATGGAACTGGCGACGAGACGGTGCGAAGCGCGGAAGCGGAGCGGCTACATGAGCTGTCGCCGGGCGTAAGTACGCTACGGCTGATAAAGGACGCGAACCACGGCTTCGGGGCGAGTCATCCTCTCGATGAAACTCCACCAGTTCTGGAAAAGGTCGTGCAGGAGACGGTGAAATTCTTTGTCCGCAACGCGACATCGGGATGAAGTGAGCGCCGACAGCGTGGATGCGGGGGTTGGAGAGGATGGCGTGTCGAAGCTTCTCGCGCATCCCGACATTGTGAAGCTGCATTCCGCGCTGGCGTCCCATAAAGCGGGCGGCGGGGAGCGAGAGCAAGGCGTACGCAGAGCGGCCGTGGCGCTGATTTTTCGCACCGGGGAATCCGGACTGCCGGAGCTTCTTTTCATCCGGAGAGCGGACTACCCGGGCGATCCGTGGAGCGGCCAAGTGGCGTTTCCAGGCGGGCGCGAGGAAATTGGCGATGCGAACCTCGCCGACACCGCGATCAGGGAGACCCGCGAGGAGACGGGGCTGGATCTCGACCGCGACGGAATGGTGATTGGAATGCTGGACGACCTGCGTCCGACTACGACCAGGCTGCCGGATATCATCGTGCGTCCGTATGTGGTGCTGCTCAAGCAAGTGCGGGAGCTGCTGCTGAGCGACGAGGTCGCAATGGCGTTCTGGGTTCCGCTCGAGTCGCTCCGACAGGGGGAGTCGTGGCGCGATACCACTGTACTGGCGCGCGGGGTTCAAATGAACAGGCGTGCGTTTCATCACCAGGGCCAAGTGATCTGGGGTATGACCGAGCGGATCCTGGCGCAGCTTTTAGCGTTGCTCGAGTAGCCACCGGCGGAACCACCGTCCTCCCTAACCGTGTTAACGACGGTTGCGAAAAAGTTAGGACCTACTAACTTATTTCGTAGTTTCACGTAAACCGAACGTCATGGCCACTCGGATCGAACTCACTCGAAAGTCTCAACAGCTCAATCCAGACGTTGCAACGCCCGGTGGCGCCGCTCCTCCTCCGCCGGGATGGCGGCGGGCTCGAGCTACCCCTTCGCTGGTGGAGGTCTATCGCTCAATACCAGTCAGCGGTACCGGCTGGTGGCGCAAGATCGCGGCGTTCGCGGGACCCGGTTATCTGGTAGCCGTCGGCTACATGGACCCCGGCAACTGGGCCACTGATCTCGCCGGCGGCTCGAAGTTCGGCTACACGCTACTCAGTGTCATTCTCGCCTCCAACCTGATGGCGAT
>JBBQFZ010000003.1:0-91072 GCA_038322455.1 Gemmatimonadales bacterium | reverse complement strand
CGGTCAGGAAGAGAATACGCCTGGCAATTCCAGCGTTGTCCAGCACGGGCTCGTCCTTCGTACACATCGTCCTCCGAGCTGCGGACGACTTGCTTGGCGAGCTCACGCGCGGAGATGAGATACTCGGGGATGAGACCCTGACGGTCGAAGTCTTCAACTCCAGCTCAGTTGGAAGTCAGGCAGGCCCACTGATCACAACCGCCGTCGCCCACGCAAATGACGAGGCTGGGCGTCCCAACACCCTTGTCTCGCTGAGTGCCACTGGCGCTCTCTTCGACTCGGTACGTGTTGACGCGCGCATGTCGAGAGGAACGGTGCTGGGCGGAGCAGCCAGCAACGCGTTCGCGCACCTCGGCTCGTTTCAGTCTTCCGCATCACTCTCGCTCTCAGCGCCATCGGGGCAGTTGAATCTCGGGAATACCGGCGCGTCGTTCTCGGATCTGACGGGTCTTTACCCGTATGGTCAGGGCGCACTCCTTCACGTGCAGCACCCCGATTGGTCGTTTACCGGTCTCGGCGCGCTCTCGGTGAGCCAGCCCGGCCTCGGAACGCGAAAGCCCATGATCGGCATGAAGGGCGCCCGCCAGTTCGCGGATGTCCAGCTCTCTACCTCCATCACGCACCTCGCGGACGCTGGCGATTCGCCACGGCGCCTCGATGCGTTCGGAGTTGGCGCGGCGGTCCCCTCGCTGTTCGGTAGCACTTTCAAGGCGGAGATCGCCGAGCGTCGTTTTCAGGATGGAAGCGGGCTGGGCTGGTCGAGCGCTCTCGTCAGAACCGGTTCCGAGAGCAGCGAAGAGTTTCGTGTGACCCACGCGCCTGGCGGAAGTGACGCGTTTGCGCGCGCTACCAATGAAGTCGTCGGCAACGTCTCCGAGCGCCTGACCTCCCGCGCATCGGTGAGTGCGAGTGCATGGAGGACGACCGATGCGACTTCCGTGTTCAGCGGCCTCACCTCGAACGGAATATCGCTGCGTCCGCAGTACGCGCTTCTTCCCTCGACAACCGTATCGATCGAAGCCCGCTCATATGTGTTCGATGCTGCCTCGCGTCCAACCGCGGGCAACGCTGGCGGCGGATTCGGAAATCGTGAGCAGCAGCTCGGAATCAGTCTCAGCACTTACCTGCATCAGTACTACCTGAACAGCTCCGCATACCTCGGCAACGTAACGCGCACGGTATCTCCAGTTGGCGGAAGCGTCATCAGCGACCGCACGCCACGAAACGACTGGACGACGAATGCTGGGTGGTCGGGAGTTGGCGGGGTTCTGGAGCTGCAGACTCGTATCGAGCAAACGCGCGACCGCGGTGGCTTCGTCAATCAGCAGTCCATGTTCGGCGTCCGCGGAGAACAGGTTGTTCTCCCCTGGCTTGGCGGATTGCGCGCCGAAGGGGAGCTACAGCGCGTCAACGGATTCGGCGACGAGAAGTCGTCGATTGTCAGGGCGGGGTTGGCGGTCCCAATCATGAATGGCCTGGCCTTCAAGATCGACGCCGAGCGCAATTCGATATTTCATTCTCTGAGCGGTCACGTGCCGTGGATTGTCGGCGTTCGCGTCGAGCATTCTCTGACCGTGCCGATGTTCCGTCAGCCAGGCACCTCGGGATACGTATACGAAGACATGAACGGAAACGATCACCGCGACGCCGGTGAGCCGGGTGTATCGGGCGCGCTGGTCCGTCGTGGCGGTGTCACAGCGGTCGCCGACGCCAGCGGAAAATATCGGGTCGGCGGCGACGCGCGGCAGCCGGTGACGATCGACGAAGCGTCGCTGCCAGACGGATGGACCGCCACTGGTGCGACCCATGGAGATCTGAGCGTTTCGCTTTCCACGTCGGCTGAAGTTGAGCTGGTAGTCGCCCGGCGCTCGGGAATCTCCGATGTACAGATCGATCTTGCCAAAGCGCACGTGCTGGCGCGCGACACCGCGGGTCGCGAGTGGGTCGCGAGAATGACTGGTCCGACTACCGCTACGTTCGAGTCACTTCCTGTGGGCACGTACACTTTGGAGTTCGATCTCTCCGATGTGACCGAGCCGCTGGTGCCGAGGGCGCCCGTCCCGGTTCTCACGGTGAGCGGAAAGGACTCGAAGTCGATCACCATCACGCTCGATCCGCGGCCGATTCGGATGTGGAACGGCTCCGGATCGAAAGGAAATACACCCCAGAAAAGCACTCAACCGGCAGGCGACAAGAGCTCCACTCCTCCAGCGGGCACGGCGCACCCATGAACCTTGCTCTCCATTCGCGCGCAAAGAGGGGCTTTCGGCTGGTAGCGATTGCTTCCGGCGTTCTTGTCTCGGGATGCCTGCAGTCCACCGCGCCCCAGCCTTCCGTGATCCAGCTCAATGGCACGTGGAAATACACGGGCGTACAGACGCAGCCTGTGCGGGAGACTCTCACGGGAACTCTCACGATCACGCGCGAATCGGGCGCCAGCTTTCAGGGCAGGCTCGACCTTGTCACAACCAACGAGCAAAGCGGGCAGATCACAAACATCGGCGGATTGATCAGCGGATCCGAGAGCAACGGCAACCTGATCGATTTCGACGCCGATCTGGAAACCGTCCGGCGTCACGTTGGCCAAATAGTAGCGGATACAATCACCGGAACCTGGATCGGCACTGCATCCAATGTGAACATCTCTTCCGGAACCTTTCGAGTCGAGCGGCAGACACAATGAAAACGACCAAACTGTGGGGAATGCTAACGGCAATCGCCGTCATCGCGCTGGGGAATCCTTCGGCTGCTGCGGCACAGTGCACGGCGAGCGGCGCTCCGGCCAACTGCACGCAGCTGGGCAGCGTATCGATGACCGCGGGCCGAGTGGTGAGACTCCAGGTAAGCGCGGGGTCAACATCGCTCACCGCCCCAACGCCAACCGACTTCGATGCCGGTTTCAACGCCACGGCCGGGCCGACGTTCACCGTCAGCGCGAACGCCCCGTGGTCGCTCTATCTGCGCGCGTCGAGCGCCCTTTGGACCGCCGCCAACACGTCTCCCGGCGCGCCAGCACGAACGACCAAACCCGCCGCCGACCTTACTTGGAGCACGACTCCGAACGGAGCGTTCGCCGCGCTGACGACAACCGACGTGACTCTCGTGAGCGGTGCCGCCACCGCGAGCAGCGCCACCAGCCTTTTTTTCCGGACGCTCTACGGTTGGACTCTTGATACTCCCGGCGACTACGGTCTCACGGTGGTTTTGACGCTAACCGCGCCGTAGTCGACAGCGAGAGCGGGGTTGTGACTTGGGCGCGCCTTCCCGCAGTCATATAACTATGAGCGAGCAGTCCGACGCCCAGCTCATCGCTGAAATACTCGGCGGCGATGTCGAATCTTTCCGTGTATTGGTCTATCGCCACAGGGATACGTGCACGCGATTCGCAGTTCGAATGCTCGGCTCGCACGCCGATGCAGACGACGTCCTTCAGTCCGCCTTCATGCGCGCGTACCGGGGATTATCGAAATGCCGTGACCGGGATCGGTTTGGAGGCTGGCTGTACCGGATCGTCGTGAATGAGTGCAGGACCTTTGCGTCGCGGCAGCGTCAGCGCGATCTTAGGTTCGTCAACGATGGAGAGCTGCTAGATCGGGCAGAGGCGAAGAAGGACGAGCCGTCGGCTGAAGATATGAGCGAGCAGATCGACTTCGCCCTTTCCAAGCTTCCGCGCGAGCAGCGAGAGGCATTTCTGCTAAAGCACGTGGAAGAGATGAGTTACGAAGATATGTCCGCGGCTACTGGAGTCAGTGTCCCGGCGCTGAAGATGAGAGTGAAGCGGGCCAGTGATACGCTTCGCAGACTGCTGGAGGGTGTCGTGTATGGTTGAAAATCGAGATGAGTTTCCCGTCGATACCTCCGCTTTCGCGGAGCGCGTTGCGGGGCATCTGCGCCGGCCGGAGCGGCTCGATCCGTCCTTTGACGATCGACTGATGCGCAGGGTTGAGATAGAGGCACCTTCTCTCTACGCCCGCAACCGACCCAATACGGCGCGGTGGTGGAAGACCGAGAGAGTGGTTCGCCTCTCGCCCCTCGGTGCGCTGGCGCTTGCGGCGGGAATCTCGATGTTCGTCGCCCTTTCCACGCTTGCGGTGGGTTCTCGCGACTGGAGAAAAGCCGGCACGCCTGATGTGGCGGCAGCCGCGGCATCCACCGCCATTCGGAGCGACACGGTGAATCTCGTTCGCTTCGTGTTCGTCGATTCGAATGCCCGTCGAGTTGAGCTCGTTGGTGACTTCAACGAATGGGCAAAGGGGACGACCGAGCTCAAGCCCTCCGCCGCGCCAGGCGTGTGGACTGTTTCAGTTCCCCTCTCGCCAGGCCGGCACGAATATGCTTTCATTATCAACGGCTCACGCTGGGTAGCGGACCCGCTCGCCGCAAAGAGCTCGGATGACTTTGGTACGGAGAGCTCGGTTATTCGCGTCGGAGCTTCGGCGAAGAGCACGACCTAGAATCAACAGAAGCCGGCGGCAACCGTCATTCGCTCCTATTTGAAAGCTGCAATACTTTCACCCGCGGTAATCCTGAAAGGAGTGCTGACAGCACTCCTCTGCTTGTCGCGGCCGAGTCTGGCGCAGAGCGCCGAAGCGAGCATCGACGCGGGTGGGACCGCACTTCGATATGCCGACACTCTCAGCACCGGCGCCGGTGCGATCACTCCACACGTGTCGATCGACTGGGAGTCCGGGTTCGTCGATGCAGGCGGAACCTATTCGCAGTTTACGGCAGGAGGTTGGAGCACCCAGGGTGCGCTTTCAGGGTCCCGTTTCATCCAGAGCCGAAGCTCGCTTATGCTCGAGCTCGCTGGTCTTGCTGGCGGAAGCACGCACAGCGATGGTACGAAAACGGGGGAAGGACTTCTCAGCGCCAGGCTTCATTTGGGGCGCTCCACCCGTGAGTTTTTTGTCGGCGCCGGCGGGGGCCGTGCGTGGGACGGCGATGCCTGGCGGAGCGTCCGGCTGGGCGAAGTCGGGGCGTCTATCGCCATGGGCCCTCGGGGAGCGACGCTGACTGTCAGTCCGGCGATCGTGAATGACTCGCTCAGATATGCCGACACACAGGCGTCTCTATCCTGGAGACGAGAGCGCCTCGATCTCGGCGCTGTACTGGGCTTCCGTGTCGGCGATCAGGTCGCGACGACGAGCGCTAGCGCAAAATCATGGGCGAGCGTGACCGCGGTCGCCTGGATGAATCCCCGCATCGGTCTGGTCGCGAGCGGCGGAACGTACCCGATCGATCCCACTCAGGGGTTTCCGGGGGGCCGGTTTGTTTCGCTAGCTCTCCGTTTCACGACCAACCGTGCCAGCGCTCAGGCGCTGCCCCCAATTGCCCCACAGGACGACATCCGTCCGGAGGCACCGGCAGCAGCCGTTACCGGATTCAATGTCGAGCGGGAACAGTCGGGCTCGGTGACGCTCAAGGCCATCGCGCGCGGAGCACAATCGGTCGAGATCACAGGGGATTTTACCAACTGGGTGCCGTTGCGGATGGAGCCGGACGGCGCACTCCCTGACTCATGGGCGAGGACACTGCCACTCAAAGGCGGCAAATATCAGATGAATATCCGGATCGATGGAGGCGCCTGGACCGTTCCTCCCGGCATACTTTCCATGCTGGACGAGTTCGGCGGCAGGGTCGGCCTGCTGGTAGTGCAATGATCAACTGTGACTTTGGCAGTCGTTTCGGGAGTCTATCTGGTATGAGCGCCGTAGCTTCGTGGCGCGTGCCTCTTGAAACACAGAAATCACTCCCTAGTGGAGATGAGCCATATGAATAAAATGCGAGTTTTCGCCATGACGCTTGTCGCGATGCTATCGGTCGCGCGGGTCTCGGTCGCTCAGAGTCCAGCGAAAGACCCCTCGGCGCGTCTCAGGGAAGTCCTTCCGACCGACGTCGCGCAGCGCGTTCTCGCACGGATCGCCGATGCTCGCGCGCGGCAGCTTCCGGCTGAAGCATTGGAAAATCGCGCCCTGAAGTTTGCCGCCAAGGGCGTCGATCCGACGAACATCGAGCGTTCGGTGAATGAGCAGGCCGACCGTATGGAGAATGCGAGAGCGGCCTTGGCAAGCGGACGTCGCGCGCGCCCCGCCGGCGATGAGATTGAAGCGGGTGCCGAAGCGATCCGCAAAGGCGTCGACGGTGCGTCGGTTTCGCTGCTGGCGAAGAGTGCACCCTCGGGCCGGTCTTTGGCCGTACCGCTATTTGTTGTGGGGAGTCTTACTGATCAGGGCCTTAGTTCTGACCAGGCGATGCAGCGGGTGCTTCAGCGGCTTAAGGATCACGCGTCTGACGCGGACCTCGAGAGCATGCCTGGTCTCCTAGCCGTCCATACCTCGGCCGGCCAAGCGAATCGCCCGGCCTCGACTGGACGCGACTTTGGACAGAGTCATCGGCCGGCTTCCTCCGGACGCCCGGCAACAGCTGGCCCCCCTGCTGGAATTCCCGGCAACGGCGGTTCGAAATCGAATCCCGGCCAGGGTCACAAGCCTCCGCCGAACAGATAGTTGGAGATGGCAGCAGTCGACCAACAACGGATTTTTTGCGGCTGAGGTGTGACCGTAAGCGGCGCCGGCCGAGTCTGGCCAATGGGGGCGCGCTCTGCACGCGTTCTCAGATCCGAAACGAAACGTCCGGACTCAACGACTCAATGCAGGAGAAAAGACAATGAGCAGGATATTCCAACTTTGCACTGCCCTTTTCATCGGCACACTAACGATCGCTGGATGCAGCGATTCCTCGGGTACCAACTCGGGACTCCTCACAGTGCGACTGACCGATGCCCCTTTTCCATTTTCCGATGTTGCGCGAGTTGATGTCTTCGTCGTGCGGGTAGATGCGAGAAGCACCGCGTCGACGGACGCGGAAGCGACCGACGCATCCAATAGTGGAGGCTGGACGACGATCGCCACTCCCAACACCTCGATCAACCTTCTGGACCTCGGCGCAGGGCGCACAACGAATCTTGGCGCAACCACGCTCGCGACGGGCACGTATAACGGTTTCCGCCTGGTCATCGATCCGAGCAAGTCGTCGATCACCCTCAACGACGGATCAACGCCCGCGATCATGTTCCCGAGCGCGGCACAGTCCGGCATCAAGGTAAAACTCGCCAAGCCGATCGAGCTCACCGAAAACGGCTCGGTAATGACTCTCGACTTCGATGTTGGAGGCAGCTTCGTAATGCGCGGCAACGCTGCCAGGAACGGGTTCATCTTCAAGCCCGTTCTTCGCGCAGTTGCCGAAGACATCACCAGCAGAGTGAGTGGATCGGTACACGCGAACACGGCCACCGGCGCCGCTGTTCCTGACGCAACAGTTGAGGTTCTCACCCCCGGATCGCTCGTGACGGATACGGATCCAACCCACGTCGTCGCGAGCACCAGCACGAACGCCAACGGCGATTTCACCTTTGCGTTTCTTCTTCCCGGGACCTATGTCCTGCGGGCAACGCCAACAACCGCCAGCGGATTCAAGCCGGCGCTTCTGGCCAATGGACTCACTGTAAGCACGTCGACGGATTTGACCAACCAGATCATCGTCGTAGCGCCATAACACCCAATCCCAGCTCGAAGTCCGCGGTCAACCGCCGCGGGCTTCGAGCGACGGAATCCTGCCTTTGCAAGGGCTATCCATTGGTACGCTCCGTGCCTAACATCAAGGCATATATCACCGACGGACGGCCTGATGCCCTTTCGCAATCTGTTTCCCGAATCCATCTTCGGACGTAAGCTCAATCCCAACGCCGAGAGGCGACTGCGGCTCTCGCAGGCGCGCGCCGAGGAGACGATAATTCGCGGTCACGTCGACAACGCTCTCATGTTCGTCGACACGCTGGCGGAGGACTTGTCCTTCGACCGGGCGATCGACACCTACATTCGAGTGATGGGGATTCCGGAGCCGCTGGCAAGCACGGTCGCTACGCGCGCTCTTGTCCATCTCGGACGCGACCTGGTGCCGTTCAGACGACGTATGCAGCGTGAGGGTGAGGATGCGGTGGCGGAGAAGCCGCGCCTGAGACTGGACGAGGCGTCCCGCGCTGGAGACGTCAAGAGGGCGTAGGCTTGGGGCTTCCGGCGGTTTTTTTTCGGCTCAGGCTGCGAGCGGTGTGGTGCTTCGGGCTCGCGATCCTTTCAGGTCTAGCGCGCTTGTCACGAGAATCAGCGTAACTATGACGGCTGACGTCACGCACCATATGCAGATGGCGTGGATAACCCCGAGCTCCAGGTACGTGAGCCACGCCGAGAACAGTACTCCTACGGCCGCCTCTGCCGTCAGGACAACGGCGATGACCGGCTCGTCCTCGAATCGCGGCGTCGTACCCACGAGGGCGATCGCGAAAACGTCGATGTAGAAAAACAAACCCCAGGCAGCAACAGGCAGACCCAGGAAGGTCGCCCACTTGCTGGTGTTCACAGTCTCGCACGAGCCGATGCTGCAGGTCAGCTCACCGATCACTCCGATCTTGTACAGCGTCAGATAGAGGCTTATAAAGATTCCGGCCAGCGCAAGCGCGGCCACGATCATCCGCTTGGTCACTTCTTATTCGTCGGCGCCGCGGGTGCACTCGCCGCTACCGGCGCGCTGGTGTTTTTCCCGACGGAATCCACGATCGCCTTGAGCGCATCATAGGACCTCATTCCCGTGTACAGTTTCCCAGCGATAACAAAACTCGGAGTCTGATTCACGCCAAGCCGGAGCCCCTCGGCCAGGTTTGCGCCGATCCGCTTCTGGTACTTGCGAGCATCGTAGCATCCTTCCCACTTCGTGACGTCGAGGCCCGACTCCTGGGCATATCGCTTGAAGAACGGTTTCGGCGCGTCAGTTGCCTCGCCATTCCATTCCGCCTGCGCCTGAAACAGCCGATCGTGCATCGGCCAGAACTTTCCCTGCTCATCTGCGCAGGCGGCCGCGTTTGATGCAGCGAGGGTATTCCGATGCATGGTGAGAGGGAAATCGTAGTAGGTGAGGTTGGCCAACCCGGGAGTGATGATGCGGGATCGCACGTCGGGCTCAGTCACTACGGAGAAGCCCCCGCAAGCTGGACACTCGAAGTCGGCGAACTCCTGGATTTTCACCGGGGCATCGACTTTGCCCATGAGATATCCCTGGGCTGGGCCAGCGTTGGTCGTGTCCGCTGTCTCCGGAACATCTCTAACGGCGCCTTTCGGCTTGGTTGCGACGTAGGAGAGCGCGGCTACACCGACAAGCACGATTGCGCCCAGCAGCCAGAGAAATGCCTTTGGCCGACTTGATGCATTGCGGGCTTCCCTGACGGCGTTCTTCCGCGGTACGTTCCTGTCTCTCGGCTGCTCGTTTTTAGGGGGCATCTTCCACTGTAGGAATTGTTGACTGCTGAGGGGGCCTGTGACGCGAAAGCTAAGAAAGGGGTATAGAGATGCAAGCTGATGTCCTCAGAGCGCCTGTTGGTCCCGGAGCGATGCACGTCGAGCGATATGGTCACGGTGGAACCGCCGTCATCCTTCTGCACGGCTTCGGCACCTGCAATTTTCTCTGGCGCGCGATCGCTCCGGCCATAACGGCCGCCGGGCACACGGCCTATTCCGTTGACCTGCTCGGTCACGGGCAGTCCGACCGGCCGATCGACGCGGACTTTGGAATTGCCGCGCAATCCGAGTATCTGGATGCGGCGATGACGGTGCTACGCGTCTCGCGCGCGGTCGTAGTCGGAGTCGATTTCGGCGGAGATGTGGCGATCAAGCTCGCCGCCAACCGTCCGGACAGAGTGGAGAAGCTCGTTCTGATCAATACGCCTGCGTTTGATGAGCTGCCGGCAAAGGACATCACCCAGATGCAGCGCCGGACCGCGAGATTCGCCTTCAGCCTGACCCGTGGCGTAATGGGAGCGGCTCCGCTGCTCGAGGGGGTGCTCAAGGGAAGCGTGGCGAATCCCGAGCACATGCCGATGAAGCTCGTCGCGCGCTACCTCGCTCCCTTTGTGGGGAAGGATGGGGCAAACCACCTCCTTACACTGGCGAGCTCGGTTCACGGCGGCGATCTGGACGAGGATGAGTACGCGGAGATCAAGGCGCCGACGCTCATTATTTGGGGGGATGAAGACAAGTGGGTCGATGCGAAACTGGCCGATCGGCTAGTGAACGCGATTCCGGACGCCCGTCTGGTGCGGCTCGCAGGCATCGCGCGGCTGGTTCCGGAGGAAAACCCCGATCACCTCTCGGAATTACTGCTGGATTTCATCAAGAAACGCGCGGCGGCATGAACCTTTCTTCTATGAAATGGTGTCTAAGAAGAGTAGATTGATGAACACGATTTCACAGACGTTTTCACGCCAACCGAATTGATGAACACTCAGAAAAACAGATTCCGGAAGGAGCCGGTCCGAGCGGCAACTCCCTTTGAGGATGCCCGGGACGAGCTGTTTCAGCAGATCATGCGCTGCGGGGTAGTTGGCTCAGCGCCAGAGGACCAGAAGGATTGGTTCGACAATACGATGGATTACCTGACGGAGCGTTATCATGAGCTCAAGCCGTCAGAGATCGGGGAGCTCAGAGTGCTGGGCGAGAGGTTCGCCCAGCCGCCCAAGGTCAGAAAAGCAGTTTAAGGAAAAGGCGCCGAATCGGCGCCTTTTTTTTTAGCTCGCCCTGAAACTGAACACTACCGGCCTGGAGCTTTGGGCGGTCCGGCTTGGGGCTGCGGGCCAAGCTCGAAGCTGTCATTTATGCCTCAAGCGCCCACAGCTTGTTTTCGATTGGAGGTCGTCTATCGTCGGCCGGTGACGCCCCTCCTGAAAATGAATCCAACCCTCGCCCCTCCGCCGAGGCCAACTTCGAACGCCGGGACCCAGCCGGCAGCGCGGCCAGCGGGCAACGGCCCTTCGATACCCAGCAAAATCAGCAGGTAGGCCCTCGAGCCTCCGTCTTCCGTGGGTCGGTACCGACCCGACACCCCGCCACCGCCGTACGGCGCCCACCGACTCTGCCGAAATGGGTCGAGGCTGAAGCGGGTGATCAGGTCAGTCCGGGCCTCGAGTCCGTGACGTCCGACCCCAAGCCCCGCCACCAAACCATTCCGAACGTAGATCCCGGCCGGCATGCTCACGCCGTAGCCGGCTTCCACTGCGCTGGTGCGGGCGAAAAACCCGTCAATTCGCACCTCGCTCTGAAATGCCTGGGAGGGGTTCTGGGCGCGCACGGGAGAGGGGGCCGAGAACGCGGCACCAAGCGCGAAAACGACGGAAACCAGTCGGCTCTGGAACAAGGCTAGGCCCGGGAGCCTAACGCGCGCGGCCGCGCCAGAGCGCGATCGTGTAATCGACGATGGACGCAGCCGAAATTACCCCTATGGTCAGAACCAGAACGTTCGTGAGTTCGGGCACGACGATGATCAGGACGAGCGCGATTAGCTGAACGACGGTGACGATCTTGCCTAACATCCTCGCTCTAAAGACGGCCGGCCGCAGCGTTGGAATAATTTTGGCGACTACGAACCCGACCGCCGTCGCGAGATCGCGCGTCAGGAAGATGAAATACTGGCCGGTGGTGAGCTGGCCCTCAATCAGGTAGGTCGAAATCGCAACCAGGACGAAGATGCGATCAGCAATCGGATCGAGAAGGGCGCCGGCGGCGCTCTCCGATTTTTCGCGACGCGCGAGCCAGCCATCGATGAAATCCGTGAATCCAGCGACGGCGATGAGCGCAATCCGGTCCCATGGCTCCGAGACCAGCACGAACGCGAGCGCAAGCACGACACGCGAGAGCGAAACCGAATTGGGTAGCGTTAGCAGTGCGCGTCGATTCATGCACTCGAAAAGTACGGGCGGCTGTGAGCGCTTGCCAGCGCGCGACCTCATGTCTAGCTTCGCTCGATGACCTCGCACGGATTGCTTGGGGCCATCTACGTCGCTCTGTCGGTGGGGATGATCGGCTGGGACATCCTTATGGCGGGGCGAATCGTGAAGCTACGACGCACGCCGCGCGCGTTCCAGGCGATCACGGGCATCGCGGGACTTCTCATTCTGCCCGCGCTCGTCGTCGCCTACACGGCGCAGTCGCTGCTCTACGGCCGCGCGCTCCTTCTTGTCGCATGGCTCTGGCCGTTTACGTCCCTCCTGTTCGTGCTACAGACGATCTATGCTTTGGCCCGCCGCCTCGTGACACCGATGCTCGGGTTTCCGCTGCTGGTGTACAACGCCATCATCGCCACAGTGGCCATAACGAAGTTCGTGATCACTCGCGGCGACTCTCCCGCTGAATTCGGCTTGGCGCTCAACGCGGCGCAGGCGAGCATGCTCGGCACGTTCTTTGGATCGCCGGCGCTTTGGAATCCGATCTATCTCCAGGTGCCTCTATTTGCGCCGTCTCTCCCCGCCCGATGGGGATTCACCCGGCTCGCGCGCGTCGCACTGGCGGGCGCGGCAATAGCGATGACAGCGCTGGTGGTTGTGGAGCTACCGGGGGCATACGCTGGAATCAGGAGCTACGCGCCCCACGACAAGGATCGGCTTCAGGAGCACCCCGATGGAGACTTCAAGATCGGACTCAAGATCTTTCCCGACTTGAGGAGCGGACCACCGCCCATCGCAATCACCAACGATCTCAACCTGGCGGACACCCTGAATGTCGATGCAATCAGCATCGTAATCGACCCGGAAGCCGCGCGTGGCGTGGCACTCGACTCGATAGCCCGTTCGATCGAAGTGGCCAGAGCGGACAGCACGCTCCTCATAGTCGCCCTCGGCTATCCGAAGAGCGCCGAGCAGGAGATCAAGCAGTCGCGCGAGGGATATACGACATCCCGCCTCAAGGACATCGATCGGATCGCGCGCCGGCTCAAGCCGGACTATCTCAGTCCCGCGGTAGACCCGCTCGTGGTAGGAGAGCGTGTGCTTGGTGAGCAGACACCGCAGTACTGGATCGATTATTTCTCGCGCGCGGCGCGCGTCGCGCATTACGTCTATCCGCGGATCAAGGTGGCGGTCCCGATGAGCAGCTACGGCACGCGCGATAGCACTCTCTACGCATGGGCTGCGCAGCGCGGATCTCCGATCGACGTGATGGGATTCTCACTGCTCGCGGGATTCGATGGAGCGCGCTCTCTAGACACCCATCTGCGCATCGCCCAGCGCTGGATGCGTTTGTATCCCACTCCGAAGGAGCACTGGGTTTTCGCCGCGGGCGGCTACCCGCTGGTACACGGCGAGCAGAACCAGGAGCGAGCGGTCAAGGATGTGCTCGCCTGGGCGACGGCGCAGGCGCCCATCAAGGGTTTCGTGGTTTACGAAGGCGGCGACTACGTCACGGTGCGCGGATTACGCGCGCCTGGGGGGAGATTGCGGCCGGTCGTGGCGGAGATAATTTCGGCTGAGAAAGGGCTCCGAGCCCACTAACTGGCTTCGATTGTTTCGCCACACCAATCGGTCTTGGCGCCGTTGTCCGAGATCTGTGATCTGCCCCTCCGATATCTCGCATCGCGTACGTTGAAGTGCCGTCCCTGAACTACACGGTCCTGCCAATCCCTCGAACTATCCCTTCCACTCTCCGCTCCGGGTCGAAGTATTTGCGCGCCGCGGTGCGCATCTCCAGCGCCGTAACTCCCCGCACTCGAGATTCGTATTCGGTGAGCTCGTGAAGTCCCGAACCGAACATCCAGGCATCCAGCATTTCTGTCAGCAGCGTTGATCCCAGCTCCTGGGAGATCGCGTGCGAGCCGATTGTGAACTCCTTCGCCTGCGACAGCTCGTCTTCGCTGACGGGCTCAGCGCAAAGCTTCGCGAATTCGTCCAGCAGTCCCTCTCTGGCGATATCTTCCTTTTCCGGAGATGTTGCAATGTACGACGCGAAAACTCCGCCCAGCCTTTTTTCGCTCGCTCCGGCGTGGACGGTGTAGGCGAGCGATTGACGGTC
Source organism: Gemmatimonadales bacterium (assembly GCA_038322455.1). Taxonomy (GTDB): domain Bacteria; phylum Gemmatimonadota; class Gemmatimonadetes; order Gemmatimonadales; family Gemmatimonadaceae; genus UBA4720. Next base: position 77,189 of record JBBQFZ010000003.1, on the reverse strand, counting down.
ACGCAGCTCGTCGAAGAAGCGGCCGCCAAGGCCGCTTGCAACCGTTCCAATCATGGACGCGGCGAAGCGGTCCGCGCTGGTACGCGACGGGCCAGGGAACACCAGCGCAATCGCTGTCTGCGCCTTGTCTCTCGATTCCACAGCGCGCTCCACGTGGGCCGGCCAAACCGGTCTCTGCGGCTCCGGATTTTTTTTTGGCGTGAGCTCGCTGAGATGGCGCGCGACCAGATTCGCGGCCTCCTGGACATCCATGTCCGAGACGATTCCAACCACCGCTGCCGATTCCAGTACCTTTGCGCGGTGCCAATCGCGCGCTTGTTGCGGAGAAAGCGACCGCAGCGAGTCCTCGGTGCCCATCACGGGATTTCCATAGGGATGCCCGGCGAATGCGAGCTTCGAAGCCAATCGCATTGGATACCGGTACATGTCGTCGCGCAGCATGGCGACGTTCGAGAGCGCAACAGCTCGCTCCGTCTCGAAGGCGTCATCCGGAATGATCGGATGCTGAATCACATCGCCCATCAGCTCGAGCGCCTCCGGGAGGCGCGCCTGCGGGACGGAGAACGACCATCCGAAGCTGTCGCTCCCAGCGCTCGCCGAAATGCTGCCGCCGAGCATTTCCGCGTCCTCCGCGATTTGCGACGCCGTACGGCGAGCGGTTCCCTTCAGCGTTGCGCGCGCGGTGAGAAGTGTAAGCCCTGCCGATCCCGGTGACTCCTCAATCGCGCCACCGACGATGTAAACGCCGATGCTCGCGATCTGCGTGCCCTTTTTGCGCCGCACCAGCACCGGGATTCCGGCTGATGTTCGAAAGACGGACACGCCGGCTTCTTCTCGCTCCAGCACCGCGCGCGTCTGCGGAAGCCCGACCGACACTTTCACGGAAGGAACCGGCGGCAGACGCTCGCCCCTACTCCCGGAGAGAATCCTCAGCATCTCGTCCGCGTCGCGCGCGACGACCGGTGATTTCTGCGGGCGATATACCAGTGCCGCCGCGCTCTCAGGGGCGAGATACCTTTTCGCGACCCGCTGGACGTCTTCCGCCGTAGCCGCCAGGTAGCGCCGGAAGTAGTCATCGCCCAGCTGCCACCCACCGAGCGCTTCCCATTCGGAAAGGTGATTGGCGCGCCCTTCGGCGGTCTCGAGTCGCCTCACCCAGCGCGCCTCGAAGATGCGACGTACGCGTGTGAGCTCATGCTCGTCTATCGGACCTTCCCGAAGCTGCCGCAGCTGATCCCAGATCGCCCCGCCGGCGGCAGCGGTTTTCTCCGGGTCCGTTTCAGCCTGCACCACGAAAACTCCGAGCTCGGTTGGCGTGTAATCGTACGCGCTCACCGACGATGCGAGCTTCTTTTCCCTCACGGCTCTATAGAGTCGCGACGCGCGCCCCGTCCCGAGGAGCGCGGCCGCGACATCGAGCACCGGTGTGTCGGGATGGAGCGTTCCGGGTGTTCGCCATCCGGCGACAAGCTCGCTCTGCGCGATATCGCCGGAGAGCTCGCGATACCGGAATCCCGAATGCTCGGGCTCGTTGGGCCCGGGCGTCCGCACCGCCTTCTCCGAGCCGAGTGTCCCGTACAGCTCCGTCACGCGACGCAGCGCGTCCGCGGGGTCGACGTCGCCCGAGATGGCGAGAATGGTGTTGGACGGGCGGTAAAAGTTGCGATAGAACGCGTTCATTCCGTCGCGCGTGAACGAGCGAAGCCCCGGCTCCCTGCCAATGCGCCAGCGCCTCATCCGATGCGCGTCGTGCAGCAGCTCGTACAGCGTCTCCGTCGCGACCGCCGAGGGGCTGTCAGATTTCCGCTTCGCTTCCTGGACGATGACTTCCATCTCCTTGGCTAGCTCGGCGGCATCGATGACCGAGTTGGCGTAGGCGTCGGCCTGAATGTCCAGCCCCTTCGCGAATCCCGACGAGGGGAGCACCGTGTAGTAGACGGTGTTGTCGTAGATCGTGTGGGCGTTGAGGTAGCCCCCGCTCGCCTTTGTCTCCTTGGCAATGTCTCCCACGCCACGCCTCTTCGTGCCCTTGAAGAACATGTGCTCGAGCGCATGCGCGAGGCCGTTCTGCTCATCGGTCTCGTCGAAGTACCCCGCCTTCACGTGCGTTACTATCGCGACGACGGGGGCGGAGTGATCGACCTGGACGAGGAGGGTGAGGCCGTTGTGGAGGGTGGTGCGGTGAATCGAGGTTGGATCCATTCGATGGTTGGGGTTGGTTAGAGGCAACTGCCAAGCACGCGATGCGAGATGTCAGAGGCGTAGATCACGGTGTTCAGACAACTGCGCCAGGACCTGTCGATGTGGCGTAAGCCCGAAATGCCGTACTTTTTCTGGTCATTCGCAAAGCACGGTCCCTACGCCGTTGTCTGGGATCTATTATCTGTGCTTCTGATATCTCGGATCGCGTGCTTTGCTGTTGAAGATATGCAGCGGCAGTACTCGGCTTAGTCAGCCAGGGGACCGTACCGCAACAACAAGAGTCCAAGCACGAAGAATACCGCACCGTACCCCGCGAGCCACACTACGTCGCGCGTGGCGGCGGTGCCATTCGCGATCAAGTTGGTGGCCAGGTCGTTGAGCTTGTGAACCGGAGGTAGGATCTGCACGAGCTTTCCCGCCAATCCCGGCTTCTCGCCATAGATGTCGCGCAACACCCGAGAGCCCAGCCATACGGCGGCGAGGGTGAGCCAGTCGAATCGGGTGGCGACGGAGATGAAGAAACCGATTCCGCCCATCGCGACGAATACGAGAGCGGTGTACAGAAGAAAGTGGACGATGCTGAAGCTCGGCACCACCGTGCGGAGGAGACCCGAGAGGACGAGCATCGCCGCCAGCACTCCCACCAGGTAGACGAGGAACAGCTGCGCGTAATAGGCTACCGGGCTCACCGGCTTCGCGAACAGAAAACGGTAGTAGCCCATCTTTCGGTCCGTCGAGACGATGCCATTGACCGCGATGAGCACCGCCAGCGAGACGATCGACGAAGTGACCATGATGAGGACGGGTCTGGCGGGCGAGGACGCGTCAATCGAGAAGCCCGCACCCATCGCACGACGAAGCGGCTCTATGAGCACGTAACCAAGCAGGAGGCCGATCAACACGATTGCGATTCCGCGCTCCACAACGAAGTCGCGAAATTGCCAGAGCGAGTATTTGGCGAGTCGGCCGCCGCTCATTGCGGGTCACCCACGGCTTCCCTGAATTGTTGCTCCAGAGCGGAGTGCTCGGGAACGACGCTCGCCACCAGCCCACCGCGGCCGATCAGGTCCGCGAGCGATGTGTTCAGCTCCTGAATGCTGCCAACGGTAACGTCGTACTCGCCGCGCCCGATATCCTCCGCCAGACGGAATGATTCGGGAATTTTTTCGTAGCCGCCTGCGAGCGTGAGGCGAAATCGAGTCACCGCGGGAGCGCCTTGCTCGTAGCTCGTGCTCACAACACGCTGCAGGCGTCCATGGTCAATGATCGCGACGCGGTCGGCGAGACGCTGGAGCTCGTCAAGATTGTGCGATGCGATCAGGATCGTTCGATCGGGGCGCCGGAGCTGGGTCACGATGTCGCGAAACCTTTGCGTCCAGACGGGATCGAGCCCATGAGTCGGCTCGTCCAGCACCAGGATCTGGTCGTCGCGCATCAGCGCCTGCGCGAGACCGAGACGCTGGAGATTCCCTTTCGACAGCGCCTTCACCTTCTTGTCACGGTGTTCTCCGAGCCCGAGAAGTTCGATCATCTCGTTGACGCGAGCGCGGAGCTGCGAACGCTCGATCCCGGCCAGCGTGGCGTAGCGGACCAGGGCGGTCTCGGCGCGCCACTTCGGATTTATCGCGACCAGCTCCGAGAGATATCCGATTCCCTGGCGCTGGACGTACTCGCGCGGAGAGAGTCCGTTGATCTCGACCACTCCCGTAGTTGGCCGCAGGTAGCCGAGCATCATCGCGATGAGGGTCGTCTTCCCCGCCCCGTTGGGGCCGGCAATTCCGAGGATCTCGCCTCCGACCACCTGTAACGAAAACTCCTCGACCGCTTTAACCGACGTGCCGAGGAGTGATCTGTATGTCTTCCCGACGTTCCGGAATTCGATCACAAGGGAGGAGGCGCGGCTGATGTGACTGGCCTGAGACAGGCCGCCCACGGACCGGTTCCGGCGCCGGAGATCCACTTCGTTCCTTCCTGAACGCGATTGAGGCGCATCATCGCGCACCCGAGATACCCCTGAGCGGCGCGGTCCTGCGGATTGGTCTGGACGGCGCGGACAAAGAATCGGCGCGCGAGATCGTACTGTTTGGTCGAGAACAGAACGAGGCCCATCTCGCGAAGCGCAATCTCGTTCTTTGGCTCGAGACGAAGGGCGGTATCCAGCTGCGCGCGCGCCGTCGTGAGGTCGCCCTCGTCGCGCGACACTCTCGCGAGGAAGACGTGTGGTGTCGCGGCCTTTGGATCGGCCTTCACTGCCTTGACGAATTCGCCGCGCGCGCGTTCGCGCTGCCCATTCTTTAGCGCGTCGATGCCGGCGGTGAGTCCGCCGCTGCCGCTGCCCGATTTGCCATTGAATACGAAGTAGCCTCCTATGACGACTAAGAGGAGAATGGGCAGGCCGATCAGGAGCCACGCTGGAATACTGCGCCAGCCTCGGCCACCCGCCTCGGCCGAGTCGAGTGCGTGCTGGACCTTCGTGCGCCCGATGCCGCTGCCCCCATCTCCGACGCTGCTGCCCCTCGCGGGAGTGAGAGAGCCCGCTGGCGGAAGCTCGATCGTCGGCGGCCCGGCGGTCCGACGCGCGGCGTAGGCGGGCGGTTGTCTGTAGCCTCCGCCCGCAGATGGCGGAGCGTAGGGCGACGCAGGAGTCTGCGGCGGCGGTGGTGGTGGCGGCGACGCGCGGGTCTGCGGCGAGCTGCGAGGCGTGTACACGGCCTGGAGCGGACTCGATGGCGTCGGGCGCTTTACCGGCGCCGAACCGCTGAGATTGGACTCCAGAGCTTTGAATCCGTCGACTGCCGCGTCACCGTCACCCTGTGTGGGTTTGTAGCTTGTCCGATTGACGCGATCGCGCGCGGCCAGAAACTCCAGGAGCGAGTGCGCCTGATCGATGGTGATCGCTTCGGCCTGACGAGCCGCGCGAACGAGCTGCTGGCCCGTAAGTGTCGAATTTCCCACCAGCGCCTGCAAAGCTGCTTCAGCCCCGGCCCAAAGATCGATGACGTCGGCCGCGAGATCTTCGGCGTTGCGTGGGGAATCGAAATGAGCGAGAACGGGGCGGACGCCGTTCAGAGCGGTGAGCGCCGCCTGTGAATTCTGCGGGCTCACCTTAGAATGCGCAGAAGCCCGGCATCCGCGCTACGACGAATGAAGCTCTCTGCATCCTGCCCGCCCTTTGGAGAATCCTTCAGGCAATTCGCATCGCGCATCTTGTCGACGATCTCCTCCCATGTCCCCTCGAAGGTGTTGCCATCGTCGAGCTTGATGCGGTGGGATTCGGGTGTCGACTTCACATCGGCGAAGCTCGAGAGCAGCGCGCCGAACAGCTCCAGTTGTCCCTTCGCATCCGTCTGCTGCGCATCCATGTGCTTCGCCTCGATCTCGGCCAGCATCTCGTCGATGTCGTCGAGCTCACCTGACAGATCGTGAAGGCGCTCTTCCCACGGCCGAAGCTCCGGGTCGTTGTCGCGCAGCCGGTAGATCATCTTCTTGAGCTCGATGAGTCTCCAGATGCCGAGCTCGTCCCAGTGATCTTCGGGCGTCGAGCGATCCAGATGATAGAGTGCGGCCTCGTAGTCCCCGCGATCGTAGAAGATGTTACCGAGGTATATCCGCGCTTCGGTGTGGTCGGGATCCATCTGCAGCGCGCGCCGCAGCGTCGAGATCGCGGACTCGTCGTTTCCAAGCCTGTGCTCGGCGTAGCCGATGCAGGAGACTGCTTCGGCCGCATCGGGCGTCTGCTGCGCGGCGATCTCGAAGAACTGCTTGGACTCTTCGATCAGACCTTCGCGGAACAGCGCGCGTCCGATCTGCAGCATCAGCTCGACGTCATCCTGATAGCCAAGCTCGAGGGTGTGACGAAAGCTTTTGAGGGCCTGATCCTGCTGGCCGAACTTGAGAAGGGTCTCGCCTAGACCGGCGAGTGCGTCCTCGTGATCGGGATCGAGAACGAGCGCTTCCTCGAAGCTGCGCCTCGCCCATGCGTACTCTTCGCGGGCGTGGTGCGCGTAGCCAACTCCAATGTGGAGCTCCACCGAATTCGGGTAGAGACCGAGTCCTTCTCGAAGTACGTCCAGAGCTTCGTCATACTGTCCTTCGTTATACAGCTGATGCGCTCTTTCGTCGTACTCTTCAGAACTCAAAAAAGGTGTTGGCATGACGACGCACCCTCCGAGGAGTCGATTGTAAGTCTATTGTACTCTTTAGACACTACTATGTTCAAGGGAGTAACATCCGAAGAATAACGGTTCAGGTGACCACCGCGATTTTTTCGGAGAACCTCTGCCAAGTTCCGCTCTCGAGACACGCCGCGATTTCGTGGACGACTGCCTCGAGCTCCTCGTCCTGGGTGAAGAAGTGGGGGGCAATCCTGATACCAGCACCCACCCGATAGTCGACGAGGATGTCGCGGGCTAGAAGGTGCTGGGTGACTTCGTAGCCATGCGGGACATCCAGCGTGACGGTTCCCCCTCTCCCAGCCGCGTTCCGCGGCGTGTTGACGGTGTAACCGCGGTCATCGGCGAGCTCGATCAGTCGGGAGGTGAGACGGACACTCTTCTCCCGAATCGCCGCGATGCCCGCGCGGCGAAGGATCTTGGGTCCCTCCGCGGCGGCGTAGAGGGCAGGAATGACGGGCGTGCCGTTCAGCCAGCGAAAGGCGCCGGTCGTAAACTCCATCGTCTCTTCGAAGGCAAACGGACGCGAGTGCGCCTGCCAGCCTGTAAGGGCCGGCTTGAGCTCGTCGCGAACGTTGGGACTGATGTAGAGAAAGCAGGCGCCGGGTCCGCCGCAAAGCCACTTGAGCACGCCGCCCGTCAGAAAATCCACGTTACTCCGTTTCACGTCCACAGGAATGATGCCGACTGCGTGAAAGGAGTCGAGCGAGACGAGCGCACCCATCGCGTGCGCGTGGCTGCAGATCGCGTTGACGTCCATGATGTACGCGCTGCGAAATAGAACGTGCGACACAGCCACAAGTCGTGTCCGCTCGTCTATAGCGGCAATCAGCCTGTCGGGATCGATCGTGAGCCCGTCGTCTGACCGCACCACTACGACCCGCGCCCCGAATCTCTCCGCCATCTCGGCGTACGCGTATCGAACAGAGGGAAAGTCGAGCTCCGTCATGACGATCGTGTCGCGTCCGCTCGGGAAATCGATCGCGGACAGAACGGCGGTCTGGGCGATGGTGACGTTGGGCATCATCACCACCTCGTCCGCGCTCGCGTTGATCAAGGGCGCGATCTCGTTGCCGACATGGACCGGACGCTCCCACCAGCCGCGCGTCCACGCCTTTACGCCTAGCTCGCCCCAATCGCGAGCATACTCGGCCAGCCTCGCCGGCACGGTGCGGGGCATGGGACCGAGGGAGTTGGACACTAGGTAGCTCGTCTTCTCGAGGATGGGAAACTCCACTCGGAAGGCGAGCAGCGGATCGCGCGGCGCCGGCTTGCTCGAGCTCACTATGATCGCGTGACTTGCAATCTCATTGAGCGCTGCGCGTTCCTTCGCGCAGGGCCTTGAACTCCGCGTCCGCGTTCCAGGTAGGTACCGTGCGGGCGTTGCCGAGTGAGAGTCCGAAGCGATAGACGATGTCGGCGATCTGAGTCGCGCCACCCAGATCGAAGTCGGGCCGGTATTCGTCGGACGGCTGATGATAGCGGTGCGCGGTGTAGTCGTCGCCCTGCTGCACACCCCATCCCGCCGGACGCCCGACGTAGTCATCGCCTGCGCCGATCGAGACGGATGGGATTCCAACCTTGGCGAAAGAGAAGTGATCGGAGCGATAGAAGTGACCCTGCTCCGGGTGCGCGTCGGGCGAGAGTCGGATTCCTTCCGATTTGAGGAGCTGGGCAAGCGCGGGCCCGAGCGAACTCTTGTTGTCACCCATGACGTTGAGATCGCGAAAACGCCCGATCAAGGGCACGACATCGAGGTTGAGCGCCGCAACGATTTTCGACGCGGGCACCGTGGGATGCTCGCCAAAATAGGCGGAGCCGAGCAGACCGGATTCCTCGGCGGTGACGAAGACGAACAGCTGCGAGCGTCGCGGCTTCACCCCCTCTGCCGCGGCGTGGGCTATGGTGAGAACGGTCGCGACGCCGGAGGCGTTGTCGACCGTGCCGTTATAGATGGAATCTCCGTTGACGACAGGACCGATGCCGAAGTGATCCCAGTGCGCGCTATAAGCGACGTACTCGTCACGCACCTTGGGATCGATCCCGCGCACGATGCCGACCACGTTGTTGGCGGACATGTGCCGCAGGCCGTTCCGCATCGTTTCATCGATGATGATGCCGGTCGACACCGGGCGAAACTCACGTGACTCGGCGCGCTTGCGGAGATCGGCCATGCTGAGACCGGCCTGGGCGAGCAACGCGGTCGCCGCGCTGTCGGTAATCCAGCCGCGCACGCCGATCGGAGGCGGCGCCGCAGGATCGCGCGGAAGCAGGCGGTGGTCGGTCGAATTGGAGTTGACGACCACGTGCCACGGATAACCCGCCCGCTCCGTCGTGTGCACGATCAGCATTCCCGCCGCGCCGCGACGCTCGGCCTCTTCGTACTTATAGGTCCAGCGCCCGTAGTAGGTCATCGCCTTTCCGCCGAAGAGATTTGGCTCCGCGGCAGTGGCGGGCGGATCGTTCACGAGGACGAGTAGAATTTTTCCCCGAACGTCGGCTCCCTTGAAATCATCCCACTTGTACTCGGGCGCGCTCGCGCCGTATCCGACGAAAACGAGCTCGCCGCGCGCGGAGCTCGCGTCGGTGGCCGAGCCGGGCCAGACGACGACATCGTCAGTGAATCGGAGATTCGCCGTGGCCTTGCCCGAAGCGGTGACTCTGATTGAGGCGGGGTCCGCCTTTACGACATCTATTGGTACGCGCTGAAAGTACGACGTGTCGCCGACGCCGGGCTTCACGCCGAACGCCATCAGCTCCGATGCGATGTACTGCTCGGCCAGCTGTCCACCGCGCGTAGCGGGCGCGCGGCCCTCGAGCAGATCGGAGGATAGAAATCGCAGGTGCGCGTCGATCTCCTCGGAGGTGATGCGGCTGACTGCGCCATCCGTCTGAGCCATCGCCGTTGATGCGGCGGTGATGGATACAATCGCGATCGAGAGCAGAACAATGGGCCGAGTCATCGATTCTTCTCTGTGTGTGTGAATGTTGTCACTACATTATACTCACTTGCACATGACCTTAGCATGGCCAGAGCGACTCCCCGCGGTCTGAAGCGTCCCTCCCCCGCAAAGCCCCGACGCAAATCGCTCAAGATTGCGCTTGTGCTGGGCGGCGGTGGGCTGAAAGGCTTCGCGCACATCGGCGTCATCCGCGCTCTCCAGGAGCTGGGGATCGAGCCAACGGTGATCGCCGGCACCAGCATAGGCGCGCTCATCGGCGCGGCGTATGCGCGGGGAATGAAAGTGCCGGAGATGAGCGAGCGCGCCAGGGCGCTCAAACGCCGCGATCTATTCCGTCTCAATCGGATAGGAATGCTGCTGGAGCGGCAGCACTCGCCCGCTATCTACCTCGACGAGCCGCTCAGGAACGTCGTTAAGTCGGTCGCTGGAGAGCAGCGCTTCGATCAGCTGAAGACGACGCTGCTTGTGAACACAGTCGACATCAGTCGAGGCTCCCAGGTCGTATGGGGATTGCCTGGACTCCGCGACGTGAGCGTGGCCGAAGCGGTCTACGCATCGTGTGCGCTGCCCGGATTCTATCCACCCGGGCCGATCGCTGGACGTTTGTGCGTGGATGGCGGCGTGCTGGACAACCTTCCGGTTTCGATCGCTGGCCGCGGAATGGATGCAGTGATCGCGGTTGATACGGGGTCGAGCGATCTCGAGCCGGAGAACGACATCGCGACTGCCGGTTTTGCGTCGATTTACATGCGCGCGGCAACGACGATGATGCACGCGCTTCAGTTGGCGCCTTTCTCGAACTGGACGCGTCCGCCGATGATTCTCATCCGGCCCAAGGTGAACCACATCGGCTGGTTCAGCTTCTCGCACACCGACGAGCTGCTCGAGGCGGGCTATACGGCCGCGATGGAAGCGTGCAAGCATTTCGAGGAATGCATCTCATGGGGTATCGGCGTCTTTCCACGGCGTCCAATGCAAATCGATGTCGATCGGGAGAAGTGCATAGGGTGCACGCTGTGTGTGGCTCTGGCGCCCGACCTCATGGCGATGGATGGTGAGAACAAAGCCTATCCGCTCACGCCGGTGGTGGAGTGGTCGCCGGCGGACGGTGATTTCGTGCACCACTGCCCGACGCTCGCGATCCGGGCCACGCGACTCGACGCGGCCGGGGCCGAGACCGGAAAATCGACGGTCGATCCGACAAACGAGCCGACGACGCGAAAAACTGGTTGACGGAGCGTCCCGAGAGCATCCGCATTCAGCACCCGCATGTTAGATTTACAACAGCCTGCCGAGCCTGATGACGCGCGGCAGTGGCTCCGCACTCCACGGCCAGCGCTAGACGCGGCCAAGTTCGGAAAAAATCAAAAATGACACACCCGAATACCTTCGGTAGCCGATCAACGCTGGACGTTGCGGGTCGGCAGTACACGATCTTTCGGCTCGATTCCCTTTCCAGGCTGGCGAACGGGAACGCGGAAAGACTCCCCTTCAGCCTCAAGATCCTCCTCGAAAATCTTCTCCGAAACGAAGACGGCAAGTTCGTCAAGGCCGACGACGTGCGGTCTCTGGCGACCTGGGATGTCAAAGGGGCGAACGAGAAGGAAATCGCGTTCCGCACCGCAAGGGTGCTGCTCCAGGATTTCACGGGCGTTCCCGCGATCGTCGATCTCGCCGCGATGCGCGACGCACTCGCGCGGCTCGGCGGTGACGCAAGGCTGATCAATCCCCTCCAGCCAGTCGACCTCGTAATCGACCATTCCGTGCAGGTGGACGAGTACGGAAGCGAAGCCGCGCTCCTCATCAATGCCGACTTCGAGTTTCAGCGCAATCAGGAGCGCTACGCGTTTCTCCGCTGGGGGCAGAAGGCGCTCCACAACTTCCGCGTTGTTCCGCCAGATACGGGGATCGTGCACCAGATCAATCTCGAGTATCTCGCGCAGGGAGTTTTTACCGAAATAGTCGGCAAGCAGACGTATGCGTATCCGGATTCGCTCGTCGGCACCGATTCGCATACCACGATGATCAATGGACTTGGCGTCCTCGGCTGGGGCGTCGGTGGGATCGAAGCAGAAGCGGCCATGCTCGGACAGCCCGTATCGATGCTCATTCCGGAAGTCGTCGGGTTCAAGCTGCACGGAAAGCTGCCGCCCGGAGCAACCGCGACCGATCTGGTCCTCACCGTGACCGAGACGCTGCGCAAGAAGAAAGTCGTCGGGAAGTTCGTCGAATTCTATGGCGTCGGACTGTCGAGCCTTTCGCTGGCAGATCGCGCGACGATCGGCAACATGGCTCCCGAGTACGGCGCGACGATGGGATTCTTCCCGATTGACGCGGAGACGATCAAGTATCTCCGATTCACCGGACGCGACGAAGCGCAGGTGCAGCTCGTCGAGTCCTACTGCAAGACGCAGGGACTTTTCCGGACGGATGAGACGCCGGATCCGATTTTCTCCGACACGCTGGAGCTCGATCTGAGCACGGTCGAGCCGAGTCTGGCGGGACCGAAGCGCCCGCAGGACAGAGTTCCACTCAGAATGTCCAAGACGATGTTCAGGGAAGCGCTGACCGCTGATCTCGATCGCACGGGCACCGTGGCGGCAGTCGCCGCGGCCAGGCAGGCGATGAGCGTCGCGGCATCGCCTCAGCTCTCGCCGTCGGTAGTGGCAACCGATCCGGACGAGCAGGCCGCTCAGGATTCGAGCGTCCCGGTGGAAATGAGCGGACAGAAATTTTCGATTCGGCACGGCTCAGTGGTGATTGCCGCGATCACGAGCTGCACGAACACGTCGAACCCGAGCGTGATGCTCGCCGCCGGATTGCTCGCGCGCAATGCGGTGGCGAAGGGACTCACTACCAAGCCATGGGTGAAGACAAGTCTCGCACCCGGATCGAAGGTGGTCACCGATTACTTCCGCGCGGCGAACGTGATGGATGCGCTCGACAAGCTCCGGTTCAACGTCGTCGGATTCGGATGCACTACGTGCATCGGCAATTCGGGGCCGCTGCCGCAACCGGTGGCCGACGCGATAGAGGCGAACAAGCTCGTCGTAGCGGCGGTGCTTTCGGGCAATCGGAATTTCGAGGGACGCATCAATCCACTGACGCGGTTCAACTACCTGGCATCGCCGCCGCTCGTTGTCGCCTACGCGCTTGCCGGCCGGATGGACATCGACTTCAGCTCGGAGCCGATCGGCGTGGGCAACGGCGGTCCCGTGTTCCTGCGTGACATTTGGCCTTCGCCAAAGGAAGTGGAAGACGAGATTCTCCGCTCGGTAAAGGCAGAGATGTTCAAGGCGCAGTACTCCAACGTCTTTCACGGTGACGACAACTGGCGCAGCCTGCCGGTGCCGGAGGGCGATCTGTACGCGTGGGACCCGGATTCGACGTACGTGAAGAATCCGCCGTTCTTTGACGGGATGAAGCTCACGCCGCCCGGGGTTCATGCGATCACCGGAGCGCGCCTGCTCGGCATGTTCGGTGATTCGATCACGACGGATCACATCTCGCCTGCCGGATCCATTCCCGCGGCGAGTCCCGCCGGAAAGTGGCTGATCGAGCACGGCGTCAAGACGACGGACTTCAATTCGTACGGCGCCCGCAGGGGAAATCACGAGGTGATGATGCGCGGCACCTTCGCCAACATCCGGCTTCGCAACGAGCTCGCACCTGGAACCGAAGGGGGATGGACGACCAGGAAGCCCGGCGAGAAGGCTGTCACGATCTACGACGCGGCGATGGAGTACCAGAGCCACGGAATTCCGCTCGTCATCATCGCCGGCAAGGAGTACGGCACGGGATCGTCGCGAGACTGGGCGGCGAAGGGGACTCTGTTACTCGGTGTTCGGGCCGTGATCGCGGAATCGTTCGAGAGAATTCACCGGTCGAATCTCGTCGGCATGGGAGTGGTCCCACTGGAATTCATGCCGGGCGAGACGCGTTCGACGCACGGACTGACGGGATACGAGTCGTACGACATCCTTGGAATGTCGGAGGAGATGAAAGCCCGCGCAGTGGTAACGGTTCGCGTACGCGCTCCCGATGAGAAGGAAAAGACGTTCCAGGCCGTGGCTCGAATCGATACGCCGGAAGAAATGAGCTACTACCGGCATGGAGGGATTCTGCCCTATGTGCTCAGGCAACTCGTGGGGAGAGAAAAAGCCTAACTGCAACAGAACGGGATGCGAGATGTCAGAGGCGCAGATCTCAGATCTCAGACAACTGCGCTTCTGACCGCCCTCGACGGCGGGCAGAGAGAAGCAATTCTCCCTTACTGCGCGCCGTCCGTGATCACTTTCTTTTTCTTCAGTGTAAAACGTGGGATCGACGCGTGGATCTGCTCGGCCAGGTCCTCTTCGATTCGCTTTGGATCGAGCGGCTCCAGCATCGCCTTGAGCTCGGGATCGTCCGCCAGCTTGAGGCCCAGTCTGGAGTAGAGGCCAGCGACCAGATGGAGGGTTTTGGTGACCTCCTCCTCTATACGCAGATTCACCTGCAGGGTCACTTCCTCGCGCAGCTCGCCAATTTTGGACTCGCGGCTCTGCGTCATCAGAACGAAGATCGAGAGGAAGATCGCCTCGAGCGAGACGATCGTCGTCAGCATGCCGTACGGGTAAGGATCGAAATGCGGGAGCGGAACGCCGGGGATGTTCCAGACGATCCAGACGACGAAGAGGACCGCGTGGATCACCAGGAATGCCGTGGAGCTCGCGAGCCCGATCATCCTGTCGGCGAGGATCTCCGAGCGGGTGCGATTCGCCGAATGCTGCGCCTTGATCGCGCGGAAAGCCTTGTTGAGCCCCGTGCTTCGACGGACCCGGCGCTTCTCCGTTGTCGGAGTCTCCGGGACGATCGCCGGACTGTTGCTGTCGTCTGCCTGCATGTCTCGTCTTTCGGGAATGTCTTAAGCTAACGCAATCAGCCGGCCACTTCCTGTGCACGCGCAACGCGTTAACCTTTCATTCATGGCCACCAACTCCGGATTCACGGTAGGAATCGTACAGGAAGCAGTGACGACCGACGTCAAAAAGAACGTCGAGCGCGCCGAGGCGCGCATCCGAGAAGCCGCGGACAAGGGTGCGCAAATCGTCTGCCTGCAGGAGCTTTTTAACGCGCCGTACTTCTGCAAGTCGCAGAAGCACGAGCGTTTCGACCTCGCCGAGCCGATTCCAGGGCCGACGATCGAGGCGATGCAGAAGCTGGCGCGAGAGCTCGAGCTGGTGATCATAGTCCCGATCTTCGAGCGCCAGGCGGCGGGGGTCTACCGCAATTCCGCCGCGGTCATCGATGCCGACGGCTCCCTGCTTGGCGCTTACCGCAAGATGCACATCCCGGACGATCCCCTCTTCAACGAGAAGTTCTACTTCACGCCGGGCGATTCCCACATCGCCGACGATGGCGATCACAAGGGCGAGGGCGGGTTCCGCGTCTGGAAGACGCGCTACGCGAACGTCGGCGTCCTGATCTGCTGGGACCAGTGGTACCCGGAGGCAGCGCGCATCACGAGCCTCCTCGGCGCCGACATCATCTTCTATCCGACAGCGATCGGCTGGCACCCCTCCGAGAAGAAGGAATTCGGCGAGGCGCAGGTGGAGGCGTGGCGGACCGCCCAGCGGGCGCACGCGATCGCCAACGGTGTCTATGTAGCCGCGCCGAACCGCGTGGGACACGAGGACGAGCCGGGCACCGATGGGATCGAGTTCTTCGGACACTCGTTCATCTGCGATCCGTTCGGAAGAATTCTAGCCGAGGCTGGCACCGAGCCAGATGTTCTGGTGGCCAAGTGCGACACCGCGCTCATCGAGAGCACTCGCCGGAACTGGCCATTCCTGCGGGACCGCCGCATCGACGCCTACGCGCCGATCCTCAACCGTTACATCGGGTGACCGTCGGCGCTGGAGCTGCATGATTCCGGTTCGGCGCTGATGGCGCACTCGGACAAGAGCGCAGGCCCGAAAGGTGGCGGCCCTCTTACCATGGACCTCTCGCTCGCTCGGCGGATGCCGGCCGAGTGGGAGAAGCACGAGGCTACGTGGATTGCGTGGCCCCACCACGAGCCGGATTGGCCAGGAAAGCTCGCGCCCATTCCGTGGGTGTACGCCGAGATCGTGCGCGCGCTGAGCGACTACGATCGCATCGAGATTCTCTGTCACGACGACGCTGTGATGGAGAACGCCCGCACACTGCTCGCGGCGCACGGAGTCAAGCCGGCCCGCTACCGCATCCACCTGGTTTCGAGCGATCGCGTCTGGCTCAGGGACTCCGCGCCAACCGGAGCGATCCGCGCCGATGGGCAGATCGAGCTCATAAACTGGGGATTCAACGGCTGGGCGAAGTACGATAACTATGAGAAAGACGCAGAAATCGGCAGAGCGATGGAGCGCATCACCGGATTGCCGCGGTTCGTGCCGAAGCGTCCGGACAACGGCGAGACGCTGGTCCTCGAGGGGGGCGGTATCGAGGTCAATGGCTCGGGCCGAATGCTCGTGACGGAGGAATGGCTGCTCACGAACGTCCAGGTTCGAAACCCTGGAATGACGGCCGGCGACTACGAACGGGCCTTCGCTGATTATCTCGGCGTGTCCGACACGATCTGGCTTGGCGAGGGGGCTGTAGGCGACGACACGCATGGACACGTCGACGACATCGCGCGCTTCAGCTCGCGCGACACCGTGATTCTCGCCTACGAGCGGGACCCGTCCGACGAGAACCACGTCCGCTCGGCAGACAATCTACGCCGGCTCGAGCTCGCGGGAAAAAAGGCTCCGCTGCGGATAGTCACGATTCCCTTTCCTCGACCGGTGATGATGAACGGCGAGCGACTGCCCGCCAGTTACGCAAATTTCTATATCGCCAACGGCGTCGTTCTCGTGCCGACGTTCAACGATCCCGCCGATCGGGTGGCGCTCAACGGAATCGCGGAAGCATTTCCGCGATTCGATGTTGTCGGGATCCACTCGGTTGACCTCGTTTGGGGACTGGGAACCCTTCACTGCCTGACGCAGCAGCAACCCTCCGGCGCACCAGGGCGGTCGAACAAATGAAGATCACCGTGACGGGCGAGGAATCGATCAGGGCCGAACCAACGGAGGAGCAGCTGAGCATCGAATCGCCAACGCCCGATCTCCACTACTCGCCTTTTCACATGCTCGGCAGCGCGCTCGGTGGCTGCACACTCTACGTGCTGCAAAGCTGGGCATCGCACCGGAGCACCTCCGTAGACGGCCTGAAGGTCGATGTGAGCTGGGCATTCGTGGAAGGCGAGCACCGCGTGGGTTCAATGAAGGTGAAGCTTGATTGGCCAAGTCTCTCAGCGGAGCTTTGGCCGAGGGCGATTCGGGCGGCGAGTCTATGCGGAGTGCACAACACGCTCACGCATCCGCCTGAGATTTCGGTAGTGGCGCCCGCGTTTGAATCACCGCCCATGGAGACATCGGTCTGACTATTCCCGTCGCTCGATTCACCATGTCCGGTCGCGACCGCAGCGAGCCATCGATGGGGTCGAGCAGAGCCGCACCGGTCCGGCGCTACACCGTGATCTACGACGGCGACTGCAAGGTCTGTGGCAAGTTGGTGAGGATGCTCACCAAGTGGGATCGGACCCACGAGCTGGAGATAGTGCCCTCTCAGTCGCCGGGCGTGCGCGAGAGATTCCCCTGGATTCCTCAGCGCGCGTACACGGATTCGGTGCAGGTGGTGAGAACCACAGACGGGAAGACGTGGCAGGCCGCGGGTGCGCTTGAAGAGCTGCTTCGCGTCCTGCCGAAAGGCCGGCTCATCTCATGGCTCTTCCAGATTCCATTCGCTCGTCCGCTTGCGGATCGATTTTATCGATGGTTCGCGCGCAACAGGAGCCATTTCGGGTGCGGCGACCATTGTCAGGTGCGTCCGCCAGATTTGGATTATGGGGACGAGTGAAGAGTTTCGAGCGAAAAAGCGCGGGCGAGGCGGCCTTGCCACGGCTTCCCCTGACGCTCGGCGCAAGCGTTTAGTAGAATTTGCGTCGTGATAAATAGACGCTCATTCGTTCAGTCCCTGACTGCCGCAGCCGTCGGCATCGCCGCCGCACCACGATACGCCTTCGCTACGCGCCAGCTCCATCGCATCGGACTCGAGCTGTATTCGGTTCGGCACGCAATGGCCAAGGATCCAGAACGCACCCTCGCGGCGGTGCGCGCGATTGGCTACACCGATGTCGAGCTGCTCTGGTCGTTCAGTAATTTCGGGCGATCGCCAAAGCAGGTGCGCGACACGCTGGACAAGGAAGGGCTCCGAGCACCATCTGCGCACATGGAGCCGCTGGCCATTTTCGTCGGATGGGAGCGCAGTCTCGACATAGCGAAGGTGCTCGGCCAGGAATATCTGATTGTGCCGAGCTTCACCGGTGAGACGACGCGCTCACTCGACGACTGGCGGGAATGGGCCGACCATTTCAATACTGCCGGTGCGGTAGCGCGTCGCCATGGTATCTGGCTCGCCTTTCACAACGAAGCCGAGCACATGAAGCCGATCGACGGCAAGATACCGTACGACGTCTTCGTTGACCGCTTGGATCCGTCCGTTGTCAGGCTCCAGCTCGACACCGGCAACATGCTGATCGGCGGCGGCGATCCGATGCAGTACCTCGCGCGCTATCGGGATCGCTACTGGAGCTTTCACCTCAAGGACGTGATCCCCGACAAGTCGCAGGACACGGAGCTGGGCAACGGCATCTTCGACTTCAAGCGCTTTCTGGCCGCGGTTCCCGATACCGACAAAAAGGTATTCCATATCGAGCAGGAGAATGGCTTCGATGAGCTGACCAGCGCGCGCATGGACTTCGACTACCTGCAAAAGCTCGACTTTTAGCGACGCGAAGTAGATTGGGGGTCGTATGGCCGCAACTCCCTTTCACTTCGGTCCCGGGCTTCTGATCAAGGCGGCAGCGCCGCGCCAGTTCTCGATGGCGGCGTATACGCTGACCCAGGTGGTCATCGACATCGAGACGGGCTATTACCAGCTCCGCCATGAGTACCCGGATCATCGGGACATGCACAGTTTCCTGGTGGGCGGTCTCATTGGCTTGCTCTGCGGAATGCTGGTGTCGCGAACGGGCGCGTGGATTGCCCGGCCAAGGGACCTCGTGGGTGAAGCGGTGCTGGCGGAATACCGCTTGTGGACCGCGATCCTGAGCGGTGTATTCGGTGGGCTGTTCCACGCTGTGCTCGACGGAATGATGTACACGGATATTCGCCCCTTTCGGCCGTTCTCCACGACAAATCCGCTGTTCGGCCTACTCAGCGTGCGGAGCGTCTATCTGTTCTGTGTCGTCTCGGGTCTGCTGGGCGCGGTACTGTTGCTGGCGTGGGAACGACGCCCGCGACGGCTATAAATGAGCGTTGCGACGAGTCTTCTCCAGGACTTCACCGCCCAGCAGAACGCCAACGTATTTCTGAGAGCGTTCTCCTTCCCGACAATCCAGCTTCCCCTCGCGCCCGACGACGAACGGATACTCGCCGATCGGGTCGTGATGATGGACGGCATCGGGTTCATCTTCCAACTGATGGAGCGCGGGCAGAAAGTCGCCAAGGCGGGGGATATAGAGAAGTGGGTGACGAACAGCGTCGTGCGACGCGGCGTGAAGCAGATCCAGAACACCCGGGACCTGTTGCACAGCTATATGGGACTCTCGCTCGTCAACCAGTTCGGCCACCGGGATCACATCTCGCCGAGGGATCCGGAGGTCATGGTGGGGATCGTCATCTACCGGGTACCTGCTAAGTCGCGGGCCTTCAGAGCGGCGCGATTCAAGAGGAACAAGCACGGCGGATTCGTGCACATCCTACGCGACGCCGACTACTTCGAGATCACGGCCCACTTCGTCACACCGACTGAGCTGAACGACTACTTCGGATTCCGCCGCGACATCCTCATCAGCTGGGATCCCACCCTGACCGCCGTCAGCGAGGCGGCGCTCATCGGGCAGTACCTCTCGGAGGATTACTCATCTGCCCCGGACGAGAGCTTCGAGAGAGCAGCGCGATCGCACGGCGGTCCGACGGCGTGCGAGTTCTCGTTCGTTCTCGACAGCATCGCGACCAGCATCGCGTCGCAGGAGGGCGAATACGCGGACACCGAAGGCTACGAAGTGCTCACCGAGCTGGCGCGCCTTGGCCGTCACGACCTGCGAGCGCTCAAACAGCAGGTGCGGCTCGCGCTGGAGTCAGTCCGAGCCGACCGCTTCGAGCTGCCACACAGGATCGTCTCCGCTCGAACGGGCTGCGGATTCCTCATCCTTCCGCTGACGAGCGAATTCCACGACCGGACATTCTTTGCGCTCGAGAGCCTCTCGGAGGCGTCGAAGCACGAGTTGGATCTCGAAAAGCAGGTCGGGATCGGAATGTGGCGCGAAAACGAATTCGTGGACATCGAATGGCTTTTCCTGAACGGAAGGAATCTGCCCAACCCCTATCTCGACGAAAGACTCGCGAACGGATATCCATTCCGGAGATCGAGTGAGCAGAAGATTCCCCCAATCTTTATGTGACCGAGGAGGTTCCATGTTGGGATCCGCGGATATAGTGGCGTTTGTCCCCACCAGAGCTCCGGCAACGGCGCGGCAGTTCTATGAGAAAACGCTGGGCCTTAAATTCATCGCCGACGACAAGTTCGCGCTCGTTTTCGAGGCCAACGGTGCGATGATCCGCGTCGTCGACATCTCCGGCATTCCAGACCATCGCCCGGCTCCATTCACGATACTCGGCTGGAACGTCCACAACATCGGCAAGGTCGTGAAAGAATTGCAGAAGAAAGGCGTCAACTTCGAGCTGTACCCGGGACTTGAACAGGACCAGCTCGGCGTCTGGAGCGCGCCGGGGGGCGCGAAGGTGGCGTGGTTCAAAGACTCCGATGGAAACACCTTGTCGGTGAGCGAACACTAGAAGCAACCGGGAACAAAATGCCACTTTCCCTGGTTTAATAGACAACCCCAATCGAGAACAACATGTCCCGCTCGCTACCCAATTTCGCCGTTGGTCTTGTCGTCGTTCCAGTTGCGCTCGTTCTCTTCGGCGCCAAGCTGAGCGGTGGCGGATCTCTTCCACTGACGGCGCCGGCCGCCGCGCCAATGGTCGATGCAGGTCCTGCGTCGGCCAGCGAAGACACCGCTGTATTCGCGGGCGGGTGCTTCTGGGGAGTCGAGGCGGTTTTTGACCACGTGAAGGGGGTCAAGCGCGCGATTTCCGGCTATGCCGGCGGCGACGTCACCGGCCCATCGTATGAGCAGGTCAGCACTGGCGACACGGGGCACGCCGAGTCGGTCGAAGTGATCTACGATCCGTCACAGCTGTCATATGGCAAGCTGCTCCAGATCTTCTTCTCGGTGGCGCACGACCCGACGCAGCTGAACCGACAGGGTCCCGATCACGGCACGCAGTACCGGTCGGCCATCTTCTTCAGGACTGCGGAACAGCAGCAGATCGCGGACGCCTACATAAAGCAGCTGGCCACGGCAAAGACTTTCTCGAGTCCGATCGTGACGCAGGTGGCCAGACTCAAGGGTTTCTATCCCGCTGAAGAGTACCACCAGCACTATCTGGAGCAGCACCCGACCCAGCTGTACATCGTGATCAACGATCTGCCCAAGGTCGCAGCGCTCAAGAAGCAGTTCGCGGACTTGTACAAGAACTAGCCCGATCCTCCGAAACTCCGGTCGGCCATCGTCGTAGGGACTACAGGAACCGGATATCCGGGACCCGGTGCCTGGTACCCGGTACCCGGTACCCGTACGATCCCTCCGCACGGAGCGCCAATGAGGCTCGGTAGCGCAACTCAATTCGCTCTCTCCCTGATAGCCGTATCAGCGTTCGCCGTACCCGTCCGAGCGCAGGACTCGACTTCGATGCACGTGTCCGTAAGCATGCCGGATTCGGTAGCTCACATCGTCGACAGAGAAACGGTGGCTCAAGCGAGATTCGCGATCTTCAGCCGCGACGGACAGGCTGCGCTTCTCCTCATGGACACGACCATCGTCGCTCAGATGACGGATCGCGGGCTCGCGCGCATGAATTCCAAAGAGGCGACCGATACCATCAAGGGAACGGCCAACCGCTTGTTCGCCCGCATGGCGCTCGGCGCGCTGGTTCCTCTGTTCGACCACGGCGTTGCCTACCATCTGCGCGATCTCGCCGATGCCAGGTACGCGAACGGACGGCTTCAACTGGTCCGTGCCAATGGCGATGAAGTCTTCCGCACCACCGAGATCGGGCATGGACCTCTGATGGAGGGTTTCTATCCCGAAGACGCGAAGGCGTTTGCCGCGAGAGCGCGCGCGGCCAGGGCGCGTTTAGGACGCTAGTCCTCCGGTCGTACCGCAACGGAAGCAGAAAAACAGCGGAGCGGTGCTGATGCACGTCTCACCGCCTCGGAGTAGATTTTCCGAGCGCGTTCACCAGACGGAGGTCCAGTGCAGCACTACCCGACGATCAATTATCTTGCCGTTCTCGTCGCTGGGATTGTCATTTTCGTGCTTGGTGGCTTGTGGTATTCTCCGGTTATGTTCGCCAGGCGCTGGATAGCGCTTCAGGGAAGAACGGAAGAACAGGAAAGAGCCCAGGCGGCAGCTGCCAACATGCCGCTGATGTACGTGAGCGCATTCATATGCGGGTTCGTCACCGCGTGGGTGATGGCGATGATTCTCGCGCACATCGCGGCTTCGCTCGAACTGAACGCTGCGCACGGCGCATTGATCGGCTTCATGGTCTGGCTGGGATTTGCGGCGACCACGAGCTACGCGACGGCTCTTTCTCCGGAAAGCCCAAGCAGCTGTGGCTTATCGACTCGGCGTACAACCTCGTGTGTTTCGTGCTCGCAGGAATGATCCTGGCCGTCTGGAGATAACTCAGGCGGTCGCCACCCAGAGGAGGACCAACATGTTGCAACCAGTTCGGCTTAGATTCATCTCGTTTGCCTTCGTGACATTCGCACTCGCGGCCGCACCGGACGCACTCGCGCAGGTCACGCGAACCGCGAGGCCACCCACGAAGACCATAACGCCACGCTCAGGCCGCTTCAGGCTCGCAGCACCCGACCTGAACTCAGGACGTCGAATCGCTCTCGCTCACGCGTTCAATGGAATGGGCTGCACCGGACAGAACATCTCGCCAGCGCTCGAGTGGACGAACCCGCCAGTGGGAACCAAATCCTTCGCGGTGACCGCTTACGATCCAGATGCGCCAACCGGCAGCGGGTGGTGGCACTGGGTGATGTACAACATTCCCGCAACGACGACGTCGCTTGCGGCGGGCGCCGGTAACAATCGCAACGCTCCACGAGGGAGCGCGCAGGGAAATACGGATTTTGGAACGAAGGGCTATGGTGGGCCGTGTCCGCCGGTGGGCGACGCCCCGCACCACTATCACTTCAAGGTGTTCGCGCTCAAGGTCGACAAGCTCGACCTACCAGGGAACGCAACCGCCGCGATGGTGGGATACAATCTCAACGCGAACAAGCTCGCTACCGCGGAGATCGTCAGCCTTTACGGGCGGTAGTCGAGTCGGTCACCGGCTTGAGAAGATCTTTCACGCCCACGTAGAAGTTCTCGTCGACGTGAAAGTCTTCCGGCCGATCGAGTTTTACCGTCGTCGTTTTCCAGCTTTCGGTGGGCCTGATCCAGCCTAGCCGTCCCTGTGATGTCGTGACCCTCACCGGCATCGCGAAGCCCGGGACGACGCTGGTCCACCTGTACGACAGCTGCGAGCCCTGAAGCTTGTACTCGAGCGTTGGCACTTTGGTGGTGCGCAGGTACTGGTCGAACATTTTGCTCAGGTCGAGCCCGGAGCGGATGCTGATGTAGCCCTCGATCTGCCCCGTGGTCACCGTCTGGTGCCAGAACGTCTTGCCCAGGCCGCGCAGAATGCCGCGCCATCGCGCATCGTCGTCCACGAGCTGCCGGATGGTGTGCAACAAGTTCGCTCCCTTGTCGTACATGTCGCCCGAGCCTTCGTGGTTCACGCCATAGACCCCGATGATCGGCACATCGTTTCTTATGAGCTTCCGCTGTCCGATAGAATATTCGCCGCCGGCCTTCTTTCCCTGCGTGCATTCGGTGAACAGACCCTCGGCGTACGTGGCAAAGCTCTCGTGGATCCACATGTCCGCGGCGTCCTTCATCGTTATGCTGTTGCCGAACCATTCGTGCGCGCTCTCGTGCACGATGATGAAATCCCAGAGCAGTCCGTGTCCAGTGGCCGATCGATCGCGTCCGAGGTAGCCGTTCTGGTAATGATTGCCGTAGGCGACGGCGCTCTGGTGCTCCATGCCGAGATGAGGCGTCTCGACCAGCTTGTAGCCGTCCTCGTACCACGGGAATGGACCGAACCAGCTCTCGAAGCACTGCAGCATGGGCTTCACTTGCTGGAACTGTTTCCTGGCCGCCTCGACGTGATAGTCGAGCGGCCAGAAGTCGAGCGTGAGCTTCCCTTTCTCGCCATCATAGACGTCGTTGAAGTGTGAGTAGTGGCCAGCGTTCACCGCGACGTCGTAGTTGTTGATCGGGTTGACGACGAACCATTCGTAGGTCGTGGTGCCATCGTTGTTTCTCATGATTTTCCGCAGTCGCCCATTCGACACATCGATGAGTGAGTCGGGCATCGCGATCGCGATGCGCTGGCTGTCCGGCTCGTCGGAGTAGAGATCCTTATTGGGCCACCAAATGCTGGCGCCGGCCCCCTCGTTGGCGGTGACGACCCACTGGCGAGCGAGACTATCGCGTGCCCAGACGAATCCGCCGTCCCACGGTGGACGCACGGCGACGACGGGCTTGCCGTGATAGTAGACGGTGATGGTTTTCTTTGCACCGATTTTCTGCGTCGCGAGCAATCGGACGAAGTGCGCGTTGCCATCGTGCCGAGCGCTCAGCTCCGCACCGTCCTGGACGATACTGTCGACGAGCAGCGGCAGCTGCAGATCGATCTGCATCTCGCGGGCTTTCTTCAGTACGCGATAACTGATCGCGTTGTAGCCGGCAATGCTGCTGTCGGCGGGATTCACCTTGACGTGCAGGTCGTAGAAGGTGGCATCCCACCAGGCGCGCTCGGGGGTGTTCGAGCCGCGAATGGTATCCGCGTGGCTGAAGATCAGCGGCGCGATTGGCGCTCCCTGAGCATCGAGAGTCGGGGGTGCTGTTGCTATCGCCAGGAGAGTTAAGAGAGATGCTCTTTGCATTTGGTGAAATGGGTTCAATGGAACTGCCGCTGCAACTGAACACTACCAGCTGGGGGCGTTGGGCGCCTCGCTGGTAGTGTTTAGTTGATTGTCACTACCGCGCCCGCCCGATCTGGTACTCCTTCGGCGGCTCGGCCCCAAGCAGATTTTTCACGAAGTAGTCCCAGCGCCGGCGAACCATGTAAGGCTCGTTGCCGAACCCGTGCGTCCGGTCGGGCAGCATGATCAGATCGAAGTCCTTGTTGGCCTTGATCAGCTCGTTCACCACCAGCAGCGTGTTGTACGGCGGGACGTTGTTGTCCATCGTCCCGTGCGCGAGCAGCAGCTTGCCCTTCAGATTCTTTGCGTAGGTCTGATTTGCCTCGGCCGCGTAGTTGTCGCTTCCATCGGCGGTTCGGGTAAGCAGACCCTGGTAGCGCTCGCCCCAGTCGTCTTCGTACTCGCGGTTGTCGTGATTCCCCGCTTCCGCGATTCCGACCTTGAAGAAATCCGGGTAGCGGAACATCGCGGCGGCGGCGGCGAACCCACCGCCGGAATGTCCGTAGATTCCGGCCCGGTCGACATCGATCCACGAAAAACGGCGCGCGAGCTCTTTCATCCCCGCGACCTGGTCGGGCAACGTGTTGTCCCCCATCCTGGCGAAGTAGGCGTCGTGGAAGGATTTGGATCTCCACGGTGTCCCCATGCCGTCGATCTCGACGACCACGAACCCGAGCTCAGCCAGCGCCTGCGCATCGCCACGAGCGGGGGAAAAACTGCGACCACCTACGCTGCCGGTCTGGGGACCCGGATAGACGTGATTAACGATCGGATACTTTTTCGTCGAATCGAGATTCGTCGGAGTGTACAGAAGTCCATAGAGATCGGTCTTTCCATCGCGCGCCTTGACCGTGATGGGCTGGGGCGGCTTCCACCCCGTCGCGAGCAGACGCGAGATATCTGCCTTCTCCAGAGTGACCACGACCTTTCCGTTCAGATCGCGCAGAACCGATGTCTGCGGCACATCGGGTCGCGAGAACGTATCGACGAAATAACGACCGGTCGGTGAGAGCGAGATGTCGTGATCGGCATCTTCAGGCGTCAGAAGCGTGAGGCCTTTTCCATCCATCCCGATCCTGTAGAAATGTCGGAAATACGGATCGCGACCGCGCTCCTTCCCGTTGCCCACGAAATAGAGCGTGCGGCTCTTCTCATCCACCCGCCGCAACTCCGCGACGTCCCCTTCCCCGCTCGTGATCTTGCTCTTCAAGCGGCCGGTGGCGAGATCGTACAGGTAAAGCTGGCCCCAGTCGTCGCGCTCCGAGAACCAAATCACTTCGTTGGTGGCAGGCAGCACGCGCCAATTCACTATCGAGCTGCCCGATTCGTATTGCGTGGCGACATCTTCCCGGAAGACGTCTCGCACCGCTCCGGTCGCGGCGTCCGCAACTCTGAACACCTCGTGCTTGTGATCGCGCGAGGTCGACACGAACGCGACGTGAGATCCGTCCGGATACCATTGCACATCCGTCCACCCTTCGTCGCCGCGGCAGATGATGTGATCGCACAGCGTCGACCGGTGTTGATCGGCGGGCATTCGGAGCCGCGTTACCTTCGGCGCGTCGACGTCGATGATCACGCGCTGGATCGTCGTGATAATGCTGTCGCCGGGCAACGGATACTTCCACGCTTGCAGTTCCGGGTGACCGACTTTCGTGCTGACGAGATACATCTCCCCTACGCCGCGCTCATCCTGCTGGAACGTCGCGATCCGGCGCGAGTCGGGCGACCAGAGCATGATCGGACGATCGCTCCGCACCCAGCCCGCGTTGTCCGTTGCATAGCCAAACTCTTTTACGCCGTCGCTCGTGAGCTGCGTCTCGCGCCCGCTCGCGACATCGCGCGTCCAGAGGTTATACGCACGAATGAACGCTGCTCGTTTTCCGTCGGGGGAAACTATCTCGAGCCCCGGACGACCCGGTCTCGACCCAAAGTCCGTTCTCGCACGTGACAGCTCTCGGGGGTCGATCGCCGCGTTGCAGCGTCCGGTGCTCGCGTTGCAAACGCTCCGCAGCGCACGCGCAGGATCGACCACCACCAGATCGGTCCCGCCCACTCGCGTGCCTCGATACCAGAAGCGATCGGCGCCGAGCCACGTGGGCTGAACGCCGATTCCTGAAACCAGCGGCTGCACATTTTCCCTCAAAAAGCGCTCGGCGCGGGCATAATCCGCGGCGGTCACCTGCGGGGCCTGTTGCGCTGCGGCGGTCGTGCCGGCGACCACGATCAACGCGAGAGCGGCTCCGAAACTTTGCATGCGCATCTATTATCTCCCTCCAGGAGTTCTCGCCGGTGCCTGTGCCGCGCGCGGCCAAACGTTGTCGCTTGGATCGCGATCCGGAAATCTTCCCGCTGGATCGAGGGATATGCGCGTGATCGCCCGTCCGCCGAAATCCAGGTTGGCGACGAACGTTCGATTGCCACTGAACCAGACGTCTACGGGGTACGTGACGATCGCTGTTTCCGCGTCAGCCATCCGACTGTTCGGCATCGGTCTGATCGCGTTGCCGGTCGGCGCAAATTCAACCTTGAGGATCACCGGCGACGGCATCTGTCCGTTCTGGCGAACGGTCACGGCCGTCCGGCGTCCGGTGGTCTTCACGTCCTGAATCCCGCCATCCACCGATTCCGTCGTGAAGAGCCAGTAGTTCCAGAACCAGCCGAGGTCCCGGTGGAGAGCGTTGTCCATGAAAAACGCGTAATCCCATGGCGACGGGTGCTTGAACCGCCACGCCTTCGCATACTCGCTCATGGCGCGTTGAACGGCGGTGTCACCCACCACCCCTCCCAGCGCCGAGAGCATCATTGGGGCTTTGCCGTAAGCGGCGAACGAGTAGAGCGGGCCCGCGTAGTTCTCGTCCCACATCAGCGGCGGCTCCAGCTCATTGCCGCTGATTCGGCCGTAGGCGAGGCCGAGGCTGTCGAGTTTTGCGGGCTGATGGGCGTAGTCGGCATCCGAGAGGATATTCATGTACTGGTTGAAGCCTTCGTCCATGAAGCCGTACCATGTCTCGTTGACGCCGACCATCATCGGCCACCACTGGTGTCCGGTCTCGTGATCCGCAGCGAACACCGCCGACATGATGAACATCGGGTACTCCATCCCCAGCTCGGGCCCATCGACCATGGTGAGCTGGGGAAACGCGTACGGCATCCAGAGCTTGGAGTAGTATTCGAGCGCGTGGCGCACTACCGGCCCGCCCTGGGCGTACTGCTGCGCGTGTCCAGCGAGATAGAGAATGTTCACCGGAACCGCCCCACGACCGGGAATCGTCGCGCGCGTTGCGTCCCATACGAACTGATTGGACGTGGCCCATGCGACATCGCCAACGGTATCGGCGACGAAATGCCAGATAAGGCGATTGCCAGCGGCGGTCGATTTTCCGGCCCCGCGTTCGGCAGCGGAGACAATCGTGCGCAGCGAATCGGATTCGAGCACGTGGGAGAGTCGGTCGCGCGCAGTGGGAGTAAGTACTTCGGCAGGATTCTGGAGGACGCCCGTCGATCCGACGATCCAGCCAGCCGGAACGTCGATGCTGACGTCGAAGTGTCCGAAGTTGTTGTAAAACTCGGCCGGTCCGAGATATGGATCTGTGTCCCACCCGCCGGTTCTAAGGTCATCGAACACCGCGAGGCGCGGGTACCACTGGGCAACCTGGTAGAGCGTGTCGGCCCATCTACCCATCCTCTCGCCCCTGCCGTTGTCGGCGCGCGGCACCCGGAACTTCCAATCTGCCTCCAGGGTGCCAATGCCATGCGCCGCGATCGGAGTGGCAATTGGAATTCGCGCCGATGTGTTTTTGAGAACTGAGGAGAGCGCCGGAGCCCGACGCGTACTGCCGGGGATTGGAGTGCCTATCGTGTCGGTGACGTTCAGAGCCTGGCCGTTGATCACGAGCCGGCTGATCTGCATCCCGTCTGTCAGCTCGCTCGCTGCCTCGAGGCGGGGAACGTTGGGCAGGAAGAAATTCTGATCGAGACGGAGGACGATTCCTCGCATCGCGGAGTCGCTGTTGTTGTGAATGACGACCGTCTCGTGGCCCGTCACGATTGATGTGGCGGAGTCGAGGCTCGCGTTGATCTTGTAATCGGTCCACAGCTGCCAGTAGTTGCGGCCCGGGCGTCCGGTCGAATCGCGCGTTCCAGCCTGGAATGCCCGCTGGATCATCCGCGTTATTGGAATGTCCCGACGTACGGCGCGCGCGCTGCCGGTCGTGGTCTGCGAATTGACAGCGAGTGGAGCAATCGCGAGCAAGGCGGGAACTACGATTGCAACGAGCGAGCGTGCGGTCATCAAGACTCCTGAAATGGGCGGTCAGCCGCATCGGCGCGGCCTCGCGAAACAATCCGGCTCAGCGAAAAGTAGTTGATAAGCGCGTCACGGCGTATGATTCCGCTGGGGCCTCAGGGAGACAAAGATGGAGTTCATTCTCGAAGAAGCCATACCGGTTCTCGAGCGCACGCCGGAGGTGCTATCGGCGCTGCTCGAGGATCTTCCAGAATCATGGTTAAACTCCCGCGAAGGCGCGGAGGCGTGGAGTCCGAGCGAGATCGTCGGTCATTTGATCCATGGCGAGCGGACGGACTGGATCTCGCGCGCACGAATCATTCTGAAGCAGGAGAGTTATCGTCGTTTCGATCCGTTCGATCGATTCGCCGACCTCAAGTCCGACCGGCAGCTGCGCGACAGGCTGCGGGAGTTTGCATCACTGCGCGCGGGCAACGTGGCAACACTGCGCGGCTGGAATCTGAAGGACAAGGACCTGGAGTTGACGGGGGAGCATCCGGAGCTTGGCACCGTGACGCTGCGACAGCTGCTGGCGACGTGGGTCGTTCACGATGTATCGCACGTGGCGCAGATCACGCGGACGATGGCTCGAGAGTACACGGAGGCAGTCGGACCGTGGACGGAGTACTTTCGGGTGCTGCAGAGAGAGGTGCGCCCATGACGGGCGGTGCGAAATCCGGGAGTCATAACTGCCAAGCACGCGATGCGAGATCTCAGAAGCACAGCTTTCAGATGCCGGACAACTGCGCTAAGACCGCCCTCGGTGGAGTTGGGGCGCAACACTGTCACTTCTGAAGGCCAACGGAACGGTCTTGACGCAGTTGTCAGAGATCTGTGATCTACGCCTCTGAGATCTCGTATCGCATGCTTTGTATTTGAGCCCCCTTCTTACAACGAGATACCAGCCTATGAGATACGTCATGCGACAGAAGCTCCTCTCCTGGGGTGACGATTTCACCATCAAGGACGAGCAGGGCAAGGACGCCTTCTTCGTCGATGGAAAAGCGCTCAGCTTCGGAGATAAGCTTTCGTTCCAGGATATGGCGGGCAAAGAGCTCGTCTACATCAAGCAGAAGCTCCTGAACTGGTCCCCGACGTACGAGCTGTGGCGTGGGGACCAGATGCTGGCGGAAGTGAAGCGCGAGCTATTTTCCTTCATCCACCACCGATTCACGGTCGACGTCCCCGGACCGGACGATCTCGAGGCCGAAGGCGATTTCCTCGACCACGAATACACGTTTACGCGCGGTGGGAAGGTCGTGGCGACGGTCTCGAAGAAATGGTTCTCCTGGACTGACACGTACGGGGTCGAGATCGACGACAAGGATGACTCCGTATTGATTCTGGCGTCAGCGGTGGTGGTGGACATGGCGTGCCATCGTGATGACGGAAAGAGGCGATAAGTCGATGGACACTTCACGCGAGTCGTATCCTTACGTCACCCACCTCGACATCCGCTATCCCGCCCTCGAGGTCATCGACCTTCCGCAGATCGTCGACACCGTGCGCGACCGGTGGTTCAATCAGACGCTGTGCAAGGTCAACGAATCGGTCGTGCGGCTGGGCGTCATGCAGGGCGAGTATCATTGGCACAAGCACGACGATCTGGACGAATTCTTTTACGTGATCGAGGGCAAGTTTCTGATCGATCTCGAGGACCGTACCGTCGCGCTCGAGCCTCGCCAGGGATTCGTGGTGCCGAAGGGCGTCGTTCACCGAACCCGGGCGCCCGAGAAAACGGTGATCCTAATGGTGGAAGGCGCCGGCATAGTGCCGACGGGCGACTAGCGGGCGCCGAATCGGAAGTCGTGCTCGAGGACGAGACTCGGCGGTATCACCAGACTCTCCTGAAGCGTCGCCCTTCCCGCCATTCCGACCTTACCCGTGATCTGCGTTCCGCGCGCGAATCCGCACATCAGATAGGATCCATCGCCTCCGGTATCAGTCTCCACGGTGCGCTGCTGATTGGTCGAGACGAGTCGACCGTTCTGCTGGACCCAGAGCACCTGCCACGTCGCCCACACATGGGCATTTGCAACCGGGTTGCCCGCGGCGTCCCTCACGTAGCCGGCGGCCATGCCCTGAGCTTCGGTGCCAGTCTCGTTCTGCCCGCAGAATTTCGCGCGGAGCGTTTTGTATGCGGGCAGAACGAGGTTCGCCTCTCCGTGCGCTCCGCTCGGCAGCGAGATCGGCCGCATTTGATCGGCGACGCGAAAGAGTCGAACTCTCGGATGCTCGAACACGAGCGTATCGGTCAGACTGACATCGGTGGCAAGCTCGTACCGACCCGCGGCGTCTGTCGTGGTCCTGAACTTTCCGCCGCCCGTGTAGACCAGAACATCCTTCAAGCCATGGCCGGAGGTGCTGTCGTACACGACGCCGGTGATGAGCGAGCGGGGAGCCGAACCGGTCGAGGCATCGGGTTGATTGCTGTTTACGGTTGCGGAGTCCGCTGTTGCCATTGATCCCGGCGCCCCGGCGATGGACGACGTGTCCTTAGTACCGGCTGGCCGCGAGGTGCCACCGACTTCCTGGAACCCGAGCAAAGTGTCGCGGAGGATTGCCGGCGCTCCGGCCTCTGCCGACCGAACCTGGGAAACGCGAGGCAGCCGGATATACCAGCGCGGCACGATCCACTGTCCGCCGGCCAGTTGCTGAAACTCGAGACGCCCGCTGGTCCTTGCGACGCGGAGCGGAACGGGGAGGTTCACGTAATCGAAGTTGAGCGAGCGGAGAACATTCACCTTCGGATCGATCCAGAGAACTCCCGTGAGCTCGGGCTGCGATCCCACCTTGGCGGGCTTGAACTCGAGTCCATTAAGTCCAGTCTCCGGACCATAGCCCCGGATCGCCGCGTAGCAGTGTGACTTGACGAAGTCATCGGAGACGAGCGTCGCGGCGTCGGGTGCGCGATAGACATCTCCGCCGGCTACCGCTGATCTCCGGGTTGAATCGACCTGATCCCACGAGATTCCGACCGCCGGCCTTCTCGCGATACGCGTGCGCCGCTCGGTCCTCTGACCCACGATTTCCAGATTGCGATCGAGGGACCGCTCGTACAGATCGACGTCGAGGGACACGAGTCCCTGCGCCTCCGTGAGTGCGCTTGCAGTCAGCGCCTTCTTGATCTCGACCCAAAGGTCTCCGGCTGCACTTCCAGCGGGGCTCAGAGACTGACACGCCGCCTCGCGCTTTGGAATCACCAGCTGGGGACTTCGCGTGACCGCCAAGCCGACTCGAACGCGAATCTGTGTTGCGACCACATGGAGCTGGACCGAGCTCCAGCTGTCATAACCGACTCTGTCTGCGCGCACCGTGTACAGCCCGGGATTTGGCGCGCGCAGGATCGTGTGTCCGCCCTGATCGCTGAAATTCCCGGCGAGGCTCATCCCATGTTCGTCAACAAGCGAAACGTTCGCGCCAACAATGGGTTTGCCATTGGTGAGCTCGACGACCTCAATGAGAACTTCCTGAGCCGCAAGCCGGCTTCCGATTAGAAGGGATGCCGCTGCTACAAGGATGGGCCTGAGATGCATGGGTCCGCTTTGCGAGTATAAGGTTGGACGGCCCGAAATTATCGGACTGCCCTCACTTAAGGACGCTCCATTTCGCCGCGCGTTTTGCCACCCCCTTGCCCGGAGGCTCCCGGACGGCAGGCCAATGCCGTGACCGGGTGAGCTTCCACCTCGTCATTCGAGTGACTTGAAGCCCCAAATCGGGGAAAGGGGGAGCTGTTGTCCAAAGCCGTTTTCACACTCACACTGCTGGCGCTCTCCGCGTGCGCAGCAAACAAAGACCCGTACGTAGTCGGAGCAGCCGGACCCTGGAAGAAGGGCTATGGACTCCAAAACCTCCAAGGGGTAGAGCTCGCGGCCGAAGAGATCAACAAGGCGGGCGGCATCAACGGCCATGCTTTTCAGGTGATCGCGCGGGACGACGAAGGCGACGGTGCCGTTGCCTCCAAGATCGCCCAGGAGTTCGTCAGAAACCGGAAGATTTCGGCAGTCATCGGACACGTGAACTCTTCGGGAATGCTCGCCTCCGCCCGAATCTACGACGGCAAGCTGGCCGCGGTTGCAACGAGTGCAACATCCCCCGATCTGAGCGGAATCTCGAGCTGGGTTTTTCGAATCATTTCGAGCGACTCGCTCAACGGAATCGCGCTGGCGACATTCGCGTCCAGGTTCGCGGTCAAGAATGGCGGCTCTACGGCCGCCGTGCTCTATGAAAACAACACCTACGGCCGTGGGTTGGCGGACTCATTTCGCCGCGCATACCACGGCGAGCTGCTTAGCCTCGACCCCTTCAACGAAGATCTCCCCACGGCAGAGCCCTACATCTCGTACCTGAAGACCAAGAAACCGAAGATCGTCTTCGTTGCCGGACGCGTCGGGTCCGGTCTCAAGATCCTGCAGGAAGCAAAGCGACAGGGATTTACTCCGGCTTTCATCGGAGGCGATGGCTGGCAGGGCATCGTCTCGGACACGGCCCTCGCCGAAGGCGCATACATCGGTATGTCCTTCACGCCCGAGGACCCATCGCCCGCCGCCCGCAGATTCGTGGCCGCGTTCGAGAAGAAATTTGGAACGGCGCCCGACGCGCACGCAGCGCTGGCGTATGACGCCACGAGGCTGATCGCGCAGGCGCTCAAGGAGCGCGGCGCGAATCGTACCCGAATCCGCAACTACTTGCGCTCGCTGAGCCTCGAGACCGCCTACGTCGGCCTCACTGGTCCCGCCTACTTCGAGGACACCGGCGATCCGGTGGGAATGCGATTCAGAGTGTTACGAGTACACAACGCACTTCTGACGTTGGCGGCAGCACGATGACTCACATCTATCGCTTCAAGACCATTCGCCAAGTCCTTGCCGTCGGATTCGCACTGCTGATTCTGCTCCTCATCAGTGCCGGCGTCGTCGGCTGGGTATCTATGACGCGGATGGCCGATGAGGTCACGCTCACGCTCGCCGAGGCCCAGGAGGATGCGCGGCAGGCATCGGATTTCTCGAACGTGGTGACTCAGGAAATTCAAGCCGCAAACACCTACCTCAGCGACCAGGACATCAAGTCGGACCTCGAGTTCCGCCGCCTCGGCTGGGAAGCGCACAGGCTGCACCGGAGCTTCAGCTCGCGCCCCGATGCACTGGCCGAGCAGATCCAGCGAACAGTGGCGATCGACACTACGCTTGCGAGAGTGGAATCAGCATTCGCCCTGTCACACCGTCTCACCGACCTTGGCCGACTGGACGAGGCTCACGTGGAAGCGCAGAAGGCGAGAAAGCTGGTCCCATCGCTTCTCGAGCAGCTGACGGGATTGGAGCATGCGCGCGCCTCACAACTATCCACGATGTCGCAGAACCTGCGCAGCCAGTCGCTGGCGCGGTCGCGGCTGCTCATCTCGGTTATCACGGTAGCAACGCTAATAGCGATCATGATCGTGCTGCGAACCGGCAGCGCGGTGGGACGCCCACTCCGCTTACTGGTGAAACACGCAATCCAGTTGAGCCACGGCGACCTTCAGCAGCGTACTGAGGGCGAAATGCCCGGCGAATTCCGTACGCTTGCCGACGCCATGAATCACGCGACAATCGCATTGTCACGAATCGCATCCGGCGCCGCGAAAACGGCCGACGAAGTCGCGCAGTCGGCCAGCGATCTGCTCTCCGCGTCGAAACAGATCTCGGCGTCGGCGGGCGAGGTTGCGGATGCAGTGGAAGAAGTTTCACACGGCGCTGAGTCACAGGTCGCGCAGCTCCGGCAGGTGAACGAAGCACTCGAGGGGATCCGCACCCGCGGAGACAATCTCGTGGGCGGCGCGCAGGAAGTGCACGGGCTCGCGAGCTCCATCGAGGCCGAGGCCGAAGCGAAGCGCGTGGACATCGACCGCGCGCTCAAGATTCTGTTCGATGTTCGGACGATCGTCGAGCAGGCGGCGACGCAGGTGCGCGAGCTCAACACGACCGCGAGCGACATCAACAAGTTCGTCATCTCCGTCGGTCGAATCGCCGAGCAGACCAATCTTCTGTCGTTGAACGCGGCGATCGAAGCGGCGCGCGCTGGCGAGGCAGGCCGCGGATTCGGAGTCGTCGCGGGTGAGGTGAGGAAGCTCGCCGATCAAACGCAGGCCGCCGCGGACGACGTGGTGAAGATGACCGAGAGTGTGACCACTCGCGTGTCCGCGACATCGAAGGCAATGGAACAGGGAGTGATCCAGGTAGGCGAGATCGAGCGCGTGAGTCGCGAGCTGGACAGCGCGCTGTCGACGATCCTTTCCGCGGCGGAGAGAACGCGCGCGGCGGCCGCGGGCGTGACGACGGCCGCGATGGAGAATGCGCGCGCCGTGGATTCGGCGGCGGTGAATCTGGGGCTGGTCGCGCGTACGGCGGAGAGCCACGCGACCGCCGCGATGGAAGTGAGCGCGTCGACTGAAGAGCAGAGCGCTGCCTGCGAGCAGATGTCGATGGCGTCTACTCAGCTTTTTCACGGCAGTCATGTGCTGCTGGACCTGGTCAGCGAGCTCAAAACGGGCGTGGTCGCGCCCGCCGGTGCCGACGCACCTGTGTCGCCGGTCCCGACCAATTCCGATCACGCGCCCAGACCGATTCCTACTCCGCCACACCCATCTCCACAAATCAAGCGGGTCGCGTAAGCGACCCGCTTTTTTGCGCGCAGGGGCGAGCGCCGGATTCGAGATTCTCGCACGGTCGCCGTCCGCGACCAAACCCCCTCTGGCGCGTCCTATAGGGTGCGCATCCTGGTAGCAGAAGACGATCCCGTAACTCGGCGGATTCTCGAGTCAACACTTGGCCGACTTGGCTGGGACGTAATCACCGCACCAGATGGCTCCGGGGCGTGGGGAATTCTCCAGACGCTCAAAGGAAAGGATGCGCCGGATCTTGTCCTGCTGGACTGGATGATGCCCGGACTCGATGGAATCGAGATCTGCCGCAAGCTCCGCACAACTCCCGGGTTCGAGCTGATCTACATCATTCTGCTCACTTCGCGGACCGGAAAGGAAGACCTCGCAATGGGGCTGGCGGCCGGCGCCAACGACTACATCACGAAGCCCTTCGATCCCGCCGAGCTCGAATCGCGGGTGCGTGTGGGACAGCGGATGGTGAAGCTCCAAACAAGTCTTGCGGACCGCATTAAAGAGCTGGAGACGGCCCTCGGCGAGGTCAGTCGCCTGCAGGGGCTGCTCCCCATATGCAGCTACTGCAAGAAAGTGCGGAATGAGGATAACTACTGGGAGCAGGTCGAGGCGTACATCACCTCCACCTCGGATGTCGAGGTGACACACAGCATCTGTCCGAGCTGCAGCGAGCGGATGATGCGCGAGATCGATGGGCTTTCGACATGAAAAGGTCGGTCCCGGCTTTGGGCCAGGACGCGGCCCCGGATGTGCCTGTAGAACCTGGTGCCGCCGACGGAGTGTTGGATGAGGGAGCTCTCCTTACTACGGTCGGAGGAAATCGCCGACTCGCCACGGAGCTCGCGGAGATCTTTCTTCGGGAGCTCGAATCCAGGATGCCTGAAATGGCGAAGGCAGTCGTCGCACGCGACAACACCCGTATTCAGTTCCTCGCCCACACGCTGATGGGATCAGCGGCGAGTCTGAGTGCAACGCAGGTAACGGGCACCGCCAAGAAGCTGGAGTCAATGGCACTTACTGGCAAGCTGGCAAAAATCGACGCCGTTTTCGCGCGCCTTGAGCACGAGATCGCACGACTCGGCGCTCGCCTCACCACGTTTATCCGGGAGGGTTGATGGCTGTGACCACTGTGCTGGTCGTAGACGACGACCGCGTAGTCTCTCATCTCGTCACCTCCGTTCTGCGCGAGAAAGGATACAAGGTTCTTACGGCCTTCGATGCCGTTCAGGGACTCATGCAGGCCAAGCGTCAGCCTCCGGTGGATGCCATCGTACTTGACATAAACATGCCCGGTGGATCCGGCGAAGACACGTTGAAAAAGATCAAGATGAACTCGAACACCTCGAATATCCCCGTCATAATCCTGAGTGGGAGCATTGACGCCAAGGGACAGGAGAGAGTGCGCGTTCTGGGCGCGGATGCGGTCCTCTCCAAGCCGCTCGTCCCCGCGGAGCTTTTGAGCGCGATCGAAGCCGCGCTCTAGGACATCGTCGGACCATTGCCGCGCGCCCATCTGGTGCGCTCTGCCCGCATCGGTCGTGTAAATTGGGGGGAGAGGCCCCAATCACGTGAAATCCGCATCGTCTCCAGCCCAATCCACAACAGCGCCCCCAGCCGTCGTCCTCCTGAGCGGAGGACTCGACTCCACGACCGCGCTGGCTATCGCGCGCGCCGACGGCTACGCGGTGCACGCGTTGACGTTCAGCTATGGCCAGCGTCACTCCTCGGAGATCGAAGCCGCCAAAGCAATTGCGGAAGCCGCGGGAGTCGTCCGGCACCAGATTATGAATATCGACCTCAGGGCGTTTGGGGGATCGGCCCTCACCGGGGACATTGCGGTACCCAAGGACAGAAATTTCGATCATTCCGAAAAGGGCGAGAGCAAAATCCCCGTGACCTACGTTCCGGCGAGAAACACGATTTTCCTTTCCTACGCCCTTGCACTCGCCGAGGTGGTCGGAGCGTCCGACATTTTCATCGGCGTGAACGCGCTGGACTACAGCGGTTACCCGGATTGCCGGCCGGAGTACATCGAGGCGTTCGAGAAAATGGCGAATCTCGCGACACGCGCCGGAGTCGAAGGCCGGACGCGCCTTACGATTCGCACTCCGCTCATCTCGCTCACGAAGGCCGGGATCATCGCGCTCGGCGCTTCTCTGGGGGTCGACTACGCAGCCACCACCAGCTGCTATGACCCCGGTGCCAATGGCGAGGCATGCGGGAGATGCGACGCGTGTCAGCTGCGACTGAAGGGATTCAGGGAAGCCGGTCTCGACGATCCCATCGAGTACGCGAGGGAAAAGAGCGCCGCGCGATGACCTATACCGTCAAGGAAATTTTCTACACGCTGCAGGGCGAAGGCGCCCAGTCGGGTCGGGCCGCGGTTTTCTGCCGGTTTTCGGGCTGCAACCTCTGGTCGGGACGCGAGGAGGACCGGTCGCGCGCCGTCTGCCAATTCTGCGACACCGATTTTGTCGGAACGGGACCGGACGGCGGCAGGTTTCCGAGCTCGAGCGAGCTTGCGGATGCCGTCGATCGGTGCTGGGGCGGGCCTCCTGCTGGTGCAGACCGAAACCTCGCACACGGTCGACCGAAATACGTCGTGTGCACAGGGGGTGAGCCGCTCCTCCAGCTGGACGAAGCGCTGATCGACGCGCTTCACGAGCGGGGATTCGACGTCGCCGTCGAGACGAACGGCACTCGGCCGGCTCCGAGCTCGCTCGATTGGATCTGCGTGAGCCCCAAAGCGGGCGCGCCGTTCGTGCAGACGAGCGGCAGTGAGCTAAAGCTGGTGTATCCGCAGGAGAACGCGCTCCCCGAGCAATTCGCCCGGCTGGATTTCCGCCATTTTTTCCTGCAGCCAATGGATGGGCCGGATGTCGAGCGCAACACGGAGGATGCGATTGAGTATTGTCTGCGTCATCCGAGGTGGCGTCTCAGCATTCAGACGCACAAGCTCGTCGGCATTCGCTAGGACCTCAACGCGGGTCCTAGTGCGCTTGACCCCTTCCTTGCGCTAGACTCGCGGGCAACCGCGCCGCGGTCAAAGACGTCGAGATATTTGATTCCCGACCCGGTGTTGAACAACACCACCTTTTCCTCGGGCTTGATCTCGCCCCGCGCGAGGAGCTTTCGCAGCGCGGGAACACAAGCCCCACCCTCCGGGGCCGCGAAGATCCCCTCGGTACGAGCCATCTCCCTGGCACCTTCAACCAGCTCGTCGTCCGTGACGGTGATGGCTGTCCCTCCTGATTCCCGAATCGCGTCGAGAATGAGAAAATCCCCGATGGCCTTCGGAACGCGAAGTCCCGCGGCTACCGTTGTGGCATTCTGAATCGGCTCCGCGAAGCGCTCGCCTGCCTCGAACGCGCGCACGATCGGCGCGCAGCCGGCAGCTTGAACCGTGACCATCCTCGGGCGCTTCTCGCCGATCCAGCCAAGCTGCTGCATCTCGTCGAAGGCTTTCCACATGCCCACCAGTCCCGTCCCTCCCCCGGTGGGATAGACGATCACATCGGGAAGGGTCCACCCAAACTGCTCAGCGATCTCGTAGCCCAGAGTCTTCTTCCCCTCCACGCGGTACGGCTCCCTGAGGGTGGAGACCTCGAACCAACCCTCGGTCTCCTTCCTGCGCGCGACCTCGGCCCCGCAGTCGGTGATGAGGCCATCGATGAGCGTGACATGTGCGCCGGCCACCTCGCACTCGATGATGTTGGCGCGCGGGGTGTCTCGCGGCATGAACAGGTACACACCGATGCCCGCGCGCGCGCAGTACGCGGCCAGGGCGCCCGCGGCGTTCCCCGCCGAGGGCGCGGCGAGCTTTTTCGCGCCCAGCTCCTTGGCCATCGATACGGCGACCGACATCCCACGTGCCTTGAAGCTCTGTGTGGGATTCAGCGATTCATCCTTTACGTGCAGCTCGCTCATTCCAAGCGATTGCCCCAGCGATCTGGTGTGCAGAAGCGGGGTCCACCCCTCGCCGAGCGTGACGATATTGTCCTCTCGGCGCACGGGCAGGAGCTCGCGGTAGCGCCACAGATCGGCTCTGCGACCGAACAGGGTTTGCCGGGTCAGAAATTTCGCGATTCGCTTGAGGTCGTAGCGCACGAGCAGCGGCTTGCCGCACTCGGTGCAGACGTTGTGGAGACGCCTGGCATCGTATTCACGGTGGCAAGCGGAGCACTCGAGGTTCTTGACGTGCATTCGGTCTCGCGTTAGGGCTGGTCGACAGGCGCGTGACAGCTTGGAAAAAGTTACATGACCACGGACGTCCATGCGGCACGAATTGTGACAGCTGTCGTCGTCGCTGTCCTATTTCTGCACCTTCTGGAGCGCGTCCCATCGCGATACTGGTCACACTCATCATAGATCGTCTCGTCTGCTGCTTCCCGGCTCGCAAATAGATGTACGTCGGTCACGTTGGTGCCGCACTCGGCGCGAAGCGCCTCGGGCTGAGCATGGGGCTCGCCGTTCTGATCATCGCGGCGTATGCCCCGGATCTGGTCGACGCCGGCCTGTGCCTCGCCGGGAAATCGAATCCCCTCGAGATGTTCTCGCATTCCGTCCCGGCGGTGGCGTTTCTCGCTCTCGTCGCTTTCGCGGGGTACGGAATCGCCACCAGGAACTGGAGTGCGGCCGCGGTTCTAGCCGCGGTGGTGGTCTCGCACATGCTCCTGGATTGGGTTACGGGCTACAAGCCAACGTGGCCAGGTGGTCCGATGATCGGCTTCGAGCTGTACTCGCATCCGGTCGCGGATTTCATCGCCGAGGCCGTGGTCCTCGCGATCGGCGCAGTGCTCTATGCGCGTACGAATCCACCCCGAGGACGGCCATGGATCGACGTCTCGTTCATGCTTGGGGCGTTGCTCCTCATTCAAATGGCGATCGATGCCGCCCACCTGATGTTGCAGACAATGCCCAAATGCCCTCTCTCAACGTGATCGCAATACGCGGACGACGCCAATGCTGACCCGGGATCTGCGCGACGTCGCGCGCCAGGTGATGATCGACGAAGGATTCGATCCTGCTCCCGATCAGGCCGTTGCCGCCGAGCTCAAAACGCTCGGCAAGCGTCCTGACACCGGTTCGCCCCTGAAGGACCTCAGAGACCTTCTCTGGTCCTCGATAGACAACGACGACACGCGAGACCTCGATCAGGTCGAGTTCGCGAGCGACCTGGCCGGAGGCGACTCGAGGCTGGTAATAGCGATCGCTGACGTTGACGCCGAGGCGCCGAAGGGATCGGCGATCGATGCGCGCGCCGGAGCGCAGACGACAACGGTCTATACCGGCGCGGTGATCTTTCCGATGATTCCGCTGGAGCTGTCCGCGGGCGCGACATCGCTCTTCGAGGGCGCGGACAGAAAGGCTGTCGCGGTCGATATGGTGGTCGCACCAGACGGGACTGTGCGATCCGCCGACATCTATCGCGCACTGGTCAATAACAAGGCGCAGCTCACCTATGATGGCGTCGGAGGATGGCTCGATTCGCGCGCGCCGATTCCGGAGAAGGTGTCGAAGATATCGGGTCTCGAGGCTCAGCTTCTCCTTCAGGCGAAAATCGCAGCGGCTCTTCGCAAGACGCGACTCGACAACGGGGCACTGGAAATCGAGACTGTGGAAGCCCGCACGGTAGCGCACGACGGCACCGTGACATCGATCGAGAGGTCGCAGAAGAACAGTGCGACTGATCTGATCGAGGATTTCATGATCGCGGCCAACGGCTCGGTCGCGCGATTTCTGGAAGCGCGCCACGTTTCCGCGATCAGAAGAATCGTGCGGAGTCCTGAGCGATGGGCGAGGATCGTGGATCTCGCGCGTGAGCTGGGGACGACGCTTCCGCCGGAGCCGAGTGTGCTGGCGCTCCACGATTTCATGCTCGAGCGGAGGAAGGCCGATCCGGATCACTTCCCCGACCTTTCGCTCGCGATAGTCAAGCTTATGGGTCCCGGCGAGTACATTCTCGACCAGCCGGGAGTCACGGAGCCCGGACACTTCGGGCTCGCCGTGCAGGACTACACGCACTCGACCGCGCCCAACCGGCGATACGCGGACCTCGTGACGCAGCGAATCATCAAGGCCGTTCTCGCCTCCGCCCCGCCGCCCTACACCGACGACGAGCTCTCGGCGATCGCGCGGAGCTGCACGCTGAAGGAGGACGCGGCGCGGAAGGTCGAGCGGGGCGTGCGGAAGATCGCGGCCGCGATTCTCTTCAGTGACCGCATCGGTGAGCGCTTCAAGGCAATTGTGACCGGCAACAACAAGAGCGGGACGTTCGTCCGTCTGGTCGGCCCGCCGGTGGAAGGCATGCTTGTGCACGGCCAGAAGGGCGTCGATGTCGGGGACGAGATCGATGTTGAGCTCCTCTCGACAAACGTCAAGAAAGGGTTCATAGATTTTGGTAGAATTGGAGATACTTCCACGCCGAATCCACCGGGAAAGAGGTGAGCAGACCGCGATGACCGATTCCAACGCGCCCCCGCCGCGCTCCGAGACTCTCGCCCTGATGCACGAGTACACGCCGAGCGAGTCGCTCCGAAAGCACATGCTGGCGGTGGAGGCCGCGATGCGCGCGTACGCCGAGAAATTCGGCGAAGATGAGGAGCGCTGGGGAACCGCCGGGCTCATTCATGATTTCGACTACGAGCGCTTTCCGAACAACGCCCGCTCCGCGACAGAGGAGCATCCCTCGGAGGGGGTGCGGATTTTGAGGGCGAAGGGATATCCCGAAGACATCCTGGTCGCGATCCTTGGGCACGCGCAGTACACGAACACGCCGCGCGAATCACGAATGGCAAAAACACTGTTCGCGGTCGATGAGCTGACGGGCCTCATCACGGCGACCGCTCTTGTGCGGCCCTCGAAAAGCGTGCACGAGGTGGAGGCGCGATCGGTGCGCAAGAAGATGAAGGACAAGGCCTTCGCGCGCGGAGTGAGTCGCGACGACGTCGTGAATGGGGCGCAGGAGCTCGGCGTGGATCTCGATGAGCATATATCGTTCGTGATCGCCGCCATGCAGGCGCGCTCGGCCGATCTCGGGCTGTCTGGAGTTTAGCTCCCACAACGGCACGCGCTGCTGACGCAACTTTGCGCAGCTATGGGCGCGCGTCTGCGAATGCATCTCGCGCTGGGTCGGTGGGGGTGTCCTCTTCGGCGACGACGGGCGCTGGTCGGAGCCCCTAACTGCGCTCCTTCGCTCCGCTCAGTCGCGGGTCTCCTCGGGCGCGCCCTTGGACGTCACCTGCGAAGACACCCCCACCTCCCCTGCACAGATTTTCACTGCGCGCGCCTTGCGGCTCGTGATGCGACGGCGCGCGTCGTTTCCGCGCGTGCTCCCAGTTCGCCCATCTCGACGCTCACCGCGCCGGCTTTGGGAGAGCACGGCAGTAGGTTCGAGGCAAAGCGGGCGCCTGATATTCATATCGCCATCGCGAGGCGTGAAAGCGAGCGGTTGTAATTCCAGGTCAAGGGAAGGCGGGCGGGGATCGATACGTAGGAGGCGTGCTCGCGTAGCAAGAGACCGGCTGGGTGCCCGCTCGCGAGCGCACGCCGCGAGTGGGCTGACGGGCTCGCAGCGTGTAAGCGAGCGGGCCGACGGAGTAGCGATCCCCGCCCGACTGACCGGGCGCAAAGATCCAGAACTCCGCCACGGCTCAATCCATCGCGAACTCTCGATTGAAGATCACGTCGAACGCGAAGCTCTTGGGCTTGGTTTTGAGCTCCATCACCTTCGCGATCCGCTCGAGACGCGCGGGAATCTCCATGATCTTCTCCTGCGCCTTGCGCCCCAGATCGTTCAGGCCATCCATCGTGTCGATCGACCAGTACTTGATCAACTCCTCGACGAGCCTGAGGTAGTCACGCGGTCCGTAGATCTGTGCGCGACGCACCACATCGGCGAGCTCACGAAAATGAGGCATGTTCACGCCCGGCATGTCGATTGCGGGCATGATCTTGGCCGCTGCCACGAGACCCTGATTCGGATCGCGCTCCAGCACCGCCTTGAAAACAGAACGATAGAACGTATAGTGCCGGGCCTCTTCCTTCGCGACGTTCGCCAGCACCGTCCCGATCATCGGCTCGTACTGCGATGCGAATTTACCGGTGTTCGCGTGTGAGACCTGCGTCGCCCTCTCCTGCAGAGAGGTGTAGACGAAGACGCGGTACGGATCCTTGTCCCACTCCGGCTCGAAGCCCGCCTTGATGTAATCGAACTGCATCTTCTCGATCACCACCGGATCGAATACACCAGCGTCGCGAGTGTAATCGTGCAGAATCGCGCCGTGCCTGTCCTCCTCCGCGGTCCACAGATTATTCCAGCGTGCCCAGATGCTGTCGGTGCCGAGGTAGACGGCAAGCAATCGGTGAAAATGCGGGAGGCCTTCTTCGGTGAGGAGATTGAGTGCCAGCGCGACCCGCGCCGGGTCGCTGATTCCTCTCGCGCGTTCACGCAGCTCTTTCAGATGACGGTCGGGGTCTTCCCCCGGGGGAGCCTCCAGCAATTCCGCGGGGAACCAGAGCACCCGCTTTGCCTCGTGGGAGACCATCAATTCCATAACCAGCGGCTCGAGGTCCGCGAGCACTTCAATCTTCGACAGCGTCTCGGCTTCGACTGGATTCACTGGCAACCTCTAAGTGTTTTGGACACCTCTAGTAACATAAACGCTCACAGACATGGGAGAAGGGAAGAAATCCACATCCGAATCAGAATGCGGAGATATCCACCTCCAGTGAATTTGCGGCCTAGCGCTTGCGCATCAAAGTACCCGGGAAATGCCCGCCTCGCTTCGTCCCGTTCGTCGCTCCCGCGATGACCGCGCGGCAGTGGGGACCTTCAACTCGAATATCGCGGCAGGAGACGGATAATGGCAGACGAGACAAACAACCAAGGGAACAGGTTGGACGAGCGAAACAGAATCGGCGGAATGGACGAAGGAACCAGCGACGGACGGAGCGATAGCGGCGGAGACTCGCGCAATAGCGGGACCATCAGAAAAACCCCGCGCGGATTTGCGGCGATGGATCCGCAGGCGCAGCGTGCGATTGCCGCCAAGGGCGGGCGCGCAGCGCACCAGAAAGGAACCGCCCATGAATTCACCAGCGAAGAAGCACGCGTCGCTGGAAGGAAGGGCGGAGAAGCATCTCGCGGTGGACGCAGGTCGAGCGGAGCGGATCAAAATCGAGGTTGAGCGACCCTTAGCCGGGAGCGCGAGAGAGGCACGGTGAAAGCCGTGCCTCGTCGTTTTCCTCCTCCGCGGCAGGGATAAACATCCGCGGGCCATTGGGCCCTGGAGTTGCATATCTCCCCCGTGCGAGAGCGTTCCCGCTCTTCCAAAGCGTTGGAGAGGATGGACCCCCTGCGGCAGCCCACGGTCACTGACGCGCGTGAATCCGCAAGCAAAGGACGCGATACCGGCGCATCCCGGTCAACCGAGTCAA
Source organism: Gemmatimonadales bacterium (assembly GCA_038322455.1). Lineage (GTDB taxonomy): Bacteria > Gemmatimonadota > Gemmatimonadetes > Gemmatimonadales > Gemmatimonadaceae > UBA4720. Next base: position 32,234 of record JBBQFZ010000003.1, on the reverse strand, counting down.
TTGCATCGCGAGATGTGATCGAGCGCGAGCGGCAGAAATATTTCGAGCTGTTCGAGATGGCACGCGACGCATGCTTTCTCACGGACTCTGAGGGCGTGATTCGCGAGGCGAACGCAGCGGCCGCGCAGATTCTCGGAGTGGCGGCGCACTTTCTTCCAGGAAAGCCGCTTCCCGCCTTTTTCGAGGAGTCAGCCCGCGAGACCTTCCGGCACCAGTTGGATCAACTCGACGGCTCGACCCACCCGGACGAATGGGAAATAAAGCTGGCCCCCCGCAACGGCATGCCCGTCCATGTGTCTGTTTCGGTAGCGCGCGTCGGTAATGAGGACGTGGCCGCCCTCTATCGCTGGGTCGTGCGGGACACCTCCCGGCAAAAAAGAGCCGAAGCTTCCGCGCGCGAAGAAGCTGAGGTCTCGCACCGCGTAAAATCCGAGTTCCTCTCCCTTCTGAGCCACGAGTTCCGTACTCCGCTGCAGGCGATCTTCGGCTACACCGAGCTGCTCGAGCGCGAGATCCATGGTCCGCTCAATGAATCGCAGCGTGGCGATCTCCTCCGCATCCAACAGAGCCAACAGCACCTCCTGAGTCTCATCAACACCATCCTGGATTTCGCGAAGCTGGAGAGCGGTCAAACGATCGATTTGAGCCTCGAGCCGACGGTCCTGCACGATGTCCTGGCACAGATGGAAGGAGTGATCGGCGCGCAGCTGGAGCAAAAGCAACTGCTCTACGCCTACAAGTGCAGCGATCGCTCGATCATCGCCGACGTGGACGCGGTGAAGTTGAAGCAGATCATTCTCAACCTGCTTTCCAATGCGGTGAGGTTCACGGACCGCGGCGGGAGTATAACCATCGAATCCGAAATCGAGGGCGAGTACGTCCTCGTTCGCGTGACCGACACGGGCAAAGGAATTCCGCCGGACAAGCTCGTGGCCATCTTCCTGCCGTTCGTGCAGATCAAATCAAAGGGATCAGTCTCCACCGGCACCGGGCTCGGGCTGCCGATTGGAAGGAAGCTCGCCACGGCGATGGGTGGCTCACTCGACGGGACGAGCGAAGTCGGAAAGGGGTCGACGTTCACTCTGCGGCTGAAGCGCTCGAAGATCGGGCTCCGCTAGTTCACGCCGTCCGTGGAGTGGTGCTCGCAAGGCAGCAGGCCTCGAGCATCGAAACGATCTCTTCCATGGTCGTGAGACCGCGATCCCTGGCGTAAAACGTCCTGATCTCCTTGTAGCGCTGATCCTTGGGCAGCTTCATTCCGGTTTCGACCACCCACTTCTGCAGCGCTCGCGGCCGCGGTCCCCACCACCCACACTCCTCGAACTTCTTGTTGAGGAGAATGATGATCGGAATCGAGCGCGAATTGCCCGTCAGGTGCGCGTCCATTATGTCCAGGTTCAGGTCGCGGGGCAGAATGCGCAAATCCATGTTGCTCACCGACTCCGTAAGCTTCGCAACGATAGGAACGATGTTGACCGCGTCACCGCACCAGTCCTCACTCAGCACCAGCAGGTGCCAATGGCCGCGGAGGGCTTCCACGCGGGCGGAATACTCGAGTGGGATCGCAACGCGATGAGTCAACGCGACCCACAGGTCGTGGTTCACAGTCGGCCGAGCGAGGACATCGGCGAACGTCTCGCCGCCTTCGTAACGTGCTTCTGTTATCATGGAGAATCCGTGCTAGCGGACCATGTCGACGTGCGTGATTCCATCTTCCTCGTAGGGCGCGGAAACGGTCGTGAATCCAAATCCGGCGTAGAATTCCTCGAGTCGGCGTTGAGCCGCGAGCTTTATTTTTTCGCCGGGCGCCAGTGTTTCCAAACGTCGCAAGGCTTCGGCCATGAGCTTCCGTCCCATGCCCGCACCGCGCACCTCTTGAGCTGTAACTACTCGTCCGATCGATCCTTCGGTGTAGCGCACCCCTGGCTCGAACACCCTCGCATACGCGGCGAGAGTCCGCTCAGTGGATCCTTGCCGCCAGCCAAGCAGATGCCACGCCCGGGGATCGCGGCCATCGGCATCGGGGTATGGGCAGTTCTGCTCGACGATGAAAACCGCTTCGCGAAGTCTCACGACCGCGTAGAGCTCTTCCGGCCCTAGCTCGCTGAATCGGCACCACTGCCACGCAATGTCCATAAGGGCAGAAACATAACATCGGCAAATCGATCATCGAAAAAGTTGTCGGTGGTCGTCCCAATCGTCCTTGCTATGAACACCGAGCCGGTGAGCCGGCCCGGCCTTTGGCCCTCGTACCCCGCCTCGGCTCATGAAGTCTCTCTTCTCCCTAGCGCTCCTTTCATCGCTCTTCGTATCCGCGTGCTCGCCGACACAGCCGACCGCCCGCATCGCGGTCGCGCCCGTGCCGATCAAGTACGTCGAGCCCCAGATGGGACTCAACGATTCCGGGCTCGACACCGCGCTCCCCAAAACGCTCGACAAGATCGTCAGGGTCGCGATCGAGGAAGCGGTGGGACCGGGCGTGGCGATCGCCGTCGGAAGGAACGGGCACATCGCCTACATGAAGGGTTACGGATACATCGACTGGAACCAGCCGGGCTCACCCGCCGTTGACACCAATACCCTCTACGATCTCGCGTCGCTGACGAAGGTGATCGCGACGACGACGGTCGCGATGATTCTCGAGGAGAACGGACGGCTCGACATCAATCGCACGGTCGTCTCCTATCTTCCGGAGTTCAACTCGCCCGAGAAGGCGCAGATCACGGTGAGGCAGCTGCTGACCCACAGCGGCGGGCTGGAGGCGGGCGCGAACATCTTCTCCACGGCGCGTGGCCGCGATCAGTATCTCTATCAGATAAACGCGCGCCCGCTGGAATACGCGCCCGGTACGAAGATGATTTACAGCGATTGGGACATGATCGTTCTGCAGCTCGTGATGGAGAGAATCACAGGGAAAACCCTCGATGTCCTCGCCGCCGAAAAGATATTCAAGCCGCTCGGGATGACCGACACGCAGTTCCAGCCTTCGGTATCGCTGCGCCCGCGCATTGCGCCAACGCAGGTGGACGACGCCCGGGGCGGATTGCTGTGGGGATCCGTCCATGACGAGAACGCCTGGGCAATGGGCGGCGTAGCGGGACATGCCGGGCTGTTCTCGACCGCGCGGGACCTCGGCCTGTTCTCGATGATGATCCTGAATGGAGGCGAAGGCGTGAATGGCGTGCGCGTCGCGAAGCCCGCGACGATCGCGCGCTGGACCGCGCGGCAGGGCAAGGAGTCATCACGCACTCTGGGATGGGATTCGCCCGAAGGCGGATCCAGCGCAGGCCAGTTCTTTTCGCCGTGGAGCTTCGGTCACACGGGTTTCACGGGGACATCGATATGGATTGACCCGGAAAAGGATCTCTTCGTGGTTGTGCTCACGAATCGCGTCAACCCGACGCGCAGCAACACCCGTCACGTGCAGCTGCGTCGCGACGTCGCTGACGCTGTACAGCAGGCGGTGCTGGGCGCGCGGATAGTGAACTGGGAGAGCCGTTAGCTCGATTCCCGGGGACTGACGTAGTGGAGAGGCAGCGCTCGGACTATCTTTTGTCTTCGCCTCCTTCACTTTCAGAATGGCATCGAACAGAGAAAGAGTTCCCGTAGTCATCGTCGAGTACGAGGAGATTGCGCGAACCATCGCGAAGCGAATCGCCGAGATCATCGGGGAACGTCGCGTGGCGGGGGGCCACGCGGTCCTCGGCCTCGCCACTGGCAGCACCCCGATTGGCATCTACCGCGAGCTGATCAAGATGCACAGGGAAGAGGGTCTCGACTTCTCGGACGTCGTCACCTTCAATCTCGACGAGTACTACCCGATGGACCCGCGCAGCATCCACAGCTATGTGCGATACATGCGGGAAAATCTCTTCAACCACATCAACGTCCAGCCCGGCAATATTCACATCCCGCGCGGCGATGTTCCGCGCGACGACGTGGATGACGAATGCGACGCTTACGAGTCGGCGATCGAGGCCGCCGGAGGGATCGACCTCCAGATCCTCGGCATCGGGAAGACGGGTCATATCGGGTTCAATGAGCCGGGATCAGGCGTTGATTCGCGAACACGGAGGATCTCACTCGATACCGTGACGCGTCGCGACGCGGCAGGTGATTTCTTTGGTGAGGACAACGTCCCCACTGAGGCGATCACGATGGGCGTGGCAACGATCATGGAGGCCCGCGAGATCGCCCTGGTCGCCACCGGCGAGCACAAGGCAGCGATCATCAGGCGCGCGGTGGAGGGAGAGCCCGACCCCGACGTCGCGGCGACGTATCTGCAGCAACACCCCAACGCCGTGTTCTATATCGACCCGGCCGCCGCCGCGGAGCTCACGCGCGTCCGCACGCCGTGGGTGATCGGCGAAGTGAAGTGGACGCGCGAGATGGAGATAGAGGCGGTGATCTGGCTCAGTGAGATCACCGAGAAATCAGTCCTCAAGCTCGACGAGACCGACTATCGCGAGCACCACCTGAGCTCGCTCCTGGCCAAATACGGCAAGGCCGGCCCGCTCAACGGCGCCGTGTTCAATGCGCTCATCGCCAAGATCCGCGGCCGGAGCAAGCTGCCCGCCGGCAAGCGAGTGGTCGTCTTCTCACCCCATCCGGATGACGACGTCATCTCTATGGGTGGGATGCTCAACAAGCTGTTCCAGAACAAGAACGAGATCACCGTCGCGTACCAGACTTCTGGAAACATCGCAGTCTTCGATCACGAGGTCAGGCGCTACGCCGATTTCCTGCGTCGCTTCGGCCACGATTTCGATCTCAATGATTCCGCGTCCGGCACACTCATCCAGGAGGTCGAGGAGTTCCTCGACTCGAAGAAGGTCGGCGAGATCGACGCATTCCCGGTTCAGGTGATGAAGCGCGCGATCCGCGAGGCGGAGGCGGTCTCGGGAATCGAGACCTTCGGCATGAAGCGCGAGCAGGCGCGTTTCCTCAACCTCCCGTTCTATCAGACGGGCAAGGTCCGAAAGGATCCGATAGGCCCGGGGGACGTGCGCAAGGTCCTCGATCTGCTGGAAGAACAAAGGCCGGAGCTGGTGTTCGTTGCCGGCGACCTCTCGGACCCACACGGAACCCACCGCATGTGCCTCGAGGCCGTGCAGGAAGCGCTTACCCAGTACTCGGGGCCGTCGCCCGAGATGTGGTACTACCGGGGCGCCTGGCAGGAATGGGAGATAGCCGAGGCGGACGTTCTGGTGCCGCTCTCGGAGGACGAGCTTCGCGCCAAGAAGATGGCGATCTTCAAGCATCAGAGTCAGAAGGACAGGGCTCCCTTCCCGGGTCAGGACGATCGCGAATTCTGGCAACGCGTCGAGGAGCGGAACCGCAACACCGCGAAGCGCGTGGACAGGCTCGGACTGCCCGAGTACTTCGCGATGGAGGCGTACGTCGTCCGCCGCGCGGGGGCGCCGATAGAGCCGGAGGTGGTTGCAACGAGCTCGCTGGCGGAGCGGGAACCGCGGGCCAGAGCTAAAGTCGCGCACTAACAAGATCAAAAACTGCAAAGCACGCGATCCGAGATCTCAGAGGCACAGATGTCAGGTCTCGGACAACTGCGCTATGACCGCCCTCTGGGGCGTGAAGGTAAGAGCAGTTGTCGTTAGTCAGACTGGCGCAAGAACGGTCCCGACGCCGTTGTCTGACAACTACGATCTACGCTTCCGACATCTCGGATCGCGTGTTTTGTAGTTCGCTCTTAGACCTTCAGAATGATGTTCCGGCGGTAAAGCACCGTAAGAATCCCGTACCATAGCAGCACGAAGCTGATCGCGAACGCCAGCGACGCTACCCTTGGCGGCAGCCAGGGCAGAAACAGTACCTGATACATCGCATCCTGAATCGCGACCGACTGGCCGTGGTAGTTCACGTGCCAGAGCGTGTATATCAACCGCGCCAGCACTCCCGATCCGACGAACGCCACGATCGGATTTACGCCGTAGATCACGAACGGCTTGGTCCACCATTTCACGTTGCAGTAATCCACGATCCACATGACCGTCGCAATGGCCACGCAAGCCATCCCGGCGGTGAAGATCACGTAGGAGCTCGTCCAGAGATTCTTGTTGATCGGGAACGCCCAGTTCCACATCAGCCCTGCCATCATCCCGATTGCCCCCACCGCGAAGAGACCGCTGATGCGCTCGAGCATCGGCTTCTCCCTCTGCACGATCCACCGCCCGGCGATCACGCCAAGCATCGAGGTCGCGATCGCGGGGATCGTCGACATCGGGCCTTCGGGGTCGAACGTTACGCTTCCACTCCACGTGTGGTTGGTCCCGAGAATCGCGCGGTCGAGCCACGCGGCGAGATTTCTGTCGTGAGTGTTGAGCAGCAGCGCTCCGATCTGGTTTTCGCCCGGTACCGGAATGAGAGTCATCGCGAACCAGTATCCGAACAACAGCGTGGCGATGATGACGATCTGCTGCTTGAGAGTCGTCTTGAGGGTCAGCAGCCCGGCGCATATGTAAACGATCGCGATCCTCGGCAGCACCCCGAGAATGCGGACGTGCTCGATTCTGTAAAGGATTCGGGCCCACGGCGTCGCATCGGGAATCGACGCGATCGTTCCCCACTGATAGAACGGGAACATCGCCATCGCAAAACCGAGCAGGTAGATGATGATTCCGCGGCGCAGGATCTGCCTGACGATGGCGGAGTCGTCGTCCCCACGCGCCCGGCGCGCCGAGAGGGAGAGGTGCGTCGTGATGCCGACGATGAAAAGGAAGAACGGGAAGATGAGGTCGGTCGGGGTCCAGCCATTCCACTCCGCGTGCTCGAGCGGGGGGAAGATCGCGCTCCACGTCCCCGGGTTGTTGACCAGGAGCATCCCGGCGATGGTGATGCCGCGGAACACGTCGAGTGAAAGCAGACGCTCTCGTTTGGGCGCGAGCGGCGCTCCGGAAGTAGTCCCGTCGTAGCTCGTGGAAATACGCGGTGCCGCCGAAGTGGTCATACGCCTCTCGAATGGATTTCCGTTGCCTGCTCTATATATACGCGCCTGCCGAGCCGACGTTACCGCCCTGGCCTAGAACGTGGCCTTCAGCGGTGGAGACCAGTCGGAGAGGCGCGCATCGCCCGAGCTCGTGAGCTGGCGCAGCCTGCCCGTCCGCTCGTCGAGAATCCAGATACTTCTCTGATCGCCGATCGCACCAAGCCGGCGAGTGATCGAGAGGTGGCGCCCATCGGGCGCCCACGATGGATCTTCGTTCTCACCCTCGTTGGTGAGCTGACGCATCACGCGATCCTTCACTCCGATAGTCCATACCTGGAAATCGCTGTTCTGCTGCTGGAACGCGATCTCGTCGCCGGCGGGCGACCAATCCGGACCAGTGCGGTAGCTGCGTATACCGGCCACCACGGGAGTAAGGGGCCGGAGACCCGTGCCGTTGACGTTCATCGTGAACAGCTGCGGCGTGAGCGGCCTCGGCGACATGAATACGAGCTGTTTGCCGTCGGGGCTGAAGCTGGGAGATGCAGTCTCGAATCCGGTGCGTCCGACAAATGGCCTGGCGACTGAGTCAGTGCCATTCGCGCTGGCAAGATACAATTCCGCTGGTCCGTCGCTCCCCGCCGCCCACACGATGCTGTTCCCATCCCTGGTGTAAACGGGGGTGATGTTGAGACCGCGATTCGACGCCGTGAGAAGCCGGGGGCGCATCGCGCGCAGATCCATCTGGGCGATCCGCGTTCCCCCGTCGTCCGCGTCGCAGTACACAATCCACCGTCCCGAAGGGTGCCACGAAGGCGAGAGCGCGGCACCGACCGTGGGCAGCGTGCGCTCGTTCGCACCGTCGCTGTCTATGATCTTGAGACGCGTGCCTTCAATGAAAGCGATCTTCGTCGACGCGATTCCGCGAACCCCTGTCACCCAGCGCTCGAGCTCGTCGCTCACCCCGTGGATCGCGAAACGGCGCTCACGATTGACGGAATCCCGCACCACCGAATCGCGCGCGGAGATTCGTGTGAAGACGGAGTCGTAGCGGGCTGTATCTCTGGCGGCCGCCGCCCTTAGGATCGCATCCTTCCGATCCAGCTCACGCGTCACAGAATCGCGAGCTGCGGAATCGAGCCGCGCGGCTACTCGCTGGCCGGGGTGCTTGGTGGCGACCGGCCGCGAAGCTGCCTTGCCCACGCTGTCGCGAGTGGCCGAGTCCCGGGCGAGCGACGCAAACGTCGCTCGAGCGCGAGTGGAGAGCAGCCGGTCCAGTGAATCCCGGATCGCGCGGAGCCTGTTCGGTGGGAGCTTTGGCAATCTGAAGATTGCCTCCTGGCGCAGGCTTCCCCGGGGCACATCAAATATCTCTACATGAAGTCCGGAGGGAGCCGGTCTTGCCCGCACTACAAAATTTGCACGCGTTTGCGCGAGTGGCGCAAAGTTGATGTTGTTCTGACCCGGCCTCCAGATGTCGGTGAGCGTGGCACTGTCGAGAAGGAGCGGCTGGATGCGATCGCCGTAGTCGAGATCGCGCTGAATGATCGTGCGCGTGGAGTCGCCAGCCGTAGTGTCGATCTGGAGGACGACGACAGCCGGCGGAACCTCGACTGGGCGCTGGGGCTTAGGTCGTCCTGGGGCGGGACGAATTTGGGCGTGTACGGGCGTAGCAACCGCGGAGACAAGCGCGGCCGCCAGGAAGATTTGTTTGCACTGGTTGGTCATTGGACTCTGAATTTATTCAATCCTGCAATGTTGTACCCCGCATACGGCAAAGCCGCGGGAGGCGTTGCCCCCCGCGGCCTTGTCGCGATCGGGTCGCTCGTTACTTCGCCAAATGGAACTGAAACGGCATCTGCACGAGCTGCTGCACCTTCCTGCCCCCGATCTGCGCCGCCGAGAATCTCATACGGGGGAGCGCATCTTTCACGGCAGCGGTAAACGCTGAGTTGCTGGAGCTAAGGATCTTGAGCGTGCCCCCTTCGTAGCGGCCGCTTTCGTTCACAACGAACTGCGCGAGGACCTGGCCTTCAACACCCGACTCCCTCAATGAAGACGGATACTCGGGCGCTTCGCCACCGATTTTCTGGACCGGCCTCTCGACCTGGAACTCCATGTACGGTCCATGGCTCGCGACGCCCGCCGACTTGCCGGTGTCGCCTTCACGGCCGGTGCCGCCCTTTACACCCTTGTCCGACCCGCCGGCGACGCCCTTACCGGTGAAGTCATTCGCGTTGGTGATCGCCTGGGACAGGTCGACCTTCGGGATGTTGATCGGGATGTTGACGGGGGCCTGGAGGACCTTGAAGCCCTTCGGAGGCGCCGGAGCGACTTCCTTCGGAAGGTGGACCACTGCGACCTTGGGGGTCGGGGCCTTCGTCTTGGGCTTCGGGGCTTCCTTTGGGGGCGGAAGCTCTTTCTTGGGCGGTGGCGGTGGATCAGGCTTCTTTACGTCCACAAAGCGCACATTCTCCGCTTTGGTCTTTTCCGCGTGACGAATCCCGGCTCGGGCGGTCGCGAAGATCGCCAAAAAGAGAATGCTCAAGTGCAAAACAATGCTCAAAATGGTCCCGCCCGGGGACCGCTTCTTTTTGTCTGGTTTCGATTCGAGTAACCGCATTTGCTCTCCCCTGTTAAAGCTTGCACACCTATATAGCAAACACCCGGCCAAAACGGGGTGGTTTTAGGACCGTAAAAACGGTTTGTTTTGGCACGATTTTCCGGCACTGCCGAGCTCCAATTTCTCTCCGAAAAAACGTATGCTGCGGCGCCAAGCGGAGGGGGTGCTAAGTGCAAAAAGGGCGCGGATTTAGCCGCGCCCTTCGCTTCCCGCCACGGCCGGTGCCGCTCCCGGTTTAACGGATCGTTGTTTTCTTTTTTGGAGCGACTTTTTTAGGAGTGGTTTTGGCCTGCGCTCTAGGGGCCTTCGGAGCGGCGGAGGTGACCGCGTTTACTCCACCTTTTCGCGTGAGAATTCCGCACATCGATTCGAACGCATTTCTTCCCGGCGAACCGGCTTTCGGACGATCCCAAACCATGTGCGCCTGGTCGCGCGGATCCACCTCGCCTTCGTCCTTCACTAAAACGTTGTTGCCTGCGTAGAGCGTGCTCCGAACCCGCTTCACTCTCACCGGCGAGCAGCGCACATAGGCGCGCTCCACCAGCCTCGTGTACTGCTTCTTGTTCTCCAATATCCTCGGCTTCGTGTAATCCCAGCTGGTGACGGTGTTCCACGTGCCCGGCGACTGGAGGGAGCTGCTGGCGGTGTCAAAGACTACGAGGACATCGCCATCTCTATATACCTGGCGCCACGGAGCCTGGGCGTTTACTGCGGCAGGTGCTACGAGGGCTGCGATCAACGCAAATTTCACAGAACGAATCATCAAATCTCCTCGGAGGTTCGTCCCCCACCCCGTGCAGCGATGGTCCAGGCGAGCGTTGGACGAACTGATTTTAGTAGGGTTGCATTATATACACCCCGCCCGCGAGATGGCTACTCGGAGGGCCTCGCCGCTGAAAAAAAAAGCGTAAGAATTATTGGCCGGCCGCGCTCGGGTGGTCGGGTGGATCTACCAGCTCCGGATGGGCGAGCAGGCGCGACGTGGTTTCGGTGGAGACCTCGCGCATCTCCTCGGCGTTCATGGTGCGAACGATGGTGAGAAGCGCGGCGAGGAGTGGCACCGCCACGAGGAGGCCAAGGAACCCGAAGAGAACAGCCATCAGGGCCTGTATCCCCAGAGTCATCGCCGGCGGCAGATTTACCCCGCGCTTCATGAGGACGGGAACCAGCAGATGGTTCTCGACGAACTGGATCACGAAGTAGCCGATTGCCACTACGAGTGCCTTGTGGGGCGAATCAACGAAGGCCATCGCGACCGCGGGGATCGCCGCGAAAATGGACCCGACGATCGGTATGAACTTGGAGACCCCCGCCAGTATGCCGAGCGGGACGGCGGCCTTCACATGCAGGACGAAAAGAAACACGGTGGTGACGGCGCCGATCACGACCATCGCTATCAGCTGCGTGACGAGCCAGCGCCTGAGGGTCGTCGCCATTCGCGCCAAGGCGACCGCGGCGCGGTCGCGCTCCGGCGCCGGTACCAGCTCCAGGATTCCGCCGTGGTACAAGTGCGGATCGACGCCGATGTACGCAGCTATGAAGAGCACGAGCATGAACGCGCCCGAAACGGCAAAGGTCGACGTAAGAAACTTCAGGAACGAGTGCTGCGCTCCCCGCATCTGTTTCGTGATCTCGCGACGGAGATTGCCGCCGGCTACGACGTCGTTCGTGCGGGTGTCCTGGGTTGCAACCGTCCCGGCGGCCGCCATCGTGGTGTCAGTCGGTAGCGAGTCCATCGCAACGGTGCGGACCGAATCCGTGGTGCTCTCCTCATTGAAGAGAATCCCCAGAACCCCGTTCGCGCGGTGGCCGAGCCAGGCGTCGATCTTGTCCGTGGCCTCGGGCAAGCGCTGCTGGAGCTCCTTCGATTGCGCGCGGAGGATGGGCGACATCATTACACCGCCGCCAATGAGGAGCCCGAGAAACAGCGTAAGAATTACGGCCACGCTGATGCCGCGGGGAACCCGTCGCTTCTCGAAAAAATCTGCTCCCTGAGCGAGCGGAAGGCCGAACAGGACGCCCAGGAAAAAGAGGAAAATCACCGGGTGCGCGATCCAAAGCAGCCGGACGGCGACGTAGAAACCGAAAATGAGCGCCAGGATGCGCACCACATCGCGCGTTGGAATCCGGATCGTATCGCGTGCGTACATGCGTGGTATCCTAAACTCACGCTAGACTTTGCGCGAGTTAAAGTGCGAACTGCAAAGTGCGAACTGCAAACCGGGGACTTGCTTGCTCCTCATTTTGCAGTTGCAGTTAGCCTTGACGCCCATTGCGCGCCAACTAGGTTCAACGCACATGGCAAACGCGCGCCGCGTCCTTATGTGTTATCGCCACTCGATTCTCACGGAGAGAGGCTGAGCACGTCGCGCCCACCGGACGATCTGCACAGCTAAAGAGCGAAAGCTCTCGCAGGCCAAGGCCGCGTCTCTCCTGAGACGCGGCCCTTTTGTTCAGCCACACCACGGAGACATCAATGCCGGCAACACCCGAGGGACCAGTAGGGATCTACTATGAGCACCCCGACTGGTTCAGACCGCTTTTCGCAGAATTGGATCGACGGAGCATCCCATACATACGGATCGACGCGGCGGCGCATTCTTACGACCCGGCCGAGACCGTCTCACCCTATTCGCTGGTATTCAACCGCGCGAGTCCTTCAGCTTATCTGCGTGGGCACGCGCAGGTGACCTTTCACACACTCAGCTGGCTGAGGCATCTCGAGCGGATCGGAGTTCCGGTAGTCAACGGCGTCACCCCTTACGAGATGGAGACTTCCAAGGCGCTCCAGCTCGACATACTGAACGAGTTGGGTCTTCCCTACCCCAGGGCGCGCGTGATCAATAACGCCTCGCTCGCGACGGAAGCGGCCGCGGGTCTCCGGTTTCCGATCGTCGTCAAAGCGAACATCGGTGGATCGGGAGCCGGAATCACGCGCTACGACAATGCCGAGTCGCTCGCGGCTGCGGCCAGTGCCGGAACCATCGACCTTGGAGTCGACAGCGTCGCTCTTGTGCAGGAGCTCGCGCCTCTCCGCGATGGCCACATAACCCGCGTCGAGGTTCTCGACGGAAGTTTCCTTTACGCGATCAACGTCTACCCCGCCGACAATTCTTTCAATCTGTGTCCGGCGGATGTCTGCCAGACCACCGACGGCCAACAGCTGTCGCGCAGCGCCTGCGCGGTGGATGCGCCGAAAAATGGGATGCGCGTCGAGAGGTTCACTCCGCCGCGGGAGATCATTCGCCAGGTCGAGTCGATCGCCGGCCGCGTGGAGCTGGACGTCGGCGGCATCGAGTACCTAGTCGACGACCGCGATGGCCTGGCCTACTTCTACGACATCAACGCGCTCTCCAACTTCGTCGCCGATGCGCGGAACGTCATCGGCTTTGACCCCTTCGCCCGACTCGTGGATTACCTCGCCGCGCGCGTTGCCAGCCCTGTGCTGGCGGGAGTGAGCTGATGCGGTATGGCTACTGGCTTCCGGTGTTCGGAGGATGGCTGCGCAACGTTCCCGATGAGGGAATGAGCGCGTCGTGGGAGTACGTCAAGAAGCTGGCGCTGCGAAGCGAGCAGATCGGATACGACATCACGCTCATCGCCGAGCTCTTCATGAACGACATCAAGGGCATCGATGCCGATTCGCTGGAGGCGTGGTCAACGGCAGCGGCTTTGGCAGCGGTCACCGAGAAGCTCGAGCTGATGGTGGCCGTGCGGCCTACGTTTCACGAGCCGGCAATCTTTGCCAAGCAGGCGGCGAACATCGATCGCATCTCGGGCGGCCGCCTCGCGCTGAATGTCGTTTCCTCCTGGTGGAAGGACGAAGCCAGACGCTATGGCATCCACTTCGAGGAGCACGACGACCGATACGCGCGCACCGACGAATGGCTCCGCATAGTTGACGGTGTCTGGAATGAGCCGCGCTTCAGTCACTCCGGCCGCCACTACAAGGTTGAAGAAACGATCCTGGAGCCGAAGCCCCTGCGCCGTCCGCGGCCGACGATCTACGCCGGCGGAGAGAGTACGGCCGCGAAAGAGCTGATCTCCAGAACGTGCGACGCTTACGTGATGCACGGCGATCCGCCGGATCGCGTGGCGCCCAAGATCGCCGACATGAGCGCTCGCCGCGAAAAAATCGGGATGCCGCCGATGCAATTCGGCGTCGCGGCCTATTGCATCGTGCGCGAGACGGAGAAAGAGGCGCGTCAGGAGCTGGCGCGAATCACCAACGTCCAGCCTGGATCGCCGGGCTATCACAACTATCAGGATTGGATCTCGCACACCGCACTGGACCAGCAGGTGAGTCTCGAGGATTACTCAGTCTCCAATCGGGGGCTGCGTGCGGGCCTGGTTGGGACAGCCGAGCAGATCGCTGAAAAAATCAGGCAGCTCGAGGCGGTCGGGGTGGATCTGCTGCTGCTTCAGTTCAGTCCGCAGCTGGAGGAGATGGAGATATTCTCCGAAGCGGTGATGCCGCTCGTCGAAGGGGCGGGGATCCGCTGACCCGCGAAGCTATTGCATCAGCTTCGACTGCCGCGCCCTTATCGTCTGGTAGCACTCACACGCGGCCTTCTCGAGGCCAGGGCGGTCAACAACTTTGATGTTCCCGCGGCCGTAAGAGATGAGACCCGACTTCGCCAGGTATCCCATCGCCACCGTCACGCCCGGTCGGCGAACCCCAAGCATCTCGGCCAGAAATTCCTGCGTGAGATCGAAGCTGTCACGCCCAACGCGGTCCTCGGACATGAGAAGCCATCGCGCGCAGCGCTGCTCGATCACGTGAAGTCGGTTGCAGGCTGCGGACTGCGCGACTGTTTCGTACACGAATTCGCTATAGCGATGCATCAGCTCCCGTACGCGGACGCATTGTTCCACGAGCTCACGGAAATCCTTTACCGCGATTCGACTGGCGACACCGCTTATCTGTCCACACCCTCTGTTGGGACTGGTCTCGACGCCGTGGAACACCGGGATCTCGGCGAAGCCATCGTTGCCGACGGTCATCGCCTCGACCTGATCTCCGTCTTGCATGACGGTTACCAGCGAGATCACGCAGTCCTCAGGAAAATGGACGTACTTGAGCCGCTCACTGGGCTCAAAGAGCATTTCCTTCGACTTGATCGTCACCATCTCGCTTCTTTCGGTGACGGCGGAGAGTTCTGCCGGCGGAAGAAGCTGGAGGATCTTGTTCCGGATCTCGGGTGCTGACATTGCCTTATGGTGCGCCCTGACCCTGACGCGTATGGGTTTACTGCACCGCTAAGCCAGAAAGCTCGCGGAGCTCAAGTATGGTCAAATGTTTAGCAAAATGCGAACCGTGATCGGCGTGTCACTACGGGGGCCTGTTCAATCGCCATCGAATCACCCCATTCGGTTCTGAAATGTCCAGCAACCCCTCCTGTTATCTTCGAGGGGAGAAGACAGTCATTTAGGACGGCCTGCCCTCTGGAAAAGCGAGAGAGAAGCAGTCAGGAGCGAGTGCCCCACCGGAAGCCATGACGATACCTGCCGACCCGCAGACCAACGAGCGAAAATTCCGCTTCAAGGATGAATGGCTGGTCTCCCTCGTAGGGACCATGCCTGGGGTCACGCCCGAGTTGCTAAAACGGTGGCGCTCACAGCAGAAACCCTACGTTTCGCAGGCCCTGATCGACGGGGATGTCCTTTCGTTCAAGGAGATCGCCGAGGTCGTCAAAGAAGCGTTCAGAATAGACTACGTCACTCTGAACCCCAGTGAGATCGACAAGGACGCCATGTCGATTCTACCGGAGAAGCTGTGCCGCGAGCACAACGTTCTTCCCGTCAAAGTCGACAGCCGGATGATTCATCTGGCGATGGCCAACCCGCTCGACCAGGAAGCAATCCAGCGCGTGAGTTGGGCGTCGAGCCGCGAAGTGACGCCGCTCTTCTGCCCGCCCGGGCAGCTCGAGAAGATGGTGGCGGAGACGCTTCGCCCTGACGCGATGATCTATGGCCTGATCGAGAAGCTCGATCACGCGGTGGGAATCGAGCAGGTGAAGGAAGAAGAGCAGAACGAGGCAGCACTCGCGCGCGTTCACGCTCCTGTCATCAAGCTCGTCGACGCTATCATCGGGAACGCGATCAAGCTGCGGGCCTCGGACATCCACATCGAGCACGACGAGACGTCGACGCTCGTCCGCTTCCGTATCGACGGCCTGCTCAAGAACATCATGGTGCTGCCGCGCTTCATCGGCGTCGGGCCCGTTGTCTCGCGCATCAAGATCATGTCCGAGCTCGACGTGGCCGAGCGTTTCCGTCCCCAGGACGGTCGCGCCAAAGTGCGGGTGAATGGAGAAGAGGTCGCATTACGCGTGTCCGTCCTGCCCACGCGTGTTGGTGAAAAAGTCGTGATGCGCTTGCTCAACGAGAAGTCGGTCCAGGTCTCGATGAGAACGCTGGGCTTCATGCCTGGAGTGCTCGAGAGATTCGAAGCACTGTTGATGCGGGAACAGGGCATCCTCCTCGTTACCGGACCCACGGGCTCGGGAAAAACGACGACAGTGTATGCCGCTCTGAACACGCGACGTGGAGAGGCGGTGAACATCGTCACAGTCGAAGATCCGGTCGAGTACAGGCTGAGCGGCGTCAATCAGGTGCAGGTGAACGAGAAGCAGGGACTCACGTTCGCCGGTGTTCTGAGGTCCGTCCTGCGCCAGGATCCGGACGTGCTCCTCGTCGGAGAAATTCGCGATGCCGAGACCGCGACGATTGCGTTCCAGGCGGCGATGACGGGACACCTCGTGCTCTCGACGCTACACACCAACGACTCGATTGGCGCGATCACGCGCCTCTCCAACATAGGCGTCGAGCCATTCCGCGTCGCCGCCGGACTGATAGGCGTCACGGCCCAGCGTCTCGTGCGCAGAGTGTGTCCGCATTGCCGGTACGAGGCACCAGTCGAGGAGCTTCACCCGATGATTCGCGCCGCGCAGCAGCGCCTGTTCAATCGCGCGCGCCACGTGAAAGCGACTGGTTGCTCTGAGTGCGGGTTCACCGGCTACACCGGGCGGCTCCCCCTGATCGAGTTCCTCGAGATCACGCCGGAAATACGCGGAATGATCACTATGGGGAAAAGCCCCGACGAGATCCGGTCCCAGGCCCTGCGCTCCGGCGCTCTGCACACCTTCGACAACGACGCTCTCTGGCACATTGCAGAGGGTGATACGACCGCCGATGAAGTCATTCCGTACACCGAGTTCGAGCGCCGCAAAACCCCGCGAACGAACACCCCGCGCGTTAACGCGGAGTATCTGCCGGAGCTCGACGCCGACGGCGTTCCAAAACCATCGAGGGTGCTGCTCGCGGTCAGCGACAAGGCGGATCGCATTCGTTACAACGACATTCTGGTCGAAGCACGATTTGCGGTGACGATCGCGAACGATGGGGCCGCTGCGCTCGGAATTCTCGCTCAGGATCCACCCGATGCACTCGTCGTTGGATTGAAGCTTCCCATCCTTGACGGGCGCCAGGTGGTGCACGCGGCGCGCACCGTAGTTGGACTCATCGATATGCCGATAATCGTCGTCGCACCCGCGGGAACGGAGACCGAGACCGCTGATCTCCTCACTCAGGGCGTCGACGATGTGCTGTTTGAGCCACTGGATCCGAGCAGGTTCCGCGCGCGTGTGACCGCGGTGATGAGAAGTCGCGGGCTTTGGGCCGAGACGGAAGAGGTGATGCGACCGCTGATCCCGCAGGACGAGGCGGAACGGCTGGTGGAATTCCGGCTCGGCGGCTCGGTTGATTCGACCATCGAAGAGCGTTTCGACAAGATCAGCCGCATGGCGCAGCGCGTGTTCAACGTACCCTTTGCGGGAATCTCCTTCGTGGAAGGCGACCGCCAGTGGTTCAAATCGAGACAGGGCCTGCCGCTGGAAGACACTCCGCGCGAGCTGTCATTCTGCGGTCACGCGATCGTCGGACAGGACCCGCTGATCGTGGAGGACGCGGTGCTCGATCCACGGTTCGCGCAGAATCCTATCGTGCTCGAGGAGCCGCGGATAAGATTCTACGCCGGGCAGCCGGTGAGGGGGCCGGGGGGACACAACGTCGGAACCTTGTGCATCATGGACAAGGCCCCGCGCGAGTTCAGCGAAGACGACATGGAAACGCTGCGCGACCTTGGCGGAATGGTGGAAAAGGAGCTGCGGGTCGATCCGAAGGTAAAAGTGGCCGCGCCGCCGGACTAACCAACTTCCCACGGTGACACCGAAATGCTTTCGAAAATCAGACAGATAGCGATTCCGGTTCACGATGTTGAGGAAGCAAAGCGCTTCTATCGTGATGTCATGCAATTGCGACATCTATTCGATGCGCCCCCTGCCCTTTCGTTCTTCGATGCCGGCGGCGTGCAGCTGATGTTATCGGGTCCGGCGGCGCAGGGACCTGATGGGAACGAGCAGCATCCCGTTCTCTTCTACGACAGTGACGACATCAAGGCGACCTACGCGAGCCTCGTGTCTGCGGGCACCAAAAGCCTTCAGGAGCCGCACGTCATCGCCCGGATGAATGGGCGGGAGATCTGGATCGCCGAGCTGAACGACGGTCAGGGCAATGTCATCGGGTTGATGAGCGACGTCCCCGCCTGACACCTTCCGGCGCGCGAGACCGTAGGGATTTTGTATGGCGATTGCAACGCTCTCTCACTGCGCGCTGTCTAATCCTGACAAGCAGAGTACTTGGCAACTCCCACCCTTTCTCTCACCATGAAGAAAATCCTTTTCGCCGGTCTCGTTGGAACCTTGGCCGGCATCCCGGCTTCAGCGCAGCAGGCAATCCACACCGAGTCCACCGGTGCGTTGCCGCCCAACTGGGACGTGGTGTTGCGGCCACGCGTCCACACGCCGACGCGAACTACGGCAGCGATCACGCCGGCCGACCTCGCCACGCGACTGTACATCTTCGCGGACGATTCAATGCAGGGTCGCCTGCTCGCCACTCCCGGCAACGAGAAGGGAGTGGAGTATATCGCGAGGGAAGTGATGCGGATGGGACTTCTTCCGATGGGAGAAAACGGGAGCTACTTCCAGACGGTGAATCTCGTCGATCGCACCGTCGACCCCGCGAGCAGGCTCACGATTGGCTCAACGACCTACGCGGCGTGGACCGACTACGCGCTTCGCGATCAGGGGCCGGGCGCGAGAAGCATGAACGGCGCGCAGGCGGTCTATGGAGGAACGTGGGGCGATTCGGCATCGCTCATCGATCCATCGCGGACGGCCGGAAAGGTGGTGGTGCTGTCTGTCAAGCCAGACGCGATGGCGCAGACCGGGCCGGGTGGCATCAACCGGTTCTTCATTTCCCGCAGGTACGGCAACGCGGCGGGCATCGCGGTGGCGAGCCTGGAGCAGGTATCTCCGTCGCTGCTTCAACTCTTCAAACAGCCGAACCAGCTGCTCAAGAATGATGAGAATCCGGCGGTGCCAAGCTTTGCCTACGTCACGAAGCCCGTCGCGGACGCACTATTGGGTGCGAACGTCGACAGCGTCGCAACCGGGGCACTCGGACTTACGGTCACATCGACTCCAGGCATCAGCGAATTGCCGGTCAAATATCCGGCGAGAAATGTCGTCGCGCTGATCCCCGGGTCGGACCCAAGGCTCCGCGGCGAATACGTGGCGATCGGCGCCCACAACGACCACATCGGCTGGAACACGCAGCCTGTCGCGCACGACTCGATCTACGTCGTGAACCATCTCTTCCGCACGGAAGGCGCGGACGATGCGCCGCCCAAGCTGGATGCTGCGCAGCAGTCGCAGGTGAACTCGATCATCGCCGACATGCGACGCCGCAGCAACGGCGCATCAGCCCGGCCCGATTCGATCTACAACGGCGCCGACGACGATGGCTCGGGCAGCGTGAGCGTGCTCGAGATCGCCCAGTACTTCGCCGGGCAGAAGACCAAGCCGAAGCGATCGCTGCTCTTCGTGTGGCACGTCGGTGAAGAGGCGGGCCTGTATGGCTCGCAGTGGTTTACCGATCATCCCACCGTGACGCGCGACTCCATTGTCACACAGCTGAACATGGACATGGTGGGTCGGGGAGCGGGATCCGACATAACCGGCTCCACCAAGCAGGGTGGCAAAGTGCACGGCAACCCGAACTACGTACAGCTCGTCGGCTCGAGACGCCTCTCGACCCAGCTCGGTGATCTCGCCGAGGCGGTCAATGGGTCCGAGAAACGTCCGCTCTCGTTCGACTACACCATGGATGCGGACGGTCATCCGCAGGACATCTATTGCCGCAGCGATCACTACGAGTACGCCCGTTACGGCATCCCGATCATCTTCTTCACCACGGGTGGTCATGCGGACTACCACCAGGTGACCGACGAGCCGCAGTACATCGATTACGACCGCATGGCTCGCGTGGCTCAATACGTCGCCGACCTCGCAACGAGGGTCGGCAACCTGGATCAGCGCCCGGTGGTCGATAAGACCAAGCCCGATCCGCATGGACAGTGCGTGCAGTAAGCCCCACCCTTCACTCTCGTGCTCTCGCAGACGCGAGTGTGATAGAGGTCTGAGCCGGTCGCCGGTGAAGGCCACAAAAAAAAACCCGGCGGCAGCGGAAGTTCGCTGCCGTCGGGGTTTTTTATCCGGTGCCAGGTACCGTTACCCGGTATCCGGTAAAGCCGAGTTAGTCGGTATAGATTGCGGTGGTCCCGCTGATGGAAATCGTAAGGGTCCGAGAGCCCCCGAAACCTCTGTCGTTGCGGACAGTGCCCTGATAGGGTTGGCCGCCAAAATCGCCACCTGGGTTCGGGCTGAAGAACACTGTGTTACCGGACTGCGACCAGCTTCCCGTCTCGTTTGCCTGGGTAGAGAAACCGTTGTCACCGTACAACTGCTGCTCGCTGTATCTGCCGTCGGAGGTGAGCAAGAATTGGTCGCTCTGAACCTGAATCGTGTGGCCGGTGTTCGGGTCGACATACGAATACGGGACGTTGGTCGAGCCGTTTGCGCCGGTCACCCTCGTCAGAAAATAGGAGCCCTCCGCTACGACGTTATTACCGGAGACATCGGAGCACGCCGTGGCGGACCCGACCAGCAGCGCGGCCGCCAAAAGAACTTTTGCACGAGTCATCATTTCTTCGATCCTCAATATGAGTCCGCGACGCGACCATTGAAAGAAAGGGGCCACGCTTCCGGGCCGTCTCCCCGTATCTGACCAGCTCAAACGGGCGGATGTTCCCTCCGTTCGAATGTTACTGCTCAACTGGCCCGTATTTCGCCTACTAGTTCCACTCAGATTTCGCGGCAACCTCGAAAGGTCAACGTCAAATAAGGCCCTATGTCTTCACTCCTCATGCCCTTGCCGAGCCGCCGCTCGGCCGCACGCTATTCGCTCTTTCCACTTGCGCTGACGCTCCTGACGGGCTGCAAAGCGAAGGAAAGCTCTGCGAAGACCGAAAACGCGCAGACCTGGGCGCCCGACAAGCTCGCCTCGGTTCAGGGAGTTGCCGCCACGGAAATCGAAGCATCGATCCAGAAAAAGCTGGCTGGCCCAAAGCTGCCGATGATCGACGACGACCAGTGGGGCCACACTAAGACTCTATACAAGATTTACGGGAATAATCCGCTCTGGCTCACGAGCGATGGTCTCCACAAAACCAGAACGAAGGCAGTCACCAACGCGATCCTCGCGGCCAACGCCGACGGGATGCGGCTGAGCGACTATCCGATTGGCGCGCTGGCCGAGGCGATTGGTGCGCTCAAGCAGACCAAGACCCCGACGGCCGAACAGCTCGCCACCGCCGACGTCCTTCTGACTGCGTCGTATACGTCGTTGGGCGAGGATCTGCTAACCGGACAGATCGATCCCAGAACCGTGGCTCAGGCATGGCATGTCGACCCCGAGGAAGAGAAAATCGACAGCGCGCTGGTAAGGAATCTTCGGTACGAGCAGCTCGATAGGGCGCTCGCCACGATGCGGCCGACCGACGAGGACTATGCGGCGCTGAGCGATCAGCTCCAGAAGTACCGCGTTCTCGTCGCCAAGGGTGGCTGGCAGAAGGTTCCGGCGAGCGGAAACGTGAAGCCGGGCGCGACGGCCAATCCCGCGGTGCTGACCGCTGTGCGCAACAGGCTCGCCGCCGAGGGCATCATCGCGGCGGGTGGCGCCAATAAAGCCTCATACGACCACGACTTCGCGGCGGCCGTCGCGCTCTTCCAGGAGCGGCATGCCATCAACGTGGACAGCGCGCTTGGCACCGAGACTCTGGCCGCGATGAACGTCCCCGCCGATTACCGTTTGGGCGAGATTGCAGCGAACATGGAGCGTTATCGCTGGCTGCCGCGGACCTTTGGACAGCGCTACATCTTTGTCAACGTGCCCGCCTTCAGGCTCGAGGCATTCGACAGCGGGAAGAAGACCCTCGAGATGAAAGTCATCGTCGGCCAGGAGTACGAGGACAAGGCCACCCCTGTGTTCGCCGATTCCATGGAGACGGTGGTGTTCCGGCCTTACTGGAACGTGACGCCTGATATCGCCGCGAAAGAGATTTTTCCAAAGGGTCCCGATTACCTCGCGCGCGAAAACATGGAGACGTATCAGGAGAATGGGCAAACGCGAGTCCGTCAGCGTCCGGGGCCGAAAAATGCCCTCGGGTACGTGAAGTTTCTGTTCCCGAATGACTTCAACATCTACCTGCACGACACGCCGAACCACGAGCTCTTCAACAAGGACGTGCGCGCCTTCAGTCACGGCTGCATCCGTGTGGAAAAGCCGGACGAGCTGGCGCAGTGGGTTCTCGGTTGGCCCGCGGACAAGGTTCAGCAGGAGATGCAGAACCCGCCCGACAACAAGTCGGTGAAGGTGCCGCAGAAGATTCCGGTTTACATCACGTATTTCACGACCTACATGAACAGTGGTCAGCTGTACTTCGGCAACGATCTGTATGAGCGGGACGACAAGCTGGTGCAGAGTGTGATGCCCGGCGCAATGCCCAGCAAGGAAGTGGTCGACGCGGTCCAGGCACTGCGAAGGATTGCCAGCAGCTGACCAAAAAATCCTCAGGAGAACGAGCGGTGGTTCGACCCGCTGTCAGTGGAAGGGCCGCTTCGGAAAAGCGAGCGCGCATGGGCGTCTCGGGACTTGACGACATCCTCGGCGGAGGATTGCCCACGAATCACCTGTACCTCATCGACGGTGAGCCGGGTACAGGCAAGACGACTATGGCGCTGCAGTTCCTGATCGAAGGAGCGAAGAAGGGTGAGCGGGGATTGTACGTGACGCTCTCCGAGTCGAGACAGGAGCTTCATGCGGTGGCCGAATCACACGGCTGGAAGCTCGACGGAATCGATATCTTCGAGATGTCCAAGGAAGGCTCGCACAACCTGGAAGAGAGCTACACGATCTTCCGTCCCGCGGAAGTGGAGCTGCAGCAGACGGTGGACGAAGTGCTGGAGGTGGTCAAGAAGAACAGCCCGCTCCGCATTGCGTTCGACTCGCTGTCGGAGATGCGGCTGCTGGCCCGGGAGCCGCTGCGCTTTCGCCGGCAGATCCTCGCGCTCAAGCAGTTCTTCCACGGCCGCGACTGCACGGTCGTCCTTCTCGACGACAAAACCTCGCCCGATGGGGATCTCCAGCTGCACAGCCTGGCGCACGGCGTAATCATCCTGGAGCACCTTGCGCTGGAGTACGGGTCGGAGCGCAGGCGGCTGCAGGTGACAAAAGTGCGCGGCATCCAGTTCCGCGGAGGCTACCATGATTTTCGCCTCGTGACTGGCGGGATCGAGGTCTACCCGCGGGTGCTGCAGGATGAGCCGCGTGTGGACGTATCGGGCGACCATCTGCTCAGTGGCTCGGCGCCGCTCGATACCCTGCTTGGAGGGGGTATCACGTGCGGGACAAGCACGCTGATAACCGGCGCGGCCGGGACCGGCAAGTCCGTGCTCTGCACCCAGTTTGCGCGAGCCGAAATCAAGCGCGGCAAGAAAGTGCTGTTCTACCTGTTCGACGAGCGCATGAGCACTTTCAAGTTGCGCGCGAAAGCATTGGGTATGGACATGGAGCCGGCCCGGGCGAGCGGCCAGTTAAGGATCGCTCAGGTCGAGCCAACCGAGCTTTCACCGGGGGAATTCGCCAGTCAGGTGGTTCGCGCGGTCGAAGACGACGGAGTCACTCTGGTGATTCTCGACTCCATCAACGGCTACATGCAGTCGATGCCGGAGGAAAGACTACTTCCTATACAGATTCACGAGCTACTGAGCTATCTGGCTAACAATGGAGTAACGTCAATCATGACACTCGTGCAGCACGGGATCTTCGGGAATCCGGTGGATGACGCGGTGGAGGTGAGCTATCTCGCCGACACCGTAGTGCTGCTTCGATACTTCGAGGTGAGCGGGAGCGTGCGTCAGGCGATATCTGTGGTGAAGAAGCGAAGTGGCGATCACGAGCGGATTATTCGTGAATGCAAGGTTCAGAAAGGCGGTCTTTTTGTCGGCGAGCCGCTGTCCGAATTCCAGGGGGTGCTGACCGGTGTGCCGCATTACATTGGCGCCGCCGCCCCATTGCTCAAGGAGAAGGACAATGGGCGCAGCCGAAAGAAATCAGGTCACTGACGCGCTTGCAGTCGTTGTTCTTACTCCGACTGGTCAGGACGGAAGGGTGGCGGGAATGGTGCTGGAGCGAGCGGGGCTCGCTTCGCGTGTCTGCGCAGGCATGGCGGATGTGTGCGACCTGATTGCGCGGGAACGGATCGGGGTACTGCTTCTGGCCGAGGAGGCGCTCGATCGAGGCGCGCGTGAAAAACTATTCGACGCCCTCAATCGCCAGCAGTCCTGGTCCGATGTCCCGATTGTGATTCTGACCGGCGAGGACGAGCTATCGGGCGCCCTGCCGCAGGCGCTCCGAGGCGTCGCTGAAAAGGGAAACGTCACATTGCTGGAACGGCCGGTCCGTGTAACGACGTTGACGACTATCATACGATCGGGACTTCGCGCCAGGCAGAGGCAGCTCGACGTGAAAGCGTATCTCGAGCAGCGCGAAGCCGCGGAAAGTTTTCTGCGTGAAAGCGAGATGCGGCTCCGCGCGGCTGTGCAATCGGCGCCGTATCCGCTCATGCTGCACGCGTCCGACGGCGAGATTCTCCAGCTGAGCGAAGCGTGGATGACGCTCACCGGCTACTACTCGACTCCCGTCACGACGACGGAAGAGTGGGCAACGCTCGCATTTCCCGAGAGCGCCGAAAGTGCGATTCTGCCTCATGGCGCCGACGCGCTCGATCAGCCCGAGGGGGAGTCGAAGCGGCTCGGTGAACACACGGTGCGAGCTGCCGACGGAACGGACCGGGTCTGGGATTTTCACCGCGTCGCATTGGGGTCGCTGCCGGACGGGCGTCGCTTGTGGCTGACGGCGGCGGTTGACGTCACCGAGTACAGGCAGCTCGTGGCGAGCGAGCGGTCCGCGCGGCAGGAAGCTGAGGAAGCCAACGCGGCGAAGAGTCAGTTCCTGGCGACGATGTCGCATGAACTGCGTACTCCGCTCAACGCGATCGCGGGATACTCGGAATTGCTGAAGCTGGAGCTCCGCGGCCCCATTACGCCGGAGCAGCGCGAGGACCTGGAGCGCATCGATCGCAGCCAACGCCATCTCCTGTCGCTGATCAACGACGTGCTAAACTTCGCCAAGATCGAGGCCGGTCACGTAGCGGTGGAAGCGAGAGCGATGGCATTGGACGACGTCATTCAGAGCCTTCGGGAATTCGTGGAGCCGCAGCTGCGGGAGAAGAGCCTCACTTTCTCAATGGCGGAAGACATTCCGGACTCGGAGGCGTGTGGCGATCCCGACAAAGTGAGACAGATCCTGATCAATCTCCTGTCAAACGCGATCAAGTTCACCCCGCCGGGCGGCCGCATTGATCTGGAGTGCTCCGACGACGACAAGATGATCTACCTGTGCGTGACGGATTCCGGTTCTGGAATTCCCGAAGACAAGCTCGAAGCGATCTTCGAACCCTTCGTGCAGGTGAACCGCGACTACGCGTCGAAGCACGAGGGGACAGGGCTTGGGCTGTCGATCAGTCGCGATCTCGCGCGTCGTATGGGCGGCGACCTTACGGTGACCAGCTCGCTAGGCGAGGGATCCAAGTTCGTCCTGTCGCTGCCTCGGGCCTGAGTGGTCGGCTTCGGCGGTGTAGAGCGCGTCTGCGGGTAACCGCTAGACGATTCTAACTCCTGAAGCGGCGTCGAAGACGTGCAGGCCCTCCGGGCGCACGCGAATCGTGACATTGTTCCCCGCAGTGATGCGCGGCTGAACCGGCGCAACCGCGACGGCGCGCTCCCCGCCGGAAAGCGTGACGTACACGATCTGCTCGTTACCCATCGGTTCGACGACTCCCACTTCGGCGCGCAGGGTTCCGTCGCCACGGGCGCTGTCGTCGGCGATCTCCAGGTGCTGCGGCCGGATTCCGAGGAAGACCGAGCCGTCGGAGCCCGGCTCGGAAGGAACGCGGACGGTGAGGTCCGACCCGCGAAAGGTGCACATTCCGCCGCTTCCGATGCGCACGAGCACGCCCTTGAAGAAGTTCATCGCCGGGCTCCCGATGAAGCCGGCGACGAATTTGTTGGCTGGCTTCTCGTAAAGCTCCATGGGCGAAGCCACCTGCTGGAGCACTCCTTCCTTGAGCACCGCTATCCGATCCCCAAGCGTCAGCGCCTCGGACTGGTCGTGGGTCACGTAGACCATCGTCGCGCCGAGCTTTCTGTGCAGGCGGGCGAGCTCGACGCGGGTCTCGACGCGCAGCTGCGCATCGAGATTGGATAAGGGTTCGTCGAAGAGAAAAGCCCGCGGCTCGCGAACGATCGCGCGGCCGAGCGCGACGCGTTGGCGCTGGCCACCGGACAGCTGTGCCGGCTTGCGATCCAGCAGCTCCTCGAGGCCGAGGGAAGCCGCGACTGCGCCAACACGATCGTTGATGACGTCGCGCGGCTGTTTCCGGATGTTGAGCCCAAACGCCAGGTTGTCGCGAACGGTCATGTGCGGGTACAGCGCGTAGTTCTGGAACACCATCGCGATGTCGCGCTGCTGCGGGGGAAGATCGGTCACGTCGCGGTCGCCAATGCGAATGACGCCGTCGCTGACGCGCTCGAGGCCCGCCATCAGGCGAAGCACCGTGGACTTCCCGCTGCCCGATGGGCCTACGAGCACGAGCAGCTCGCCGTCGGCCGCTTCGAGGCTGAGGTCGCGCGCGGCGACATAGCCGTTCGGGTATGTCTTGTCGACGTGCTCCAGCGCTATGCGGGCCATTGGCTATCTCTTGGCGATCGGAGGTTTTTTTGAACTGCAACTGAACGGGACGCGAGATATCGGAGGCACAGAAGACAGAGACAGTTGCCAGTGACGACCGAAAGACCGTCCGTGCCCGGCGGCTGACGCGGAGGTGCTCGAATTCATTTGCGGCTATCCCTTTACTGCGCCAGCGGTGAGGCCTTGGACGATGCGCCTCTGGAAGAACAGAACCAGCGCCGCCACGGGGGCGGTTGCCACGACAGCTGCCGCGAGAATTTCGCCCCACGGCACCTGGTACTGTCCGCGAAATAGTGCGATCGCAACCGGGACCGTCTGGCGCTCGGGTCCGAGGGTGAACGACAGCGCGAACAGGAACTCGTTCCAACAGTAGATGAAGGTCAGGATCCCCGTCGTCGCCAGACTCGGCACCGCTAGCGGCAGCAGGATCTTCGTGAAGCTCTGTCTCCGCGACGCGCCGTCGACGTGCGCGGCCTCCTCCAGATCTTTCGGAATCTGCCGGATGGATCCGGTGAGGACCCACACCGTGAGGGGCATCGCGAAAGTCATGTAGGGCATGATCAGCCCGGGGTATGTGTCGATCAAATGCAGAGACCGAAGCACCAGGTACAATGGGCTCACGATCGAGATCTGCGGGAACATCGTCACCGCGAGAATGAAGGCCATGATCGCGGCCTTGCCCTTGAACTCGAGCCGCGCGAGGGCGTACGCCGCCAGTGTTCCGACAAAGAGGCAGAAGATCGTCGTCGTCCCCGCCACGATGAGTGAATTTCTGATCGGCGTGATGAAATCGCGGTCGACGAAGAGCGCGCGGTAGTGATCGGCGATGATGTGCTGGGGCCAGAGTGACGGATCGCGGAAGAGCGCTGCATCGGGTGTGAGCGATGCAACTATCGCCCAGTAGAATGGGAAGAGCGTGAACAGCACCAGCAGCGCGAGCGCGGCACCGAAGAGCCACTGACCCCAGTGAACGCCCGCCTTCTTCTGCCTGGGAATCCGAACCACGGGGACGGTGCGACTCATGTCTCGTCGCCTCCGAGGCGCACGCCCAGTCCGCGGACGTAGAGAAGGGCCAGCCCGAAGGTGATCGCGAAAATCACCACCGAGAGCGCCGACCCGTATCCGAAGCGAAGGTTCTGTAACAATGCGTTGAAGGTGTAGAGCGCGACGGGCTCGGTCGACGTGCCCGGCCCTCCACCGGTCAGCACGTAGATGAGGTCGAAGACGCGGAATCCATCGAGTGTCCTGAAGACCAGCGTGACGAGGATCGCCGGCTTGAGAAGCGGAAGAGTGATATGCCGCAGCTGCCACCATGCATTTGCGCCGTCGACGGCCGCGGCCTCGTAGAGACTGAGATCGATGTTCTGGAGTCCCGCGAGCAGCAGGAGGGCGACGAAAGGCGTCGTCTTCCAGACGTCGGCGAGGATCACGGGCACCCACGCAGTCGCGGTCTCGATGAACCAGACCATCGGCTCCTTGAGGATGTGCGCGTCAACGAGCAATGAGTTGGCGATTCCGCCCTGTGACTCGAAGATGAAGCGCCAGAGCAGCGCCGCCACGACCGTTGGAATCGCCCACGGCACGAGCACCGCGGCGCGGACGAATCCCCTTCCCCGGAAAACGCGATTCATCGCAAGGGCGAGAAACAGTCCGATCAACAGCTCGAGGGTGATCGAGACGACCGTGAAGAACGCCGTATGCGCCAGCGCCGCCCAGAAACGCGGATCCTTTGCGATCTCCACGTAGTTGGCGAGACCGATGAACGGCTGTCCGAGCCATGGCATCCGCAGCTCGTGCAGATGAAGCGATTCCCACACCGTCCACCCGAGAGGGAAGATCGCGATCAATCCGATGACCGCGAGCGCGGGGGCGACGAGTGTCCACCCGAGGCGAGCCTCGTAGCCGAGGCGGGAGATTTTTTTCATTTGGCGACCCCGGTGGTCAATGCCGGGACTTCGGCCGAAGCGCTGTTTTCGATCGACATGAGCTTTCGCATTCCCGTCCGCTCGATCAACGCGTCAATCCGCTTGGCCGCCGAATTGAGTGCATCCTGTGGCTCGGCCTGGCGCACGAGCGCGCGATGGAGCTCGATCTGGAGTATCTCCGACAGCTCTGTATAGATAGGCGTCACGGGCCTCGGCGTCGCGCTCTCGATTGCCCGGCGCGCGTCGTCGAGGGGAATGTTGATGGCGCCCTTCAGCCGCGCATCGTGGTAGAGCGCCGAACGCGTCGGATACTGTCCAACGGCCTGCGCGCGCTGGAGCATCTGCTCTGGCGCGGTGAGGTAGGCGATCAGCTGATATGCCGCGTCTGGCGACTTGCTGTACGCATTGATGGCGAGCTGCGCTCCACCCAGTGCGGCAGTCGAGTGTCCGCCCGCTTCGCCGGAGGCGGGGATCGGAGACACGGCGAACTTCCCAGCGACGCGGGACGAGGTATCGCTCATCGCACCCACGGCGTAAGGCCAGTTGCGCATGAACGCGGCGGTTCCATTCTGAAACGCGTAGCGCGCCTCCTCCTCGTGCCAGGTGAGGACATCGAGCGGAGCGATCTTGGACGTGTAAAGCTCGTCGCGCATGAATTGAAGCGCCTTCACCGCCTCCGGCCGATTCACCACGACCCGCCCGCTGTCGTCGAGGATCCGTCCGCCGAAGGCACCGAGGTACTCGACGAATCCGGTGATGAGCCCCTCGTAGCGGGCGCCCTGCCATACGATGCCGAACCGCGGGCCGCCCCGCGTTGCCATCGCCCGCTTTGCGTCCGCCACGACCTCGAACAGAGTGGCCGGTTCTTTCGGAATCAGGTCAGTGCGTCGATACAGGAGTCCGACGTCGGCGAACCACGGCAGCGCGTACAGGCGTCCGGCCCAGGTGTTGGCAGTGATAGTTGCAGGAAAGAATTCAGCGGACGGCGGCGAAAACCGGGTGAGCGGGAGAACCCATCCCGCCGCCGCAAACTCCGGAGTCCAGACGACGTCAAGCTGGAGGATATCGGGATTCCCGACCCGCGCGTTGAGCCACTGCACATAAAGCTGGTGCCGTTGCGACGCGTCGTCGGGCGTGCGCTGGAGCTCGACGCGAATATCCGGATGAAGCACCATGAACTGCTTGAGCTGTCTGGCGACAAGCGTCCCCTCGGCGCCGAGGGCCGAGCCGGAGAACGTGAGAACTGTCTCGTGCGGGTTGTTGGACGCCGGTGAGCACCCAGAGAGATATCCCGCACCGACGAAAAGAAGGAGGGAGCGCCGCTTGCGGGCGCACGCGGAAGAGGACACTCTCCCGACCAACCCGCGCAACGATCCAGAACTGACAGCCGCCAATTAACCCTCCAAGGGAACGCGGGGTTTCCGACCGACCGTCGCGCGCGTATAATCTGGCCTGCGCGGCCACACTACCGCGAGATCCTGCGCCCGCCCCCTTTGCGGAGATCCAGCTCGATGACTCATCTGACGCCGATCGACTACCTCCTCATGCTCGTGTATTTCGCGGTCGTGCTCTCGGTGGGCTGGATGCTGAGACGCTCTACCAAGACGAGCACCGATTTCTTCCTGTCGGGCCGCTCGATTCCTTCGTGGGTAGCCGGCCTCGCGTTCATCTCGGCCAACCTCGGCGCTCAGGAAGTGATCGGAATGGGCGCTTCCGGCGCGAAGTACGGAATCGCAACCAGCCACTTTTACTGGATCGGCGCGATCCCGGCGATGGTGTTCGTCGGACTGTTCATGATGCCCTTCTACTATGGATCACGGGCCCGCTCGGTGCCCGAGTACCTCAAGCTCCGGTACGACGAGAAGACACGCACCTTGAACGCCGTTTCATTTGCCGTGATGACGATCATGTCGTCGGGCATTTCGATGTACGCGATGGGCAAGCTCTTCAACCTGCTGCTCGGGTGGAGCTTCGACCTCAGCATGCTGGTCGCCGCCGTGATCGTGCTCGCCTACATCTTCCTCGGCGGGCTCACGAGCGCGATCTACAACGAAGTGATCCAGTTCTTCCTCATCGTGTTCGGATTCGCGCCACTCGTGTTTCTCGGACTGAGAGCAGCCGGAGGGTGGAGCGGACTGCAAGTGAAGCTGGCGGAGGTTTCGGTGCAGCGCGGATTCCAGCCGGGCGCGATGACGCACGCGTGGAGGTACATGGGCGATCCGTCGCAGAATCCCATCGGCGTCGAATGGTTCGGCCTCGTGATGGGACTCGGCTTCGTGCTCTCGTTCGGCTACTGGTGCACCGATTTTCTCGTCGTGCAGCGGGCGATGGCGTCCGAGTCGATGGCTGCCGCTCGACGCACTCCGTTGATTGCGGCGCTGCCCAAGGTTCTATTCCCGTTTCTCGTGATTCTGCCGGGGATGATCGCGCTTGGCGTCGACTGGCACGCGGCCGGTGTCGGCGCGCAGCACGCACTCTCGGCTGCCAACCTGGGAATCATTCCACCCAAGATCGACGCGCTTACCGGTGGACCGCTGATCGATCAGGCGGGGCACGTGGTGATGGACTACGACCTGTCGGTGCCGATGATGCTGATACGGTTCTTCCCTTCCGGAATGCTGGGGCTCGGACTCACCGCGCTGCTCGCGTCGTTCATGTCCGGAATGGCGGGCAACGTCACCGCCTTCAACACGGTATGGACGTACGATATCTACCAGAGCCACATCAAGAAGGGCGCAAGCGACGAGCACTACCTCTGGATGGGCCGAGCAGCGACTGTGTTCGGCATCGCGCTGTCGATAGCGGCGGCGTACGTCGCCGCGTCGTTCAACAACATCATGGATCTGCTGCAGCTCGTGTTCGCGTTCGTTAACGCTCCCCTCTTCGCGACGTTCGCGCTGGGGATGTTCTGGAAGCGAACTACGGGTCACGGCGCCTTCATCGGGCTCATCTCGGGCACGGTCGCCGCGGCGATTCATCACGGGATCTCACTCGCGGCCGGATCGGTACCGGGTGTGAAGGGCGGTTACTTCGGCGCTCACATCGTCTATCGCAGCGAGCTCGGCCAGACGTTCTGGACCGCGATCGCGGCGTGGGTGACGTGCTTCGTGGTCACGATCATCGTGAGTCTCATGACCCGCCCGCGTCCCGAGCAGGAGCTCGTCGGGTTAGTCTACAGCATGACGCCCAAGCCGGTTGAGACCGTCCAGGCCTGGTACGAGAAGCCTGCCGTGCTCGCGGTGATCGTCCTCACGGCGACGCTGGCGCTCAACATCATCTTCTTCTGACCGGAGGCACGGCATGAGTACCGCCGCAAGATTCGATATTCGGATTCCGATCGGAACTCTGTTCACGCTGCTGGGAGTGATTCTCGCGATCTACGGTGTGGCGACGCGAACGGACGTCGAGCTGTACGGAAGGTCGGAGAACATCATCATCAATCTGTGGTGGGGGTTGATAATGATCGTGTTCG